>VGWB01000169.1 GCA_016873755.1 Ignavibacteria bacterium | reverse complement strand
AGGTTTGAGCCTTGCTCGTACGCGACATCGTACCCCCAATGCTGGCCATAGTTCAAGGAAACTGTCAGACGATAGTGGTCTGCACCAACCTGGTCCCAGCTCACGTTCTTGATCCCGCGAGCGCAGAGATGATGGGTGATCCAGTTTGTATTCGAGGTTGCGCCGAAGACATCGACCACCACTGCCAATGGATCAATGAGCTGATCCGTCAAATACGGCAGCCGCTGGCGGAGCGAGATCGTGACAACATCTTCGGAGCCTATCCCCGTCGCCAGGATTGAGCCGGTCAGGGATCGAGGCTGGGGAGTCTGGGGCGGCAGAAGCTCTGCGAAGTTTTCCGGCAGCCAGCCTGTCATGTTATCGCAAAGCCGAATGCGATACTGCCGACCCACCTTCCCGGTGACCTGAACTCGAACACCGCTCTGGAGATATCCGAGCTTCGCACCACCGAGGCGGTCGGTTCCGAGACCGGCATTCAAGAAGGGCTTTCGCCCCTTGAGGACAGCAACGCGGGGAAGCTCTTCAGGAAGAATGGATACTTTCCCCCTGGAATATGCACGTTCGCTGCTCCAGAAGCTCCTTTTCAGCCGAACCCTGATGGGGCTCTCTCTGGCTTCATCAGTCTCCTTCACTTTGTATCGTCCAACATAAATACCCTCACCACCATTTCCCTCGGTGCCCACTTGCTCCGTCATCGGAATGCCGGACTCGACATCTTCGATATCAAAGTATGCCTCGTAGCCCGGACTTCCTCGGAACCGAACTTCCAGGATGTCATCCTTGCCTAGCCAGAGATCCTGCGACGGCTCGATTGAAGCTGCGTCGATGGTAACCGGATCACGCGGCAAAGGCTTCGGCGGTTCCGGCCGAACAAAAATATACTGCTTTACAAGCGAATCCCCGTTCATGGACCGCACAAGCAGCTGAACGGGGTTCTCACCGACCGCAAGAGGCAAGAGGGAGACGAACGCCCCGCTGGGATAGACTTTGACCTCTTTCCCGTTGATGAAGGCTTTCGCGCTCGGGTTCGTGCTTGCAGCAACGCGGTGACGCGTCGATGCCGCGAGAACGGTATCGCGGTCGGGGACGACAACCCGCAGATACAATGAGTCATTCTTCACGGGACCCTGCAGAACGACGCCCGACACTTGGGCAGCCACGAGAGCGGGAAACAGAACCAGGACGCTGATCAGACGATGCACAAGGATCTCCTTTACCGAAGATGAGAAATCCGACGGGTCAATGAACCAAGAAATGCTAAAAGATACAAGACATCTGGACGACCGAAAAAGAAAAAGCCGATGAGTACCCTCATCGGCTGATGTTGCCTTCGGCAATAAGTGGCAGTAGCAGGCCGCTGAAAAACAAAACACCGTCACGTTGAGCGCAGTCTGCGCCTTCGGCGCAGACTTCGCTCACCCTGACCCTGCTTTCTTCTTGCCTGCCTTTTTCGGCTTGCTCCTAATATTTGACTTTGGACACGCGCTTCTTCAGCTTGCGGTTGATCTTCCGCTTCCTCCCGGCAAAGCCGTTGAGGTTAATCTGGTAGAACGTCTTCATCGGCAGGCTGAAGATCTTGATGTACCCCTCGCTCGCCTTGTGATCGAACGTGTCCTCCTGCGTGTACGTTGCAAGCTTGGTGTCGTAGAGTGAATTGGGGGACGTCCGACCCGCAATCTCGACGTTGCCTTTGTAGAGCTTGACCTTCACAAGGCCGTTGACCGTCTGTTGCGTGTCATTGATGAAGGCATCCATGGCTGCTCGGAGTGGCGTAAACCAGAGTCCGTTGTACACCAGCGTTGCATAGTCCTGCGCCATTTTGGCCTTGTAATGGGCGACCTCTTTCTCGAGCGTCAGGCGTTCGAGCTCTTGATGCGCGAAATGGAGCACAACGGCGCCCGGAGCTTCGTAGACCTCCCTCGACTTGATCCCCACCAGCCGGTTCTCAACAAGATCCAGTCGGCCTACCCCGTTCGCTCCGGCAATTTCATTGAGCTCATCGATGATGTAGAAGCCTTTCATCCTCTTTCCGTTGAGTGCAACGGGCACACCATATTTGAATTCGATCGTCACATATGTTGGCTTCTCGGGTGCCTCCTGCGGGGAAACCGTTCGCTGGTAGGCATCAGCCGGCGGTTCGACCATGGGATCTTCCAGAACACCGCATTCGATAGCCGTTCCCCACACGTTTTCATCAATCGAATAGGGGCTTTTCTTCGTCGCTGAAACCGGTATGCCGTGTCTCTCGCAATACGCGATTTCCTCCTCCCGTGACTTGAATTCCCATATCCGGAGCGGGGCTAGGACTTTCAGATCCGGCGCCAACGCCGCAATGGACGCCTCGAATCTCACCTGATCGTTCCCCTTGCCGGTGCAGCCGTGCGCCACCGCCGTGCAGCGTTCCCGGCGGGCAACCTGCACGAGGGCTTTCGCAAGAAGAGGCCGCCCCAGTGACGTCGCCATCGGGTACGAATGTTCATACAGCGCTCCTGCTTTGAGAGCCGGAAAGATATATCCCTCGACGAACTCATCACGCAGGTCCTGCACGTACACTTTCTTTGCGCCGGTCTTGTACGCTTTCTCCGGAACTCCGGAGAGTTCTTTCTTCTGCCCGAGGTCTCCCGTCACGGTGATGACCTCCGCACCGTATTTCTCCTGAAGCCATTTGACAATGACCGATGTATCCAATCCCCCGGAATATGCGACAGCAATTTTTTGCTTCTTCACGGTTGTCTCCTTCGTGGCCAAGTATGAAATGAAGTACTCTTGACGTTTTCCCGTTCGCTACGCGACCTGCAGCCGTTTTTCCGACATGAGGCTGCGCAACATTCTCAGGACCTCATCCACTCTGTTCACGGACGCGGGGCTAACAAAGATGGTGTTGTCTCCAGCCAACGTTCCCAGGATCGCCGGATGATGCATACTGTCAATGATCTCCGCAACGCCCTGGGCTCGGCCGGGGAGCGTTTTGATAACAACGATGCTCTCATTTGCATCGATGCTTTCAATCTCGTATCCGATGAACGACACCAAACGTCGCTCCTCGCTCTCGGCGTGCAGAACGTAGCGCACACCCTCAGGGGCGTTGATCCGAGCTATGCCGAGCTCTTTCAAATCCCGCGAGAGCGTCGCCTGAGTAACATCGAAGCCCGCCTTTCCCAAGGCAAGGCAAAGCTCATCCTGGCTGCCGATAACCTGATGGCTAATGATTTGCTTTATAGCAAAGTGCCGATTCTGTTTGTCCATTATTCTGCTGACTCCTCGTGAACCATCTGTGTTCCGATCCCCTCGTCGGTGAAGATTTCGAGCAACAACGAATGTTTGATGCGGCCATCGACGATGTGAACCTTGTTCACGCCGGCATCAAGCGTGTCGAATGCGGACCTGACTTTCGGTATCATACCGCCGAAGATTGCGCCTTCATCGATCATATTGTTTGCTTCTGACTTCGTAAGCGTTGAGACACGCTTGTTCTTGACGATCACGCCTTCCATATCACTCAGGTACACCAGCTTTTCGGCCTTCAGCGCAGCTGCGACCGCGCCGGCAGCCAGATCAGCATTGACGTTGTAGATCTGCCCCCCCTCGCTCACCCCGATCGGCGCAATCACGGGCATCATCCCGTTCTGGAGTAGGAGGTTGAGAAACGCCACGTTCACCGATGTAATGTGCCCCACCAAGCCAAGATCCGAGCCGTTGCCCGAGAGCTTGCGTGCCTTCAAAAGAAGATTATCCACACCACACAATCCTACGGCATTGCCCCCATTTGTATTGATGAGGTTGGCAATCTCTTTGTTAATCAATCCCGCCAGCACCATCAGCACGACTTCGATCATCTTGTCATCCGTGTAGCGCTGGCCATCAACGAATGTCGTCCCGATGCCCAGTGCCGCCGCCGTGTCTGTGATTTCTTTTCCGCCGCCATGCACGATGACAATGTTGATCCCGATCTTTCGCAGGATCGTCACGTCCTTGGCAAATGTCTGTTTGAGACGGTCGTCCGTCATCACAGCGCCGCCGTACTTGATCACGAACGTCTTCCCTTCATATGTCTGAATGTAGGGAAGAGCCTCAATCAGCACTTCCTCTTTCGTCGCAGCGTCGATCATGACCGGTAGCTCGCATTGATGTGAACATATTCCTTCGTGAGATCACAGGTCCAGAACCGCGCAGTACACATTCCCTGGTTCAGGTTGATCGTGATCACCACGTTCTCTTGCAGAAGAACGTCTTTTGCTTTCTCCTCGTCCAACACGATTTCATAGTTTCTCCGCAGGATCGGCACACCTCCAAAGCTGATCTCAACATGATCCGGGTTGAAGTCAATTCCGGAGTACCCCACCGCTGCAAGCACGCGTCCCCAGTTGGCATCGGCACCGTGAACCGCTGTTTTGACGAGGTTTGAGTTCGCAACGGCCCTCGCCGCCTGAGCAGCCTCCTGCTCCGTCTGCGCCCCTTGCACCACAACCTCTATGAGCTTCGTGGCACCCTCCCCATCCCGCGCGATCATTTTCGCGAGCTTGATCAACACATATTCAAGGGCCGAAGAGAAGAGCTGGAACTCCTCCGAATTGTCGACTATCGAGGCATTCCCAGCTGCGCCGTTTGCAAGCATCAAAACCTGGTCGTTGGTGCTCATGTCGCCGTCGACCGTTATCCGATTGAAAGATCTTTCTGTAGCAGCGCGAAGCGCTTTCACAAGCAGCGGCTGTGCAATAGCAGCGTCCGTCGTAACAAATCCCAGCATGGTGGCCATATTCGGGGCTATCATACCTGAACCTTTCGCGACGCCCCCGATCGTCGCCACAGCGTCACCAATGGTGAACTTCACTGCAGCTTCTTTCGGGTACGTATCTGTGGTCATGATGGCCTCGGCTGCATCGCTGCTACCGCTGCGGCTCAGCTTGCTCTTCACTTCCGCAATTGCGGGCACAATCTTCTCCATGGGCAGATACTGACCTATCACGCCTGTCGACGACACCATCACCTGTTCCTCCTGAACGCCGAGGGCATTGGCAGTACTCCTCACAACGGTCCAGGCGTCATTGAGACCTCGTTCCCCTGTGCACGCGTTCGCGTTGCCGCTGTTGACAACTATAGCGGAGCAGAGCGACGACCGCTTCAGCTGGATCTTATCCACAAGGATGGGCGCCGCCTGCGTCTTGTTGACGGTAAAAACTCCGGCAACAGCCGCAGGACGATCGGAGACGATCAACGCCAGATCTTTTTTCGCCTTGCGAATCCCGCAGTAGATGCCCGCTGCGGTGAACCCTTGAGGTGCGGTTACACCACCGGGACATTCATCGACGCGAATTGCTGTTGTCAAAGGAGGCCCTCCGTTTCGTCAAAGCCACACATTAAGTTCATATTTTGTACAGCCTGGCCGGCTGCTCCCTTGACCAGATTGTCAATAGCCGAGAGGAGAATGAGATGATTGTTATCAGGATAGACGCGAAAGCCAATGTCAATGTAGTTCGTGTAGTTCACGTTCTTCATCTCCGGTATTGCGGTACCCGAGCAACGCACGAAAGATTCCTTGCCGTAGTACTTATCAAATGCAGAAGCGACATCTGCCTGAGTTGCATTCTTAGCGAGTGGGGCAAAAATACTGGTGTAGATGCCTCGTGTCACGGGTAGCAGGTGCGGGACAAATGTCAGCGAAACATGATCGCCGGTGATCTCCTCGAGCACGGTCGTCATCTCCGGGATGTGCTGATGGACTCCGACCTTGTACGCCTTGACGGATTCGTTCACCTCTGCAAATGATAGCTCGACCGTTGCGCTTCGCCCGGCGCCGCTGACACCCGAAAGAGAACTCACCGTGATACCGGTTTTCCGGATCAGACCCTCTTTCAAAACGGGTGCAAGCGGGATGATCGCACTCGTCGGGTAGCAGCCGGGATTTGCCACAAGTGATGCCGCTTTGATCTGCGGACGGTTCCATTCGGGAAGTCCGAAGACTGCCCGGGGAAGCACGTCCTTCGCCTTATGCTCGTGCTTATAGAATTTCTCGTAGAGAGAGGCGTCCTTCAATCGGAAATCGCCACCGAGATCGATAACCCTCTTTCCGCGCTCCACCAACTCCGGTACAAGGTTCATTGCCTCACCGGAGGGAAGAGCAATAAAGACAATATCACTCGATGCCACTGCGTTAACTGAGTAGACCTCATACGCAAGGTCTACTCCTCCCGAAAACCACGGGTAGATATCCGAAACCCGTTTTCCTGCGGAGGCATTTGCGAACAGTTTCTCCACCGTTGCATATTTGTGACGCGCGAGAATTCTGAGGAGTTCAGCGCCTGAGTACCCCGATGCACCGATGATTGAAATGTTGACTCTGCCCGCCACGTCCCGAAATGGTCAATAGTAAGAATGTATGAGTATACGCTTTCTTGAATAAATATGCAAGAGATATTTGATTCTAAGCAATTTTTGTGCAACCGTTGGAAAGATATCTCTTCCGGGTCACTCTAACGCCAACCTTTCGTATATTGTGCCTCGGAAAGGAGAACGGTCACTTGGGATTCACGTGCGGTATCGTCGGATTGCCGAACGTGGGTAAGTCTACGCTGTTCAACGCCATCACGGCGGCACACGCCGAAGTGGCGAACTATCCTTTCTCCACGATAAATCCCAATGTCGGCATTGTTCCGGTCCCCGATCGTCGGCTGGACCGCCTCACCGAGATTTACAAACCGGAAAGAACCGTTCCGACGACACTCGAGTTCTTGGATATTGCGGGTCTCGTCCGGGGTGCCAGCAAGGGTGAGGGTTTGGGAAATCAGTTCCTGTCACATATTCGCAACGTAGACGCCATCGTGCACATCGTTCGCTGCTTTGATGACCCGAACGTGGTCCACGTGGATGGATTAGTCAATCCGAAACGGGACATCGAGGTTGTTGAGGCGGAATTGATCCTGAAAGACCTCGAAACGGTCGAACGCAGACATGGCGAGGCAGAGAAGCGATCCAAGACGGGTGACAAGAAGCTCAAAGATGAGGCCGACTTCTACACCCGCGTCCGCGACCACCTCGGAACTGGCCGCCTGGCCCGCTACCTTCCCCTCCACACCGACGAGGAGCGCCTCTGGCTGCGAGAGCTTCACCTGCTCACCAGCAAGCCCGTCATGTATGTCTGCAACGTGCACGAGAAGCACTACTCCACTGAAACTGAGTATGTGAGGCACGTGCAGGAGATTGCGGCGAGGGAAGCAGCAAAGGTCGTCGTGATCAGTGCAGAGGTCGAGGCCGAGATCGCAGAATTGCCAGAGGCTGAGCGAGCAGAGTTTCTTCGGGGGCTGGGCCTTGAAGAGTCGGGACTAAACCAGTTCATCCGAGAGGGCTACGATCTTCTGAACCTGATTACGTTCTTCACGGTCAACCCGAAGGAACTCCATGCGTGGACCGTTCACAAGGGGACTACTGCTGCAGAGGCTGCGGGTCTGATTCACACAGACTTTCAGCGAGGGTTTATTCGAGCCGACATCACAAAGTTTGCGGATCTTGACCGCTTTGGCTCTGAAGCCGCCCTCAAGGAACATGGCCTCCTGCACATCCATGGAAGGGATTACGTCATGGAGGACGGAGATGTAATGTTTGTGCGGTTCAATGTCTGAATCAATCCTACTGTTTCCGCTCAGCGGGTACGCCCTCGCTTTTTCCCCGCTTTTCTCGATTTCGTCATCGGCTCGATCTTCCTCAGAAAATACCGTG
>VGWB01000168.1 GCA_016873755.1 Ignavibacteria bacterium | reverse complement strand
CGAAGCTCAGCGTTGGCAAGCATCGCCCGCAGTTCCGAGTTCATCAACAATGCCTGGAGGTCGGCGTTAGACAACATAGCCCGCAAATCAGCGTTTGAGAGCATCGCCCGCAGTTCTGCATTCTGCAACGCAGCCATTACCTCAGCTTCGGCCAACAGCGCCCTCAGCTCGGCATGGGACAACATCGCCTGCATTTCGCTGTGTGCCAGGAGCGCCCGCATCTCGGCATTCGCAAGCGCGGCCTGGAGGTCTGCATGCTGCAGTGCGGCGAGCAGCTCGGCATTCGAGAGAGCTGCCTGGACCTCAGAATTCGAGAGCGCCGCCCGGAAATCATCATTGGCCAACGCTGCCTTCAGTTCAGCATTCGTCAACGCAGCCCGTAGGTCGGCTTTTGACAACGCTGCCTGGACCTCCGCGCTCATCAGCGCAGCCTGCAGGTCCGCGTGCGTAAGAGCAGCCTGAACGGATTGATCAGCAAGCGCAGCCTGCAGATCGGCATTGGCAAGCATTGCTCTGAGCTCAGCGAACGAGAGGGCAGCTTGCAGACCCGAACTGGCCAGCATCGCCTGCAAATCGGCCTTTGCTAGCTCAGCCTGCAGCTCCGCATTCGAAAGGGCTGCCAGGGCCGCAGCGTTCGACAGGAACGCTTGGACAGCCGCACTGCTCAGCGCCGCCTGAAGCTCACCGCTCTTCAAGGCCGCCATCAGCTTGGCATTCTTGGTGACCCGGTCATACACGTCGCTCTGGATGAATTTCTGGACTTCCGGATTTTTCAGCGCAACATCCTTGTCCGCGATCTGAGGCGCTCGATACTTCTCGGCCTTCTGAATCCCCATGGTACCGGACACTTCAGATTCCGACGGCCACGGATAGAAAAACGCTACGTAGACAATCACGACGATCGCCACTGCTGCCGCCCCGAGGAGCCAGCCTGTTCGCCTGGAAGAAGTTGGCTTGTTTTGGATCTCTTCCATAGATGACCTCCTTCCCTAGATAGTTGTGAGGATAATGTGGCCTAGCTCATCACTGTACATACACCTTCTGAGAGCAGAAGTTGAAAAAGTTTCAGGTCCAGCCTACATGTCGCCTGTCTGTACGGATTCCGTAATTGTCGTCGCACCGACTCGCAGCTTGAAGTCAAGCTCTCTTCCCTTCTGTAACCCACCTGCGAACCAAACCAGATAGTGTGCCTTGTCTACATGGGAGATCTTGACACAGGCCGGGTTCACCTCGATGAACAAGGCGTCCCCAACCAGCTTTGTATATGACCCAAACGCATAGTCGGGACCGCCCGTCAACTCCACCTCTGCCTTCCCGGCGGATCGCAGGTCAACCTCAACGAAAAGGTGCCCAGCTGCATCAAGACTCCGAACAACACCCCGCGCATCTTCGGTCTCAATGGATAGTGAGTCAATCACTTTCCAGGATCTCGTGTCCCCTACCGTCATCAGCGCTCCGGTAAACTGCGACATGTCGCTCACGGGCTCATATGACTGAAGAACGAGGAAAAGGAGAATTATTCCGAGGCAAAAGCCGGAGCAAAATACGATCGCATACCTCGGCGCAAGGCGATGGGAGAACGCTTTGGCCAATCGATCGAGAAGTCTAGGTCCAGGTGTCGTGACGGGCTGCCCTACCCCGAGTGAGTTCAGGATGTGCTTCTTCAGATACGGAGGGGGATCGAGTTGCGGAACGGACTTGAGCCTCTCCACAGTCTTTTGAAGCTCTTCACGCAGTCGGCGTGCCTCCTTGTTCCGGGCAAGATAATCCTTCAGCGATCGGCCCTCGGCGTCGGTTATGACACCGTCAATTTCCTTCTGTATGAGATCAGCGTACTTCTGTTCAATCATATTCTAAAGTCCTAGGCGAACCAGGAATGTCCTGAGGAGTTGCCGCGCGGAAAAGAGCCGCGATTTGACGGTCTTTTCAGGGACATCGAGGATCTTTCCGATTTCCCAGTAGGAGAGATCGTGGAAATGACGGAGGATGACAATGGCACGGTATTCCGGTCGCAAACGCATCAACGCTTCCCCCAACTTCTCAGCCCGTTCTGCCTTCTCATACTGATCGTGCGCGGTCATGTCTTCATACGATGCAGCGTGATCCATCCGCACGGTGTGCTTGCGCTGATTGACAAAGTTCAGCGATGTGTTAATGGCGATCCGATATAACCAGCTAAAGAACTTCTGCCGTGGATCGAAGGTCTTCAGTTTCTCGTAGGCCCTGACAAACACCGTCTGCGTCAGGTCCGCAGCGTCCTCAGGATCTCGGACCATCCGCAAGATCAGGTTGTAGATCGGTTTTTGATACCGATCCACGATAACCTCGAATGCCTGCTTGTTACCTCGCAAGCACTCCTTCACAGCATCATGATCGTTGAGCTCCACAGGAAATACAGACGAAGAAGCGAAAAGTTGGTTAGGAACGCTATTCAATCCTGAAAATCAGGTCAAATCGAGCAATTTTGAAGATATCCCGGATGTGGGGACTGAGATTCCGCAGTTTGAGCTCGTGACCCCCCTCTTTGAGTCGTCTCTGGGTAGCGATCAGAAGTCCAAGCCCCGCGCTGGAGATGTATTCCAGACCGCCGAAGTCGACCGTCGAGGTGCTGACGAGTGTGTCAAGGACAGATCTGGCCTTTTCCAACTGAGCAGCGTCAAATCTTCCGGCAAGGATGACGTCACCTCGTTCAGTTAGTCGGATATCAAGCATCGGATGCTCCAATGGTTTTCGTCAGCGTAATGGTCGTGGTTCGATTGCGGTAGCTAAACTCAATCCTGTCGACCATTCTCTTTGTGAGATAAATGCCGAGCCCCCCAGGCCGGCGTAGCTCGATCGGGAGATCAACGTCAGGGTCTTTCGCTTTCGTGAAATCGAATGCCTCCGTGTCGGGAATGATCATCCTGATCGTGACTTCTCCGTTCCCTTTTCTCAACCCGATGGTGATCCCCTTTGCACTCTTTGCCTGGTATTTGAGGACATTGGTGAAGAGCTCCTCAACCGCCAGCAGGACTTCCTGCTTCTTCGAGGAATCCAGATGGTGTTTAGAGAAGAAGGAATCAATGAAGCGAAAGACCCTGCTTAACGACTTCAGATCCCGCTTGAATTTCTCCTGCATGCTGAATTCCGGTTTGGGGGATGAACCTGCCGCGTTGAATGCGTTAGCTCCAAACAGCTTACTTGAACGTGTGGGCACACTTCGGGCGGCTGTCTTCAACCCTGTCGACAACACCTGTGCCTCCACTACCAAGGTGTTCGAGGATTCCGCAATGAGAGATGGTCGCCCCGTTCACGACTACCCCCTTCTCACAGGTAGTCAGGAATGCGTGAGGTGCTTTGCAGGGCGATCGGAAGACTACGGTGGTGCATTGTGTCAACTGCAAGCTACTGCAGTTTCCACTGAAAGGCAAATTTGCGGTTTCCTGTCCCTTTGTCGGCGTTGCGCACAGCATAGGGTTCATGACCGCCCCGACGAGGACTTCATGAAGAGAAGAACAAGCCTCGAAGTGGCAAATTTGCGAATATCAGAAAGGGAATTCCTTGCTCTTGTCGACGGCTTCTTCAAGTCTCTCGACCTTCGGCCTCTTGGCTTTCTGGTGGACGGAGTTGGCAACGACGTAGATCGCTCTCCGCGGCTCGGTGGGGCAAGGGTATTCGCAGGCACCGCAACCAACACAGATCTCGTTGTTGAGCTCGGGGATCATCAGGTTCCCCTCATACGGCACCATGCGGACGGCTTTGGTAGGACAATGCTCGGCACACGCAGCACAAGCCTTTTTCTTCGAAACCACGACACAATCTTCTTTGACAAATACCGATTTCCCGATCTGGATCTCTTTCTTCGCTGCAGCAGTTACCGGGAGGATCGCACCACTCGGACAGATCTCCGTGCAAAGGATGCAATCATAATTGCAATAGCTGGCGGCGTAGTTCATCTTCGGCTGGAGGATGCCCGCGACCCCGTATTCAAGGAGCGAAGGATAGAGGACTTGAGTCGGACAGACGGTGACGCAGAGATGGCAGGCAGTGCAGAGACTTGAGAAGTGCTCAATGCTGATAGCACCGGGAGGCGCAATGGGATGCCTTCTGCTCTCGTCAAAACTCAGGGCAGATGCTGCCGTTGTATCCTGCGATGTCGAGCCCGGCACGACGGCAGCAAGCAGGGACGTGACAGCTGCATTCATGAACGTCCGTCGACCGGTGTCAACCTCTGCGGGCTTCGGGGAGATCTTGTTTTTCCAGAGCGCCTCATACTTCAGACCGACGCTCGGGCAGACATCGATGCAGTTGAAGCAGCTCACGCAAGCATCAAAATCGAGCCGCTTCGTGTCGGCCTGAATGCAACGGGCCTTGCAGACTTTTTCGCAGAGTTTACATTCTGTGCACGTCTCTTCGTCGATGACGATCTTGAAAAGCGACACCCGGGAAAGGATCGCGAGAAGCGCCCCGGCGGGACAGAGGCTGTTGCAGAACAGACGACCGTAATTGTATGATAGGTAAACCACCACCGCGAGAAAGGCGAGTGGCAAGAAAGTGACACCGATGACGACAGAGCGGATGGCAAGAGTCGGCAATGAGTACGTCCCAAACTGCCCGAGAAGCCAGGCCACGGCATTGTTCAGGAGCACCACGATGGGACTGACAAGCGTTGAGAAGATTCTTCCGTGGTTGCTGAAGGGCTCGACAAGGTTCAGAAGCAGGGTGCTCCCCCCGAGGAATGCGATCGCGACCACAGCAAGGATAGCATAGTGCAGGGCTACGGGCGCCCCGCTGTAGCGAAACCATCGGTGCTTTCGATTCCGTCCCGCGACGCGTATAACCAAATCCTGCAGCGTGCCCAGCGGACAGATGGAGGAACAGTACACCCTTCCGAACAGAAGCGTCAGGAGAACGACAAAGAGGAGCCCGAACGACGTGGCCGTTAGGAGCGTGAGTGTCTTTGTGATGGAGGGAACAAGCTGAATCGAGACAAGAACGTTACTGACTGGAACGGGGACGACGTTCCAGAGGTCGACAAAAAGAAAGCTCAGGAGGAAAAAGAAAAGGAGAGAGACGACGACGCGGATCTTCTTCAGCGACTGCAAGCCTTTTCCCCTAAATGGCAATCCGTTCGATTTTCAGATTCTCGAGATCCATCCTCCCGACCTTGTGATCGGCTGCAAATTGGATGTGATCGACGTCTTTCGGATTCATGCCAAACAACCTGGCAGCTGCCGTGTCAACGGCGACCATGTCAGTAGAGATCAGCTGAGCTTTCATCGTGACCACATCTTCGACCGACACCCCGCGGGGGCCGTTCCGTTTCATCACGTAGTAAGCGTCGACAACATTCAGCGTGGGCCTGCGGAATGTCGCAAAATCCGCGATGCATTGGTGGAGGTCGTTCCCGTGCCAGAAACGGCGATCCCAGACATTCCCCATCAGGTTCTTCATGGAAACCGTAAGCCGCGAACCGCCATGGTTTTTAAGGATCGGCACGTTGATGAAGACGTCAGATTCAAGAACGAGCTCATGCTCCTTCGCCCTTTTGAGAACCTTCCCTGCGGGGATAGAGACGTTGTGGAAATATCCTTCGGTATGCGCTGGAGCAACTTTGGCCCCGGCCTCCTTCACGGCCGCCTCGATACCACTATTCCTGTAGCAGCGCTGCCAGTTGTCGCATGTGTGGTCAAACACATACACTTCACGTGCTCCGGCACCGAGACATTGTCTGACGATTTCAGCCATCAACTTGGGATTTGTATTCCCACCACGCTCAGGCGGGACATCCCAGCCCATGTTCGGCTTCACGACAACCTTCTGGCCTTTCTTGACAAACACGCCGATGCCGCCGAGCGCCGCGATCCCCTTCTGAAACATGACGTCGGGCTCACCGCCGCGGACAGCAACAAGATCAAAGGGGAGCGACGCCGCCCGCCCACCCGGTTCAGAGATCAGCCAGTCGTATCCACCGCAGACAACGTACGAACCCGCTACGACCGACGCTGCTGCACCACGTCTCAAGAAGTCTCTGCGATCCATCTTCTCTCCTCATTTTGGTCTTCGACCGCTGAAATCTATGCGCCGGAAGCGAAAATAGCAACAATTTCTACACGAAGAATACTTGCTAGATGAAGAAAGTGTCAATTCAGAATTTATTCCCAAATCCTGGATATCCGGATGGCCCAGGCATTGCCGCACGGCGGCTGTTTCCGGACGCGGTCCGGAATTTCAACGCACATTCCCTTCCCTTCTTTCCGCCACTCCAGATCACCAGGAACACCCAACATGACAATATCAGCACCCTCTGCCGGTTGGACGTTTGCCAACCGGATTTGCTGCGGGGGACTCGACTCCCCTTCATCAGCCAGGTAAATGGCATAGACTGCGCCGCCGTTCTTCTTCTGCGTCAGGCAGACCTTCCCTTCTTTGTACGGTGCGATCGGCCGTGTGCCGTAGATCGCCTCGCCGTTCACAGTCAACCATTCCCCCATTCCCTTCAGCCGCTCATACGCGTCGGGCACCCATTCACCTTCGGGCGAAGGCCCGATGTTGAGGAGCAGGTTGCCCCCTTTGGCCACAACGTCAACCAGGAGGTGGATTAACTGACGCGTCGGTTTATAGCGATCTGACTTGACGTACGACCAGCTTGTCGCCATGGTAATGCATGATTCCCATGGTACTCTCAGGGCTCGCTCGGGGACCTTCTGTTCAGGAGTCAGGTAGTTCTCAAACGGTCCGCTTACCCACCGGTCGACAACGATCAACCCGGGCTGGTGCCGACGCGCCATCGCCGTAATCCGAGCCATATCGATGTCCTGGTTGTAGCTGCCTTTCGTCGCCCACGACTCAAATTCCTTCGGCATGTTCTCGAATGGCCGAACCCACGCTCCATCGAGCCAGAGGATATCGACTAAGCCGTAGCGAGACATCAACTCCTCGATCTGCGCATAGGTAAAGTCCTTGAACCTCTGCCACCGCTCCGGGTACTTGGCGGGATCATAGTTGACGTGCCGGTCAGGAGTCGGGAAATAGGGCCACCAGTAATCCGCGGTGTTCCAATCCGGTTTTGAATAGTACGCGCCGATCATGATTCCTTTCTTTCGGAAGGCATCGAAAATCTCTTTCGTTACATCCGGCCGGGAATGTGCGTGAAAAGGACATTGGGGGGATGTGATCTTGTAGTCCGTCGTTTTCGTGTCGAACATGCAGAAGCCGTCATGATGTTTTGTCGTGAAGATAACGTACTTCATCCCCGCATCGCGTGCGGCCTCTGCCCATCGCTCGGGATCAAACTTGACAGGATTAAAAGTCTTCTTGAGATCCACGTAGGCTCTCTTGTACCCATCGTAGTCTACGGCGTGAGGGCCACGACGTTGACACCAGCCCTCGTCCTCTCCGCAGAGCGACCATGATTCGACAATTCCCCATTGGCTGTACGTTCCCCACGTCATCATCAGCCCCAGCTTGTAGTCCTGCCACGTGTCCAGCTTCGCGAGGACAAGCGGATCAGTTTCCGGGACGTAGGTTTCTTCACGTTCCTGAGCGTTGAGGCAAAAGGCGAGGAGAATAATAGGAAGAATGAATGCATGTCGATGCTTCATACGAACGACCTGAATGTGTTTGTGAGAAGGTGAACTTTGGAATCTGTGTCTTCCTTCGTACGTTGCGTCGGGGAGAAACCAGCCTGAGGGTATGAAGCGGTCGAACAATCAGGCCTGCGTGATGCTCAGGTTCTCCAAGTCGAACAGAATCACACAAAGCTACACAGATTCCTGACAAAAATCTCGACGGGGGGACA
>VGWB01000167.1 GCA_016873755.1 Ignavibacteria bacterium | reverse complement strand
GATCTTCGGCAAAGCGATGTGGGCCGTCATAACTGCCCTGGCACCCGCGGCGATTCCTGCTTTGAAGGGGATGAGCTCAATCGCATCGAGCCTCGCCTGGTCGAACGGGAGAACCGGCAATTTCATGTGAGTGTCTTCCTCGGTGTCACCGTGGCCGGGAAAGTGCTTGAGCGTCGCGATCATCCTCTCTTCCTGTAAGCCGCGCACGTAGGCCTCAACCATCTTTGCTACAACCGAAGGATCTTCTCCGAATGACCGTGTATTGATGATAGGATTTTTGGGATTGTTATTGACATCCGCCACGGGGGAGTTCGTCCAGTGAATGCCGACAGCCCGCGACTCCCGCGCGGTAATCCGGCCGACTTCGTACGCGAACCGAGGATCTCCGGTCGCACCGATTGCCATTAACGAAGGGAACAACGTGCCGCCGCCACCGACGAACCGAGGCAATTCCGGCGCTCTCCCGCGGATCCAACGATACGGATGGTTGTACCAGAGTCCCCCCTCAAGATCCGCGTTGAACAGCAACGGCACTTTTGACTCTCGTTGCAGAGCGTTTGTTACAAGAGCAACGTCGGTGACCGTCCCGCCTGCGATGACAAAGCCCCCGACATGGTATTTCTGAACGAACTCCTTCGCGAGAAGGAAGTTCTGACTCTCTCTGTGCGAGTAGACGGCTACCAGGTCAGCGAGGAAGAGCTGCCCGACCTTCTCTTCCAGCGTCATTGAGGAGAGAGTTGATTCTATCCAGTTTGTCGTTTGTGGATGTGCATTCATGATCGGCACTAAGAGTGAACCGACAAGAGAAATGTACTTTAGAAACGTTTTCACCGGTCATCGGAGAACTGAGTTTCTTCCTATCTTTGTTACCGAGAGTATGACGAAGGGTTACCTGAACGACTCCTCCCGCACCTTGTACTTCTGCATCTTGCGACCGTCAACTCTGTAGCAGTTACCAACCCCTTCGGGGATTTCAATTACACCGTTTCGTACTTCGATGAAAGGATAGATAACGTCATCGACAAACCAGCGCAAAGATGACTCGACATCAGTCGGAAACCCGAAATTCTCAAGGGTTGCGAGATGAACCGACTGCGCAGATCCGATGCCGAGTTCCGGCATAGTCCCGGCCCAAACAGGAACACCGGCAGCTCGGCAGATGTCGTGCATTTCCACAGCATTCTTCAAGCCACCAACACGCTGAATCTTGATGTTGATGATGCTGCAACTTCTCATCTCGATAGCCTTGCGGACAGCAGTTGCGTCCTTTGCGCTCTCATCCAGGCAAATGGGTGTTTTCATCATTGCCTGGAGTTTTGCGTGACCTTCAAGATCGGGCTTTGGCAGAGGCTGCTCGATCATCATCAACTCGAAATCATCCAGTGCTTGCAGATGATCGAGATCTGACTGCCGATAGGCGCAGTTCGCATCTACCATAAGGGGGATACGGCCAAACTCACCTCGCACAGCAAGCAGCGGTTCAATGTCCCACCCCGGCTGGATCTTGATCTTGACCCTCCTATACCCCTCCATCAGATAGCGCTCAATGGCAGACAAGAGCTTGCTGATGGTCGGAAATATGCCGACTGCAAGACCCGACTCGACCTGCGTCCGTTTCCCACCGAGTGTCTTCCATAGTGGTTCATTGCGTTGCTGTGCCTCGAGATCCCAGAATGCCGATTCAATTCCCGCCTTGGCAAACTGGTTACCTACAATTTGTGCAGTGAGGTCATTGACCCGCTCCAAAGATGCTGGCCTCGTCTTCAGGACTTGAGGGATAAGCTCATTCACCAGGCAGTCCCAAGCCGACTCCGGGGTCTCCTCTGAGTAGAAGCTCCCCGACATGGGCGATGACTCACCGTAGCCGACGACTCCATCGCCGTAAAGCGCGACAACAATACCGTCCTTCTCACTTATCTCACCGCTGCTGATCCTGAATGGCTCAACCAGCGGGATACGGACATGCGTCAGTGTGATGCGTTCAACCTTCATCGAGCGCGCACCGGATTCACCAATTCCCCGATCTGCTCGATTCGGCACATCATCGTATCACCCGGTTTGATGGGCCCGATGCCCTCCGGCGTTCCCGTGGAGATGATATCCCCGGGCTCGAGCGTGATGTAGCGCGAAATGAACTCAATGAGCGTCGGGACATCGAACAGCATATCGCGCGTGTTTGCCCGCTGCCTCACTTTTCCGTTGACCCGGCATTCCAGCTTGAGATGAATCGGAAAGGTAATCTCGTCTGCTGTCACAATCCACGGGCCGAGCGGCGTGAATGTATCATAGCTCTTCGACCGGAACCAGGGTAGCTTGTTACCAATGTCTTTTGATTGCAGATCCCGGGCTGTCACGTCATTGGAAATCGAATACCCGGCGACAGCACTGAGGGCATTTTTTTTCCTCAACTGAGAAGCTCTGCGACCGATGATGACGGCCAGCTCAGCCTCATGATCCATCCGCCCAAGTCGTCGCGGCAACAGTACGGCTTCGCCCGGCCCAATTACGGATGAGCCCGCCTTCGCGAAGATGATCGGCTCCTTCGGGATCGCCAGTTTTCCTTCCTTGGCGTGAAGCGCATAGTTGAGCCCCACAGCAATGATCTTGGGCGGCCTGAGAACGGGCGCCCTGAGAACGGCATCTTTACTGACCACATATCGCTGAAGCAACCTGTGCCGCTTCAGGAACTGAAGCACCCCCTTGAACTCAACCGGATCGAAGCGGCCATCCTCCAATAATTGAAGGATGGTTGTTGTTGGCTCAACGACAACCCGCTGCGTCACCGACGTGTAGGCAGCTTCAGCATCGGTATAGTTGATCCACTGCCCCCCGAATTGAACGCCGATGCAGAAACCTTGCGGATCTTCAAATTGTGCGACTTTCATGGTGGTCCCTGATAGACGATTTTCTTCGACCTTGCATGCGGTTTGCACTCAATTGTCCTTTTGCTCTCCACTCCGCTGAATTGGCGCCAGGTCGGGTGCGAAATCCCTCCGCTCACAGCCTCAGTCTCAATGTGACGATTTCGTAAGGCCTGAGATGAACCTTCAAATCATGATGATCCTGTATCGCGACCGGTTTGAGGACGTCCTCATCAAGCTTTGCGAGATGGGCCTCCTGTATCGGCTGTCCGATGTGAATACTCGCATCAATCTCCGAACCGACGGGATTGCAGAGTCGCAATACAATGCCGCTGCGATCATCCGCCTCCTTCAGCGCGCTGAGAAGCACTCGGTTCGGTTGAATGGACAGAGATGAGCTCTCCAGCTCTGCTTGCCCGTTCTTCCGTTTGATCACCAGAGGCGGAACCGTAAAGAGCTCAACTTCCTGGAGAATCGATGACCAGTCCTGCATCTCTTCCGGGGTATGAGGATACAGAGAGTACTCGAACGTATGCTCACCAAGACATTGTGCGTCCGGGGTTTCGCTCCACCACCCCGCTGCACCCCCCGGTCGCGTGATGAGATTTCTGCCCGAGAGCTTCCCGACACACCGCAAAAGCGTCAGAGCAAGAGTTCCCCGGTCATCACACTTAAGCTCATACTCAGGCAAACCCTTGACGATCAGCGTGAATCCTTTCTTCGCATCACGAATTGTCACAAACCGTTGCACAGGTGCAACCTTTGCCGGGTGTTCATAGGGAAACTGCGAAACGTCGTACTCCCGGTGCTCCCGTTCAACCACGGCGAAGGGCGTCTCAGCCACTGATGCAGTAGTCCCTATGCCGGTCGTGAAGAGCGCTCGCAGCCGATGATCCTTGATGGTGTTGTGGACTGTGGTCTTGACATCAACCCGGCGTGCATTTGGTGTCAGGGAGAGGACTGTTGTGATCAGCAGCTCGGCCTTTTCGGCGGACCGTCGCTTCTCGTCTGCTGAAGCAGAGCGGGGAAGCATCATTCTGTGTTCAATCTTGAGTGAAGCTCTCAGCGGACCCTGTTCAGCACGGTTAATTCTGGCGGACGAGTGCAGAGAACAGTACCACTCGTCGGCTTCGGGATAGGAATAACTATATTCATCACCAACATCGCCCGAGTCCTCGAAAAAATTCACCGGCTGATACAGCAGCCCCGTCGTTTTATCAACCAGCCGTACAATCCCTTCGGGCGCTGCCTCCACCTTCAGGAACTTGTTCTCAATGAAGAAGTTTCCACATCGAATTACTGAGTCATAGTGCGGGAACTCCTCCGTCCTTACAACTTTCAGCCCTCTCCAACCCATCGCTGGGACATCTTGCGCAGCAACAAGAACGGTCAATTTGTCAACAAGAGCCTGATGTGGATAGTCATGCTTGGAATACGTGATACCAAAGCTTTCCTGACGACTGAGAATCTGGTAGGGCACTTCGCTTTTGTGCCCATCAAGGAGCCTGAATCCGCCGATAGGCGGCATCGGATCGACGACCTTGACGTCAGGATTCAACCCCACCACAACATCCTGACGGTAGAATTCGATCTCCGCCTCGACGATGTCGCTTCGGGTAAACGGTGAAGGATTGAAGACGAGGAGATACTGGTCATCCGCGTGCGCTGTTTCATCGTACGGCAGAAGGTGGGCAAAGCACTCTGCCTTCACGTGTTCACCGATCTGCCTGGCTTTCGCGTAGCGAACCACCATTTCCCTATGCACCTCGTCAACGCTGGTACCGCAGATCGCGTCATGATCTTGGTTCTGAATGACATATCTCCATGCCTGCTCTATCTGCGGGGTTTTGCTCTGCATTCCTCGTAGTATGGCAAGAACATTTAACGGCTCCAGGTGGCGCTCGAGGAGAGTTTCACATTCTGCATTGAGCTGCTTGAGGTACATCCTGCTCGAGAAAACGCCACCGAGAACCGCGTACGCGTGGCGATAGCCAAACCGCGTTTCGCCTGCAAGTAGAGGGAGATCTTTTCGATTGACCAACTCCTCCTTCAGCGCATCAAGGTAGTCTTCACAGTTGCTATGATAGATATGCGCATCATAATGTCTTTCCAAGACCGCAATTGCTCTGGTGACGGCCTCGTCCGGCCAATGATGATCCCCTCCATTGAAGAACAGCCGTTGCGATGTCGTTGCCCGGGCATCAAGTTCTAACCGCAGGCGCTCGAACTTCTTGACGATTTCTTGTTCGTTCTCCGTGCCAAAGTATCCCGCGCTGTATCCATCCTTCGGCAGATGGTGCAGGAGTACCCGGGATCCATCGGGACTCGTCCACCAGTACTCTGACGACTCCTGGCCCTTTTCACCGCCGAATCCTCGGTAGATCATGGCCGAATCAATGCCGAAGCCCCGAAGGATTTGCGGCATTTGCGCAATGTGCCCGAACTGATCGGGGATATACCCGACCTTCATGACACCTCCCAGCGCTTTTCCATAGCGAAATCCAAACAGCAGATTGTGTATGTGGGACTCGCCACTAGAGAGAAACTCATCACTCAGGATGTACCACGGTCCGATGAACAACCTCCTCGCTTCCACCAGCTGCCGGATATCCTCTGCACGATCTGGCCGTATCTCGAGGTAATCCATCACGAGTGCCATCTGGCCGTCGAGCGTGTACGATCTGAACTCAGGGTTTCTCCCCAGCAGATGGAGCAAATCTTCGACCATATCCACAAGCATTGCCCGAAACCGCTCAAATGGAAAATACCACTCCCGGTCCCAGTGCGAGTGTGAGACAATGTGGTAGGTAGGTTTCATCCCGATCAGTTGACGGTAAAAAGCCGTTTCCCTAAAGTCCTAGATGTACCTTTCAAGAGGTTTGATCGCGGTTGACGCTCCGACAGCCGTGACGCAGTCTGCTGCAACGGCATTGGCCACGCGCGCTGCTTTGAACGGATCAAGCCCGCGCAACGTTGCCCCAAGGAAACCGGCGACGAAGGCATCGCCCGCCCCCGTAGCATCAACGACACGCGCCACGCGCCTCGGCCGTACGTATTCGGACCGATCACGGGTCGCGATGAAACATCCTTTCGCGTTCAGCTTGACGCCAACCACATCTGATGCACCTGCGTTGCGCAGATACTGTATGATGGCCTCCGGGGTTTTGCGGTTCGTGATCATCACCGCTTCCTCGTAGCTCGGAAAGAAATAATCAACAAATGGAAGAAACCCTTTCAGTGCCTGTGAAGAAACGCGGGGAGAGGCGGCGCTGTCCAGCAGGATCTTCAGGCCTGTCTTCAGCTTGAGAGCCTGGAACAGCTTTTCGAATTCCCGCTCCGTCTCCGGAAGCAGGCCAAGGTATCCGAATGCGAGGATCCGTGCCTTGCGCAACAGGGGAAGGTGGTCCAGCACATCGCTCGCTCGGAAGTGCTTCATGCAGCCACGCGTATGGAGAAAGGTGCGCTCGCCGCTCCGATCGACAATTACCATCGTGGCTGAAGTCTGCTCCGAGGCATCTACGATCACCCCCTCCGTGTCCATCCCGAACGCGCGATAGTTTTGTGTGATGAATCTGCCGAGCGAATCAGCTCCCACCCGTGTGATCACACCCACTCGGAATCCGAGTTTGGCCAGATCAACACCCACGTTCGAGACATTGCCTCCGGTGGCCAGGGTGATGGAGTCGATCAATTTCAGGCCGCCGCGCTTGGGCAGACTTCTCGGGTTGACCGGCCGACCGATGACGTCGGCAACAGCCAGACCCGCGACCACGACATCGAGATGATGCGGATGATTCATAACCCTACCTATGGGAAGGCGATGACACTATTCGAGAATCTTGAGGTTCTTGAAATCGAGGACCCGCTTCTGTTTCTTGTACGTCAGCGTCAGAGTTTCGCTCCCGACCTCCGCCTGAAGAAATGGTCCTTCAAAGAGCTTCGTTTTCGAAAGGTCAATCCGCCTGCCGTTCAAACTTCGGCCCTCGGGAAAAGAAAAAGCCATCCTGTCTCCGTCGATCGTCACATAGTTGATAGACACTGCTCCGGGCTTTAGCGAAGCCTTCGGGAGGTGTGTCTGCAGCGAACGGCGGAACCGGTCGAACGAGCCGATTTCGGCCCTCGACCGCACCTCTATCACGTATCCGTTCTGGAGCTTGTAGCTACGCAGGCGCCAGTTGCCCGTCTCCTTGATCTGCTCAAGTTGCGGTCGACCGACATCGCTCAATGTGTTTGCAGAAGCTTCAAGCTCCTCTTTCCATTCATATTCCTGCAAGGGATACCAACCGACATACGTGTCGCCCGCCTTGCACACGATCCAGCCGGAATTGTCCACGATCCGTTCTTCGAGATTACGAGGAAAGAACCCGTCGATATGCTCGGTGGTCGTGCCGCGTTCGATATCGTAGAGGACAATCAGGGTGTTCTTATGCTGGAACGTTCTTTCGAACGGAGAGCTCCCTGTCCATTTATCGGGATTGTTATACGTCCCCTTTGACGCCACGACATCCGCGATCAAAGTCTTCACTTCCTCAGGAAAAAACATCCCGAGCTCATACCCCGACCAGTACGGGTGGAGACCGAAGATCGCGGTATACGGTCTGCCGTACGTGTAGCGAACGCTCCACGTATGCTGTTGAATCGGCTGGAGAATGCCTCCCTGCAGTGAGCCGAGTCCGTAGTATCTCGTTACATAGGAATACTTGTACACCGGCGGATTCTTCTCCGCACCAAAGCGAATCACATTGCGTACGCGCTTGCGCTCTTTGTGGACGTAGGGTGCGCTCCTGTCCAATGCAATCTTGTAGATGATCTCCGGCAACCAATAATCTGACAGAGCGGGCAGGACGATCCAGGCCGAACTCGACCGCTGCCCTGTGCCGAAGTACAGATAAGCAAACGCCGACGCGCCGGAGAGCAGGGGCTTGTAGAC
>VGWB01000166.1 GCA_016873755.1 Ignavibacteria bacterium | reverse complement strand
GAACATTCACAATCTCCCCTCTCCGCATTCCTGTGCAGGCGGCAAATATCACGATCGATTTGAACCACTCCTGCTTGATCGAGCTGACGATCAGCTTGAAATCTTCGGGAGAGAAGAATATCGGATCCCGTTCTGGAACCGGCGACAGAGGAACCTTGGTGAACGGGTTGGAATCGAGAATTTGCCAGCGGACGGCATAGTAAAATGCAGATCGAAGGGCCCTGAGATTGATATTCAGGGTTATGACAGAGACCTCCTTGATCCTGCGTTGGCGGAACAGGTCAATGTGCTGACCGTTGACCGATGCGAGCTGCAGATCGCCAACCGTAGCCAGGAATGACGTAAGCGCATACCTGTATATTCCGAGCGTTCCTCGCGAATAGAAACCTGAAACCCTGGTCAGGAATTCGCTCTTGAACACTGAGAGGCGCATCGATTGTTGCTCCCGCACAGGCTGTGCCTCGTGAGGGTTCAGATGCTTGGCAGCTCTGGATCTTGTACGCTCTCCCGTACTGATCCATCGACGGCGACCGTTCTTTCCGACAGTGACGATGTAGAAGATGCCGTTGGAACGTTTGAACAAGGTGGGCATGGGACACTCCTGCAAAAACTGTTAGCAGAAGTGTTAGCAGGTGGGAAAACGCGCCTGTAAGTGCAGTGCCCCCAACCAGATTCGAACTGGTGTACCGAGCTTGAAAAGCTCGTGTCCTAGGCCTCTAGACGATGGGGGCGGATAAGTGGAAAAATGCAGAAATGCCAAAATGTCAAAATACAGATGAATCAAACGAATGGTGGAACAACGTTGCTATCCCCATCGCCGACTGTTCCTCTTCGCCGTCTGCCGCGATGCTGTGAAAATCGCCGTCAACTCAGACGCTTCCCGATACAATCTCGCAAGCTGCTGATCAGGAAGAACGTTGAGACTCATCACAAGCTCCATCCAATACTGCACTTCGTCTGCTTCTTCCTCGACAATGCTAATTTTCGAAATGAAATCTGCTTTTGAGCGCGCACGGCACGCTGAGCGATAATTCGCTCCTACTGAGGTAGCCGCTCGGACAAGCTGTTTCGCCAGAATCTCGCTCGTCCGATCCTTCGGCATCGACTGAACAACCTTGATGACCTCAATCGCAAAGTTCTTGGTACGATCCTTTAGCTGCTCGACGGAACTCACAGACCTCCCGTTCCCTGATTCACCTCCCGCTTGCTCAGTGCTTCTATCAGTGTGCCCATTTTCCAATTTCCCATTTCTCCATTTTCTGGGTGTCCGAAGGGACTCGAACCCTCGACCTCCAGGGCCACAACCTGGCGTTCTAACCAACTGAACTACGGACACCGTGGAACAGGGGCGTCGCCGACCGGCTCTTTCCCGTTCTTGTCTGCAAGAATTGGCTCCTTCTGGCAGAAATTCCGCACAGGACGTGGACGAGCCCATTGGCAACATTGCGAAGCTTGTTAAAGAGCGAAAAGCCTGTTACTTTCATAACAGGCTTCCTAAACATTTTAGAATACCGAAAATTGTCTCGAAATGCAAGACGGATTTGATCGGGCAGCTGAGGCGGTCAACATTTCGCCTTTCCCAGAGATGGAGTACGCTTGGCTCTTTTGGCAAAGATCTCGCTCAGACTCCGATCATTCCCAGAATCAACCACTGTTGGAGTGTCAATCCGTTCCCCTTCCAGACGCCTTTTCTACTGAGCGGAAGGAATCAGGTGGCATAGAACTTGACCTTTCGATCTGGTCTGGAGCCACTAGGTTGGTTAACAGTGTCGATCGAGCCACTATCGTTCGACATTTTCGAGGGTACGGTCGAGCATCTGACAGCGCCCGGCTTTGAATATCCGAGCTCCTGTCTCGAAACCGAAACGGAGTTGAATTCTCATGAAGAATGATTTCCTCAGCATTCGTGATGTCTCAACCGAAGAAATTCTTCAAACATTCGAGCTCGCGAAGGACATGAAGTCTCAACCCCAGAAGTATTCAACCGCGCTCAAAGGGAAGACTCTCGCCCTGATTTTTGAAAAGCCCTCGCTCCGCACACGAGTAACCTTCGACGTCGGGATTCAGCAACTCGGCGGATTCTCCGTCTACCTCTCCCCCGCCGAGATCAATTTAGGCAAACGTGAGTCGGTCTATGACGTGGCCAAGAATCTCGAGCGCATGGTGCAGGGGATCATGATCCGGACGTTCTCACATCAGATTGTGCTTGACATGGCCCACCACGCCGCAGTGCCGGTTATCAACGGTTTGACAGACTATTCGCATCCCTGTCAGGGGTTAGCGGACTATTTCACGATCCAGGAGATCAAGGGCCGGCTGAAAGGACTCAAGCTCTGTTTTGTTGGCGATGGGAACAACGTGGCTCATTCTCTTATGTTTGGCGGCGCGCAACTGGGTGCTCATGTCACAGTCGCCTGCCCCAAGGGCTATGAGCCGAAATCAGTAGCTGTTCAGCAGGCTGTCGAAGACGCCAAAGCGACTGGTGCACGGATCGAAGTGACCTCTGATCCCACTGAGGGTGCCAAGGACGCCGATGTCGTCTACACCGACGTCTGGGCTTCTATGGGTCAGGAAACGGAAGCGGAGAGCCGGAAACAGGTGTTTGGCCCTTATCAGGTGAACAAGAAGCTCATGGCACATGCACGAGCCGACGCGATTTTCATGCATTGCCTGCCTGCCCATCGGGGGGAAGAGGTAACCGACGAAGTCATTGATGACCCTTCGTCTGTTGTATTCCAGCAGGCCGAGAATCGCCTGCATGTCCAAAAAGCCATCATGTATCAACTAATGAAATAGCGGAGTCCCCTGTGGCACGGAGCGCTCTCATTGCGGTCGGTGGAAATTCCTTGATTGGAATCGGTCAACGCGGCACCATCGAGGAGCAACTCTCCAACGCCCACGCAACGGCCAAGAAGATCACCCAGCTTGTCGCAGACGGTTGGCGTGTCGTCGTCACACACGGGAATGGTCCTCAGGTCGGTGCTGCGCTCCTCCGGTCGGACCGAGCAGCAGGCGAGGTGTACACTCAACCTCTCGACGTCTGCGTGGCAGTAACGCAGAGTGAGATCGGCTACCTGCTTGAACGAGGGCTGGAGTGCGAGCTCCGACGGGCCGGATTCTACATGCCGGTGATGACGATCCTCACGCAGGTACGCGTGAACGAAGATGATCCGGCTTTCAAGAATCCTACGAAGCCGATTGGCCCCTTCTATTCAGAAAGGGAAGCCGAAGAGAAAAGCCGGCGGTTCGGCTGGTTGATGGTGGAAGATGCCGCCCGCGGGTACCGACGGGTCGTCCCATCCCCGGAACCCCTCGAAATACTCGAGCAGGAGGTCATCCGACAGATTCTGGACCTGGGAATCATCGTGATCGCCCTCGGCGGAGGCGGGATACCGGTCATTGTTCGCGAGGACCATACTGTTGTCGGCGTCGAAGCGGTCATTGACAAGGACCGGGCTTCTGCGCTTCTCGCGGCAGCACTTGGAATAGACTGTCTCATCATCAGCACGGATGTTGATCAAGTCTATCTGAATTACAGGACATCGGAACAGCGCGGCATCAAGCGCGCCACAGCCGAACTCATGCAGCACTATCTCGACAACGGACAGTTTCCGCCGGGAAGTATGGGACCGAAGATTGAAGCTGCGATTCGGTTTCTCACAAACGGCGGCAAGGAGGTCGTCATTACCTCGCCCGACCGCGTGATGGAAGCTATTCACGGAAAGGCAGGAACACTGATCACCCCATAACACTTTATGGCAGCGACCGCTATGAGACTGCAGCATATCATCGAATCCCAACAATTCTCCGTGCCCAACCTGATGGAGCTCTTCGCGCGGACAAGAACGATGGAGAAGGTCGTGCAGCGCGGTGGAACGCGCGATTATGAGGACAAGGTGATGGCAACGCTATTTTACAGGCCATCGACCCGAACACGTTTTTCGTTCGAATCCGCGATGTACCGCCTCGGTGGGAAGGTTCTGTCGACAGAGTCTGCAAAGGCTTTCTCCTCAGCCGTCGAAGGGGAACAGCTCGAGGACACCATCCGGATCATTGCGACATACTGTGATGTGATCGTCTTGCGGCACAACGAAGAGGGGGGCGCGAAGCGCGCTGCAGCAGTGTCACCTGTGCCGATCATCAACGCGGGGGACGGGGCTGGAGGACAACATCCCACCCAGGCTCTCCTTGATCTCTACACGATCTACGATGAATGCAAGGCTCTTGACGGCCTGTCTGTGGCCCTGATCGGTGCACTCGACACGGGCCGGACCGCGCGCTCCCTCGCTTATCTGCTCAGCAAATTCGACCGGGTGAAGCTCTATTTCCTGGCCCCACCGGAGATGCAGATCAAGCCGGACATCGTTGAGCATCTTCGGGAGCGCAACGTTTGGCATCATCTGGCCTCGAATCCTGAGGAGATTTTGCCGCATGTTGATGTTGTCTACCAGACGCGCATCGACCGCGAGCGTCTGCAGCAAAAGGATGTCAAACCGACGCAGTATAACATCGACGCCAAGATGCTGGAAACGATGAAGTCCGATGCCATCATCCTCCATCCACTTCCCCGCTCGGTCGAAATTGATCCGGCAGTCGACCGTGATCCTCGCGCTGCATATTTTCGCCAAGCACGGAACGGGCTCTTCGTGCGGATGGCGTTGCTGACGATGTTGTTCGATACAGAATAGTGTATCACCCTTCGCATTGGAAAGAGGTCTATGACAACTCGAGACTATATCGAACTTGAAGAGCTTTACGGAGCTCATAACTACCATCCGCTCGACATCGTGATCCAGAAGGCCGAAGGGGTGTGGGTCACGGATGTCGAGGGAAGAAAATACCTCGACTGCCTCGCCTCCTATTCTGCGTTGAACCAGGGGCACTGTCATCCGAAGATTCTGCAGGCGTTTGTGGAGCAGGCGAAAAGACTTACCCTGACGAGCCGGGCGTTTCGAAACGATCAGCTTGCACTTCTCTACAAAGATCTGCACGAGCTCACGGGTTACGACATGATGCTCCCGATGAATACGGGGAGCGAAGCGGTGGAAACGGCGGTCAAAGCTGCACGGAAGTGGAGTTACACCGTCAAGGGTGTCCCCGAGAACAAAGCGGAGCTCATCTGCGCCGAAGGGAACTTCCACGGCCGTACCACCACGATCATCAGTTTCTCAACGGATCCTCAATACCGTGAAGGGTTTGGCCCGTATACACCCGGCTTTGTAATCGTTCGCTACGGCGACATCGATGATCTGAAATCGAGAATCACCAAGAACACTGCCGCATTTCTTGTTGAGCCCATACAAGGTGAGTCCGGGGTCGTGATTCCTCCCGATGGCTATCTGAAAGAAGCGGCGCGCATATGCAAGGAGAACAACGTTCTGTTGGTTGCAGATGAGATCCAGTCGGGACTCGGCCGCAGCGGTAAGCTGTTTGCCTTCGAACACGAAGGCATCAGACCCGATGTCGTCATTATCGGCAAAGCCCTTGGGGGCGGCTTCTATCCCGTCTCTGCCGTCCTCGCAAACAAGGACGTTCTGGAGATCTTCCGTCCGGGCGATCACGGATCCACCTTCGGTGGCAACCCGCTTGCTGCCGCCACTGCTCGGGCAGCACTACGGGTGATCGTCGAGGAGAAGCTTGTGGAACGTTCACGGGAACTGGGTAGTTACTTTCTGCAGAGACTTCGCACAATCAAATCCCCGCACCTCAAGCAGGTTCGCGGACGCGGGTTATGGATCGGTCTCGTGCTGGACAGTCCAGCCCGACCTTATTGCGAAGTCCTGAAGGACGAAGGAGTGCTCTGCAAGGAGACCCACGAATACGTGATCAGGATCGCGCCCCCCCTTGTGATCACGAAAAGGGAGATCGATTGGGCTTTTGAGCGGATTGAGAGAGTCCTCACCACATTCGAGCCAAAAACAGCACCAGCCGAGAGGAAAGGCCTTGTATGGCAGAAGTGAAGCGCATCAATACGATCATCCTTGGTGCCGCCGGGCGCGATTTCCACAACTTCAATGTCATTTATCGCGACAATGAGCTGTACAATGTTGTCGCATTCACGGCAACGCAGATCCCGAACATCTCAGGCCGGAAGTATCCCGCTGCGCTTGCCGGAAGACTGTACCCCAAAGGGATCCCGATTTACGAGGAGAAGCATCTGGAAGACCTGATCCAGAAATTTTACATCGACGAAGTTGTTTTCTCCTACAGCGATATTTCGTATCAGCATGTCATGAGCCTCGGTTCTCGAGCTGCGACGGCAGGCGCCCATTTCAAGCTCCTGAGCGCCCGGCAGACAATGATCAGGAGTACGAAGCCCGTCATATCTGTATGTGCAGTCCGCACCGGAAGCGGCAAAAGCCAGACATGCAGGAAAGTATCAAGAATCCTTCGGGAAATGGGGAAGAAGGTGGCGGCGATCCGCCACCCCATGCCGTACGGCAACTTAGAGCAGCAACGGGTGCAGCGCTTTGCCTCCATCGATGATCTTCACAGAAATCACTGCACCATTGAGGAGATGGAGGAGTATGAGCCGCACATTGTCAACGGAACAATCGTCTACGCCGGCGTTGACTACCGGGGCATTCTTGACCAAGCCGAAAAAGAAGCGGACGTCATTGTCTGGGATGGCGGCAACAACGATACTCCGTTCTATCTGCCGGATCTTGCCATTGTCGTTGCGGATCCCCTCCGCGTCGGCAACGAGCTTTCGTACTACCCGAGCGAGACGAACCTGCGGCTCGCCGATCTTGTCATCATTAACAAGGTTGATTCTGCACAGCCTCAGGCCGTCTTCACCCTGCGCGAGAACATCCGGAAAGTCAGCAAAACTGCGAGAATTATCGAAGCGGCGTCGCCCATTTATGCTGAACAGAGCGAACTCATCGCGGGCAAGAGAGTTCTGATCATCGAAGACGGGCCGACGTTGACACACGGAGAGATGAAATTCGGCGCTGGCACCGTTGCTGCACAGAAGTTCGGCGCTCGTGAAATCGTCGACCCCCGACCCTATTGTACGGGGGAAATCAAGAAGACCTTTGAGACGTACCACGACATCGGTGCACTGCTTCCAGCAATGGGCTACAGCGTCAAACAGATCAAAGACCTCGAAGAAACCATCAACAAAGTCCCGTGCGACACCGTCATCATCGGCACGCCGATCAACCTTAAGCGCGTCGTCAAGCTCAAGAAGCCGGCGGTGCGCGTCTTCTACGAGCTCGAAGAGATCGGAACGCCCGACCTGAGATCTCTATTGAGTGAGTTTGTCAAAACAATTGTGGCCACGAAAGGAGCTGGTCGTCAATGAAGAACAAGAAATTGCACAAAGCCAAACGCTCTGACCACACCCCCTATGCAGCCGAGACCCAACTGATCTGGGGAAAATCATTCACCCCGAAGTGGGATTACAGTCACCACGTGGTTCCTCCGCTCTCGTCTTCCTCAACATTCCGGTTGAGCTCCACAAAGCGTGGTGCCAAGGGCTTCGTGGAATTTGCCCACCACGCCGGTGACTTTCGCGTCCAGTCGAAAGCACCGATCTACATCTACGATCGCCTGGGGGAGCCGAACAAAGACCTGCTCGAAGAAAATCTCGCCATCGCTGAACAAGGTGAGTGCGCTGTCACATTTGCCACAGGCATGGCTGCTGTGTCGGCAGTGTGCGGGGTACTCCTGGGCAGTGGAAGTGAGGTCGTCGCTCACAGGATGCTCTACGGCTGTACGTATTCACTGTTCAAGAATTGGCTCCCCCGGTACCGCGTCAAGGTCACATGGGTTGATTTCAACGATCCCAAGGCCCTGAACAACGCGATCTC
>VGWB01000165.1 GCA_016873755.1 Ignavibacteria bacterium | reverse complement strand
AGGAAGAGGAATAGGAGCCTGAAGACAACAGAGAGCGTGCGAGTGCAGCGCCTTCATCGACGGGCGCTGGATTGTTCGTGTACCGTCGGCAGGCAGGAAACCGAGCGGTGAATCCTGACCATTTCGAGCCTGTGCGCGTGGTCATAGTTTGTATCTGTGGTCAACAGTAGCTTATTAAAGCGACGGGAGCCATTTCCATGCCTTTTTCGGACGATGGTCTTGACGGAGGTGATTCCCATGAAGAGTATCTTGCTTGTCGAGGACGAGGAGACCCTCGTCGACATCATCGCCAACGTCCTGGAAGATGAGGGCTTCTCGGTGAAAAAGCTCCTGAGCGCGGAGGAAGCGTTGGACGCGTGCAGAGCGTATTCACCCGACCTGATCATCTCTGATGTTCGCATGAAGGAAATGGACGGATTCATGATGTATGAGCGGATGAAGCGGATCAACAGCCTCCGGTCAATCCCTTTCATCTTTCTCACTGCCCTTGATGATCGCATAAGTCAGCAACGTGCCTTGAAGATGGGCGCGAGCGCATACATCACCAAACCATTTGATATCGACGACCTGCTGCAGACCGTACGAAGAGTCCTCCCTGTTACCTGAGCGCCCGCCTTTTCGATTCGAGCACGTACTGAACGTCGTTCTCACAAACGCGCCCACCACTGACGATCGGGGATCACCCTGTCTTGCCAGCCACTGAGACCGAGGCAGTTCATGAGAGAGGATCTTGAGGTTGGAGTGGGGAAGGGGAATCGATGGCAGGCACTTCTTAGATGTGTGAGGTGGGTCGATCCTTGCTGCAAGCCCGATTCTGGGAAGATCGCAGGGCTATACCTTGAATGGCGACCCGATGTACTGTTGAATACGCCTGATCAACTCCTCGGTGTTCACGGGTTTCACGAGGAACGCGTTTGCGCCGCAGGCCTTGGCATCGGCGGAATCAGCCTCGCTGTGCAGAGCAGTGATGATGATAACTGGAAGCTTCTTGGTTTTCTCGTTGGCGCGGATGCGGCGGCAGGTTTCAAAACCGTTCAAGCCGGGCATCATCAGATCGAGGAGAACAAGATCAGGATCTTCTTGCGATATCTTCTCCAAAGCCTCTTCTCCATTTGAAGCTGTCATGTAGTCGTAGCCGGCGTTCGTAACGTACCGGTGAAGCACGGTGATTATGCTCTCTTCGTCGTCGACGATAAGTACCTTCTTGCGCTGCTCCGTGATCATGTAAACCTTCCTGGATAGTGCCCGGTTGTCAAACAAAGCTACAAAAGATAGTGGCGCGATTCAAGCCTTTCGCAAAGAGCACTTCATCGCTCGTGGAACGTAATCAAGCCGAGGTGCCGAGGCTCCCAAGCGCACATGACCTGTTTCTCGATGACCAGCGTTAGAAACGAATCAAAAACAGGGTTTCATGCTGCCTTGATTCTCTGTATCTTCCTTCAGTTTTGTCAAAACGAACAGGTAGATTCAGCATGAATCCGCTCAGGACCGTTCTTCCTGTTGGGCTTGTTTTCTCACTCCTCCTTTCAAGCTGCGGAGTGCTGCGAACGCTGGGGCTCTACGAGCCGAAACCTTCGCCGGCCGAAAAGATTGCCGAGTTTGAGCACGATGTGCTCACGAAGAAACTGGTTTTTGATCTACCGCCCCATACTCGCATTGATACCGTCAGGATTGATTCCGCAAGGAAAACTGTCGAATTCCTCTTCAACAATCCGCTCTCGTATGTCCCGTACCGCAACGATAATGTCAAAGATATCTACCGCCAGGTGCGTGAGTACTTCACCGGGTATTTCGACAGTCTGAGCTTTTCCATCCAAACCCTCAACCACCCGATCGAGCGGCTAATCCCGAACTACTATCGGTCGGATACCGCCCAGTTCGACTGGTCGCGGATGCCCATTCATCGCAAAGAGCGGCAAAGGCCTGTCGTGGAGAACATCAGCAGACCCTTTGTGCCGCAGAAAGGATTGTTCAACCGCAACATCGGCCTGTGGCACAGTCACGGCTGGTACTACAACAGGCAGCTCGACCGGTGGGAGTGGCAGCGCCCGCGGCTTTTCTTGATGGTCGAGGATCTGATCCCGATGTCATTCACGCTTCCCTACCTGATCCCGATGCTGGAAAATGCCGGGGCCAGAGTCTTCGTACCAAGGGAGCGCGACCCGCAAACGAACGAGGCAATCGTCGACAATGATTCTCGATCGAGCGGCTATGAAGAGTCCGCGTCAGGCGGCTTTTCGTGGAGCGACGGCCAAGGTCCTGGATTTGGCGTTGGCACTCCTCCGTACGGGCCCGGTGTGAATCCCTTCCACCAGGGAACGTATCGGGTCATTCAGGCGGATACGCTTGCGAGAGGACAGGCATCTTGGGTACCTGATATTCCAGAGAAAGGGCACTACGCGGTCTACATCTCGTACAGCTCGTCGGACAGCAGCGTATCGGATGCACACTACGTTGTGTATCATCTCGGCGGAAGAACCCGATTTCTCGTCAATCAACGAATCGGTGGCGGCACGTGGATCTATCTGGGGACGTTCAAGTTTCCGCGCGGAAGAAATGCAGCTACAGGTAGCGTTATTCTTTCCAACGTTGGTCGCGAGCCTGGGAAACTCGTCTCTGCCGATGGCGTCCGCTTCGGTGGCGGCATGGGTATCATTGCCCGCAATGGAAGAACCAGCGGTCGGCCAAAGTATGTCGAGGGAAGCCGCTACTACCTCCAGTTTTCAGGCATGCCGGATACCCTTGTCTACAATCTGAACGCGGACACGATGGACTACCGAGACGATTACCAGAGCCGGGCCGAGTATCTCAACTACCTCACCGGCGCGCCGTATGGTCCCAACAAGAAACGGGATGAGAAAGGCCTCGGCATTCCGATCGACCTCTCGCTTGCCTTCCACACGGATGCCGGAATCACCAGCAACGACACAACGATCGGAACGCTGTCCATTTACAGCCTTCAGGATGCCAACAAGCAGGAGTTCTTTCCGGATAGTATCTCGCGGCTGGCAAACCGTGATCTAGCCGATCTTGTTCAGACCCAGATCGTGAGCGACATCCGAGCGAAGTATGACCCTGCGTGGCAGCGCCGGCAGCTCCGCAATTCTGACTACAGCGAAGCCGTACGGCCCAATATGCCATCCGTCCTCCTCGAGCTGCTTTCGCATCAGAATTTCCTCGATATGAAGTTCGTGCTTGATCCCAGGTTCCGGTTTGATGTGGCCCGCGCGATCTATAAGGCAATGGTACGCTTTCTTGCCACGCAGTACCGTGATCCTTACGCCATTCAACCTCTCCCCATCACGCACTTCGTCGCTGAGCTTGATGGCCACGGTGGCGTTGTGTTGCGTTGGAAGCCGCGGCTCGACGCTCTGGAGCCGACAGCTGCTCCCGACTGCTATATCGTCTACACACGCAGAAATGATGGCGATTTCGATAACGGCGTGCTTGTCGATACCTCGCAAGCTATCGTCGGCAATCTCCAGCCCGGCGAAATCTACAGCTTCAAGGTCACAGCGGTGAACGAAGGAGGCGAGAGTTTTCCGTCGGAGATCCTTTCGGTTTGTTGGCTTCCCGAGGTGGGTAGGCCCGTGTTGATAGTCAATGGGTTCGACCGGGTGTCGGGTCCGGCCGTTGTTCGGGCGGGTCACTTTGAGGGATTTCTCTCGAGCCTCGACCGCGGTGTTCCCGACCGGTACGAGCTGGGGTTCACGGGTGACCAATTCGATTTCAGTCGGACATCAACCTTTCGCTCAAACGATGGACCCGGCCACGGCGCGAGCTTTGCTGACAACGAGACGAAGATAATAGCGGGCAATACCTTTGATTTTCCGTTTTTGCACGGGACGTCGATAAAGGCGTGCGGCCTATCATTCTCTTCCGCCAGTGACGAAGCCATCATAGATACGATGGTCAACCTTGCCAACTATCCGATGGTAGATCTCATCCTCGGCAAAGAGAAGGAAACGGGGTGGCCAAAGCCGATGGCCGATTCGATCAATGGTACAGAGTTCAAGGTGTTCCCGCCGGGGATGCAAGCTCTCCTCCGGCAATACTGCGATGCTGGAGGAAATCTGTTTTTGTCCGGATCCTACATTGGGACAGACCTGTTCCGGGATTCCGGGCAAGACAGTGCCGGCATCAAGTTTGCGCGAAATACTTTGCGGTTTGTCTGGGCTACAGGGCACGCCGCTCGCACAGGGGTGGTAATTTCGGTTGATTCTACGTTCTATCCCGCTGACCGACCAATCCACTTTAATGTTGAGCTTGGTCCAGACGTATACATCGTCGAAGCGCCGGATGCCCTCGTGCCTGTCGAGGGCGCCAAACAGGTAATGCGGTATGTGGAGAACCTCTTCGGTGCAGGAGTGGCGTTCAAGAAAGAGTATGGGGTCGTCGTAATGGGATTTCCGTTTGAGACGGTTCTCGGTGCGAGTGCCCGCGATGACTTGATGCGTGCAATAATACGTTTCCTGGGCCCGCAGACAAATTGAGCGGCCGCAATGATAGCCGATCGTCCGGATCACTTCCTCTCTAGCTCGACAACGACGGCTGTGCCGTAGCAAAGGACTTCAGTCACTCCACTCATTACTTCATTAGCATCGTACCGGATACCAATCACTGCATTGGCGCTGAGCTCCTCTGCGTGAAGAACCATCATGTCAAACGCTTCCGACCGTGTTTTCTCGCAGAGCTCTGTGAAGAGAGTGATATTCCCGCCAACGATGGTCTGGAGCGAGGCTCCAATGGTTCCAAAAATCGACCGGGAACGAACGGTGATTCCACGCACGACCCCGAGCGACTGAACAACACGGTACTCGTCGATCGTGAATGCCGTCGTTGTCATTCGTAGGTGGTGTTATTGTTGTCCTGGCGTGGAGGATGCTCAATCGATCCGGCTGCCCAGTTCTCGTTGGCTTCTTCAGGTTTCGACAGCCACGTCACCTGAACAGCAGTTGACAGTATATCAAGCGCGGCGTCAATCCGCAAGGAAGTTTCGACAAGCGGTGCGCTTTCTCTTGATCGGTAAAAGTCTCTTGAGGCTGTCTTGGGGGGCGTTGATCGGCAGGGTTCTTCGGGCCGGGAGGCATACCGCTGATTGCAGTTCTTAGCTACTTGAGCTTCTCAAGAGCCTTCAGTTTCTCTTCAGCCCGCTTCCGGTATTCCAGCGTGGCAGCGTGATGCGGTTGGATGAGGAGTCCCTGATCCCACGCTCTCATCGCTGCATGGTACTCCTCCTTGACGTAGAACTGCAGACCAACCTTGAAGATCTTCTCAACTTCCGGCTCAAGGATCTTCCGCACCTGCTCGAGGTACCGCCGGGCTTCAGCGTTCTGTTCATCTCTCTGAATAACGGCGACGAGCAGCGGGAGAACTTCAAAGTACTTCCCATCATTGTACAAAGATTTGGCTTGGTCGAACACTGCCTTCGCGCGGCGGTTTCGTATCGTATTCAGACCCGCGCGTGCCTGAGGGTTCTTGGGCTCAATCGCCAGCGCACGCTGATATTCTGCTTCTGCCTCTTCGAGCTGGTTACGGGAGAGAAGGGACCGCGCACGGTTGAGGATTGCGTGCACGTTCTCCTGGGAGAGGTTTTCGAGCTCATCCAAGCGAGCGGAAGCAGTCTCGTTCGTTGGGTCCAACTCGAGTGCAAGCTCGTACGATCGCTTGGCCGTTGTGTTGTCCTTTCGCTGGCGCAGGCTGTCGCCGGCGGCGATCAGGTTCTGAACATACAAGCCCAGTCTCAATTCCACATCCTTGAGCTCTGCGGCTGTCTCTATCCGTTCGGGGGCGATTCTGAAGATCTGGGCATACGTGCGCATAGCTCCAAGGAAGTTCCTCCGTTGCTCATGATTCTTGGCTTGAGCTAGCAGCACAACGACGGAAGAGTCCAGCAACCGCTGAGATTCCTGTGCAAGGGCCCGGCTCTCTTCGTCGTATTCGTCGTGCTGGACTGCGAGAAGCAAGTGGTTGCGCGCCTCGGTGTACCGACCCTCAGTGAACGCTTCGACACCGGCGTTATAGTTCTCCGAACGGGAGATGGAGGAAGCCTGGCCGACCAGGAAGTTCAGGGAGAGAGCGAAGCCGGATTTTCCTGCGCCAATTTCGATTGTCAGCAGCGGCGTGACGAATGTAGCACCGCCCGAGATATTTCGAAATGACTGCATGCCGACCTGAAGAGCGACATTGGGTGTGACCGAGAAATCAGCGCCTGCGAAGAGCGCACGGTGTGTGCGGGATCGACCGGCCACCTGAAGCCTGAGCATCTCGGGAACGGCCCAGTACGCGGCACCCCCGGCGAAAACAGGAAGTTTCGGTAGACGGCTGACGGTCATGCCAATGTGCAGGCCCGAATTCTCTGTTGTGGAAGGGAAATGAAGTACACTTCCCAAAGCCATCCGGAAACCGCCAGGGGTCCTGTCGACGACAGACAGATTTCCACCGACGGTGTGAGAGCGTCCGATGATCCTCCCGAAGCCAGCGGCAAACTCCGTTACAGTGTCAGTGACCGCAGAACCGAGCCCAATTGTTCCGGCGAACGGCAGGAACAATGCTCCCGACATGGAGGTGAGAGATCGGAACCGCGCTGTGCCCACGAGGATCTCGTCCTGATGGATCCTGCCGAGCTCCGAAGGATTGATGAACAACGAAGATGAGCGCGGAAACCACGGGAGCGAGGAATTCCCGAGGGCATAGTCGCATGCTCCTCCGACCAGAGACTGCGACTGCGCGGGTAGCGCTGCCAGGATTAGGAGGATGAAGAGAGAGCGGGTCGTGATCATGATAGACGGTACGGGACTCTAAAGACCGGCACCTGGTTCCGCTTCCCTCTTATCGGGAGGTGACCTTCGGAAACAACTGCGTAGTCTTTCTTGATCCGCTTGACGACGTCTTCGGTCACAAAGATTTCTGCAGGGCCTGCGATGCTGCAGAGCCGCGACGCGAGATTGACCGTATCGCCGATCGCCGTGTAATCCATTCGATCCCGGGAGCCGATGCTGCCTAGCACGGCAACGCCGCTTGCGATGCCAATGCCGACATGGAGGAGGGCCTCCTCTGCTTCCTTGCGTTGTGCATTGAGTTGTGCGACCGTGCGCTGGATGTCGACGGCGGCTTCGACGGCGTTCAGGGCCATCCGATCGCCACTGAAGACGCTCATAATGCCGTCGCCCAGAAATTTGTCGACCACGCCTGAATGGTTGTGGATGATGCGCGTCTGTACATCCAGGTAGTGGTTAAGCGTTTCCACTACCTCTTCCGGCCAACGCTTTTCCGAAAACGTCGTGAAGTTCCGGATGTCGGTAAACATTGCAATGATCGTTTTCCGCGCACCGCCCAGCTTTGCTTCGCCGGAGGTGGCGATCATCTCCATTGTTGATCGCGAGACGAACTTCTGCATCTCGACCTTCTCACGAATCTGCACCACCATCAGGTTGAATTCTCTTGCGAGCGTACCGAGTTCATCCTTCATGCGGGTGAAGACGCTCACCTTTAGATCGCCGGAACCGACCTGGCGGGCGGCATCCGAAAGGACAATAATAATGTGCACGATACGCTTCGAGAGAAAAAGGACCAGGCCGATGGCGACGACGGAGACACCAAAGCTGGCAAGGACGATCTTATTCCTCATCTCCCGTATTGGGGCCAGCAGAACGGCCTTCGAGAAGCTGGCCGAAGAGCTGCCGAGGAGAATGCGTCGCGACTGGCCAGCGTCGCGTTTCGTTACAAAGATGGATTGGATGAAGCGAAAGTGCGTTGCCGTTTCCACCAGACGGGCAGAGTCAGCACTAGCCAAAAGATCGAAGTCGTTGGCCGTGAC
>VGWB01000164.1 GCA_016873755.1 Ignavibacteria bacterium | reverse complement strand
GAGCGAGCTTTTGCCTCTTGGGCAGAGGTACGTTATCTACAAGCGCTTGCCGCAGGCCGTCGAAGCGAGAGCAGATTGACTGTGGAAGCAGTTACTCTTTGAGAGCTCTGTCTTCGGCTCGGGCGGAACCTCCACCCCACCGAGCTGGAGACCCGCAGAGGGCCATCCTTTCACACCTCCAATTTCCTTCTATTCCAACAAGACCGCGCTGACATCTCATCCGCCGATGGAACACGCTCGAGGGGATGGATTCAGAGTGGAACCTTTCTGACGTTGTCGGTTGTTGTTCCTCTCATTCTTGTGTGTTCAACTCTCCTTGCTCAGAAAGGGACCCCTTTGCCTCAACTGGAGAAAGCAACTTTTGGTGCCGGATGCTTCTGGTGTGTCGAAGCTGTCTTTGAGCGGCTACCTGGTGTTCACAGCGTGGTTGCAGGATACACGGGGGGAACCAAACCGTTTCCGACATATGAAGAGGTGTGTACAGGAAAGACCGGCCACGCCGAGGTCGCCCAAATCACATTCGATCCCTCGGTAATTTCGTACGAACGATTGCTTGACATGTTCTGGCAGAGTCACGACCCAACGACACTCAATCGCCAGGGCGCCGATGTGGGGACACAATACAGATCCGCCATCTTTCTTCACAATGACAACCAGAGGGTTACGGCCGAGGCATCAAGGGCCACCGTGCGGAAGGAATTCGGTGATTCAATCGTCACCGAAATCAAGCCGCTGACGGAATTCTATGAGGCGGAGGACTATCATCAGGATTATTATCGGAACAATCCAGCGGCTCCCTATTGCTCGGTTGTCATTCGCCCGAAGCTGAAGAGGCTTGGGCTGGAGTGATCGAGCTGGTTCAATCAGCTGCCCGTCTAAGCGCCCGCCGCGCCGTCGCAACCCCCTCACCCAACATTTGATTCTTCTTTTTTCTACATTTCGCCTCGGAGCGTCCTTCATCGCGCATGCCTACTATTCTCACCAACGATAGCGATCTCCGTCTTCCTGACTTTACCCTTGTCTCCGCCTCAGCGGGCTCCGGAAAAACCCGAACGCTTACGCACCGGTACCTCCAGCTTCTCCTCTCTGACAGAATCCCGCACACCGGTCTGAAGAACATTCTCGCCATCACCTTCACGAATAATGCCGCCGTTGAGATGAAGCGGCGCATCCTCAGCTCTCTCAAGCAGGTGACGTTCTGCAACGAGGAAACGACGCATGATCTTGAAGAGCTCCTCACGCTCAAGCCCGATATGCTTCAGCTACAGGCTGAAGCACTCGTTGATGAGATTCTTGACTCATATTCCGACTTCCACATTCAAACCATCGATAGCTTCCTTGCGCGGGTGCTCAAGGTCTCGGCCCTTGAGTTCGGGCTTCCATCACAGTTCCAGATTATTCTCGACAGCGGTGTACTCCTGGACAACGCGTTTGTGTCATTTGCCGAGCGTCTTGCTATCGATCCATCTCTACGCCAACTGGTTGAAGATCTGATCGAACTGATAAATGACAGCCAGGGCGGAGACCGACGGTTTATCTGGAACCCGTACGATGCAATTGCCGGAGAGGTGAGGAGTATTTACAGGCGACTGAGTTCGTCTATCGGTCAGCCGCAGGTTGGCACCACCTCAATCAATTTTCAGGGGCTTGAGCAGCACATTCTCCAGTTCATTCTGGCGATCGACAGGGTTGCACGGGCAGCCGGCTTCGGCGTCACGGTAAACTATCAGAAGATCATCGACGCGGCGCGCGAGGGTAACTTCAGTCTCGCCACCGACAGGAAACTAGGCCAAAAGGTTCTGAAGAAAGCGGCCGGACCTGCTTTCGCTGCAACCCTCCGGCAAATTGACGAGCTTCAGGGCAAACTCATTGCTGCCTATTCCCAGTATGTCCTGGCGCGGGCGGAGAATTATTACCGGCCCTATAGCCAGGCGTATCTGCTCTTGTCGGATACCATCGAGGAGGTCAGGCGGCAGAGAAACGAGATTGATCTCGGCGAAGCCAGCAAGCGCCTTGCTACTTCGCTGCACCAGGATCTTGTGCCGGAGATCTACTTCTCGCTTGGTGACCGCATTCATCACTATCTGATCGACGAATTTCAGGATACGAACCGCATTCAGTGGGTCGCGCTCAGGCCGCTCGTCGAGGAATCGCTTGGTAAAGAGGGAAGCCTCTTTCTCGTCGGTGACACCAAGCAGGCTATCTATACGTTTCGCGGAGGTGATTGGCAGATCATGGCCCGGATGCTGAGACAGGAGGAATTTCCGTCGGTCAACTGCCGCCGTCTTACGCTGCCGCTGAATTACCGCAGCGAGGAAGCAATTGTCCGCTTCTCCAAGAGGGTATTCCAGGAGATCGTCCCGCAAGTGCTCGAGGATGATGCTGCAGACCTCAGCGGCCTGGCTTCATTTCAACAGGATGTTCCTCCGGAAACCCGCGGCAAGGGGTACGTTGAAATCAATTCCTTCGATCCTCCCGACGAAAGAACCGACGATCCACCGGAGAAGCGCCGAATTCTCGAGATCATTGACGACTGCATCGGGCGGGGATATCGGCATCGGGACATCGCCATCCTCACGCCACGCAATAGCGATGTTGTCAGAGTGAGCGGCTGGCTGAACAAGCACCGAATACGGTTTCTCTCGCACAGCAGCCTTGATATTCGAACCCGCGGGATCACCGGGGAGCTCCTTGCGCTGCTCCGGTTTCTCGATTCACCCGTCGACGATCTCTCCTTTGCTACGGTCCTATTGAGCAAACTTTTCGCCGCCACCGTGAAGCGTCCGGTGACCGGAGAGATCCGCCAATTCCTCTTCGAGCAACATCAATCGGAGGATCGTTCCCGGTCTCTCTACATCGGGTTCCGCGAAATCTACCCCGAGCTCTGGCAGCAGTCATTCGAGCATCTTTTCAATGTCGTCGGATACATGCCTGTCTACGACCTTCTTTCCGAAGTCTACCGGGTGTTCTCTGTGTTCGACTTACACAAAGACGAGGAGGCTACACTTGTTAAGCTCCAGGAGGTAGTTCGCGAGGTCGAAGCGAAAGGGAGCAATAATCTCAAGGACTTTCTCCGGCACGCAGAGACTGAATCGGACGATGACTCCTGGGATATTGCTGTTGCGCCGGGCGAGGATGCCATCCCCGTAATGACAATTCACAAAGCCAAGGGTCTCGGTTACCCGATCGCGATCCTCCTCTTCTACGACACTTCTTCACAACCGAACAACCTCTTCATCGAAGAGCGAGATGGATTTCTCCAGCTGATGCGCATTACGAGGTCGTGGGCTGACGCACATGAGCGGTTGCGGGAAATCTACGAGGCGAACAAGAAACTCCGGCTTGTAGATGACCTCAACAAGCTTTACGTGGCTCTCACTCGCGCGGAGAGGGAAATGTACATCCTGTGCATAAAAGCCGGAAAGGCTACGTCGCCATCCAGGTTCTTCCCGGCCGGTCCCTACCGAGACGGAAGGCCCGGCTGCGTTCAGAAACCGGAACCGGAGCGAGAAGGCATTGCTCCGATTCACCATTGCGTAACGCGCGGCGTCCGGCAGGCGCCCGATGCCGGTCGCATCAACCGTGAGGAAGCAACGCGCGGCGAGTTCATTCACGCTGTCCTGTCACGGATCGAGTTCACTGCAACCGATGTGGAGAAGCAGATTGACGAGGCTATCGATTTCTTCAAGCGTGATGTGCGCGAGACTTTCAACCTTCCCTCGATCAGGGCCAAGATCCTCTCGCTCCTGCGTAATCCAGACGCTGCACCATTGTTTGCCCAACGCGCCGCACGACAGATAAGAAATGAGCAAGAGATCACGGCGGCAGACGGACAGCTCCATCGTCTTGACAGGATGGTTATTGATGATGACGTGGTCACAGTCATCGACTATAAGACCGGGAGCGAATCCGAAGAGCACTACGCGCAAGTGCGCGGCTACGTAAGGCTCGCGCAAGAGTTGCATCCTCGCCGTACTGCGCGAGGACTGCTGGCCTATGTTGACCTCGATGTTGTCAGGAGAGTAGAATGAGTCAGGTGAGGCTCATATCTCCGCGCCAGGATATGATCCGGGTCGTTGCTGACTATCTCGTCCCCCGCGAGGGTAATGACTTCTTTCATTCGGTCGTGGTGTTCCCGGGAAAACGCCCGGCCCATTTCCTCCGCAAGCACCTTGCGCAGCAAGTTGGAACGAGCATCATCCCGCCCAGAACATTTTCCATCGATCACCTCATGGAGTTCATTCTCCGGGACCATCTGCGCATCCAGAGCAAGTTCATCGACACTGTCGATGCGGTGGCCCTCCTCCACGACGTTCATCTTCAACTCAGCCAGAAGCTCGGTGGGTCGGCATATACTTCCCTCGATGCCTTTCTCCCCCTCGCGTTCAAGCTCTATGGCGAGCTCGAAGAGTTGGCGTTAGCCGACATTGCCCCGCGTCGCCTAAGCGAGGCGATTCGGGCTGTTGAATTTCCGAAGTTCCATTCTCTTTCACAATACTACGAGCGTTTCTATCAAGAGGTGGAACGCCGCGACCTTCTCACACGATCGGTCATGTACCGAACCGTCGCGGACGGACTGGCCGGACTTGATCTGAGCGTCTTCGACAGGATTGTCCTTGCCGGCTTCTACGCTTTTACGAATGTCGAGATCAAGATTCTTTCTCATCTCCGCTCTCTGGGCAATACCCTGTTTGTGTTCCAGAAGGCTCCGGGGCTCTGGAGCCAACTTGAAAAGCTGAACATCGAAATCGATGACGACGAAGAAGCTGAAACAGGTGAATCAGACACCCCGGCGCTTCACTTCTATCGCGCTCCGGATGTCCATGGGCAAATGTCCGCTCTTGCCGCCAAGCTTAAGGAACGAGTCGATGCCGGCTGGCAGCCGGACGAGCGCTCCGTTATCGTGCTCCCTTCTGCCGAAGTGCTCTTCCCCGTTCTTCACGGGCCACTTTCTCTTCTGGATGAAGACAGCTTCAACATTTCGCTCGGCTACCCGCTCCTCCGTACACCGCTCTTCGGTTTCCTGAATAGTCTTATGGAGCTGATCGGCGGGTCCATTCAACAGAAATTCTCGACCCAGGCGTACCTGCGGTTTGTACTACATCCGTATACGAAGAACATTCGTTTAGGCTCGCGGTCGGATCTGACTCGCATAATGTTTCACCGGATCGAGGAATACCTGGTGGAACATAGGGCCAAACTCCTGCTCACCCTGGATGAGCTGGAAAATGATCCGGCCTTGTATGACGATCTGATCACGGCCTTTGAAGGAATTGGTGAACCTATCTCCAGGGAGGTTGCCCAGGAACATCTGAGGACAATTCACAACGAGACCATCCGTTGCTTCCGGTCTTTTTCGTCGATCGGCGATTTCGCGGCAAGGGCTATCGAGCTGCTGACGTTCATTTTCGATCACAGCACGGCAAGCCTGCATCCTTATTTCCGGCCATATGCACAACGCTTTGTCGATATCCTCGACACGATGAGAACATCGCTGTTGCGTGAAAAGCGCTTCGATACGACGAATACCTATTTCACGTTCTTTCGACAGTACATTGCAACAGAAGCCGTCCCCTTCCCCGGCACTCCGCTGAAGGGTCTGCAGGTTCTTGGTCTGCTCGAGACACGGAATGTGAAGTTTGATACCCTCTACATGCTTGATGCAAATGACGACATTGTGCCTCCAAAGCCCCCGGAGGATCTTCTGCTTCCGCAGCCCGTGCGGCTCAGCCTCGGACTTGAAACGAACCGGGAGAGGGAACATCTCAGCCGATACTATTTTCATCTGGCAGTCGAAAGTGCCCGCGAGGTGCATTTATTCTACACGGAGACCGAGACAGGAGCAAAGGAAAAGAGCCGGTTCGTGCAGAAACTCATCTGGAACAAGGAGCGAGAAGCCCGCCGCTCTCTTGAAAATGAGCTGGAGCAGAAGATCAAGTACCGGGTTAATCTTGTCAATCCGAAGCCAGATGCCATACAGAAGACTCCGGCAGCGGTTGAATTCCTTCGCCTGTGGAACCGCTTTAGTGCATCCCAGCTCGATACATATGTTGCATGCCCCCTGAGGTTCTACTACAGGAGCGTACTTCGAATAAGAGAGAAGGCGGAGGCGAGTAAGGATATCGATCAACGCGAGATCGGCAGCCTTGTGCACCGTGTGCTCAATGAATTCTTCGCCCCTTTCGTGGGACGGCCCCTGGCATCAGCTGATCTCAACCCGGAAGATCTTGACCGGGTCATTAAGCGATGTTTCGCTGAAGAGTATGGGGCCGATCCCTTCGGCCCTGCTTTCTTTCTGCGAAAGCAAGTGTCTCTCCAGCTGCGAAAGCTGTTGGATCGTTACCAGATGCCCATTGTGCAGTCAAGTCGGGTCATTATCACTGCCCTGGAGCAAGAGTTCAACGTGGAGAAGAACGGGGTCCGTTTCACGGGATCGGTTGACCGGATAGAAACGCGCGACGGCAGATCTTTCATTCTGGACTACAAGACGGGAAAAGATGATGCCTCTGTAAGGATCCGCGCCGCGAGGATTAGCTTGGACGACCGGGAATCGTGGCGCGATGCGATCGGTTCCTTCCAGCTTCCTGTCTATATGCTTCTCTACTGCCAGGCCAACGGTCGCCCCCCCGATGAGATCACCCCCGCATATTTGTTCCTTGGAAGGAGTGAAATAAGCACGGCGATTGAGGCGGGGATTGGGGACGACGAGTCACCAGCTGCAGAAGTCTACCAAGCTGTAGAACCCGTGATATTCAAACTCATCAGTCACATAATTGACCCCTCTGTGCCGTTTGAGCCGACGAAGCATGTTGAGGAAGAATGCCCACGCTGTCCTTATACCTCAATTTGCGGTACGCGGTGGGCACGGGGCTGGAGAAGAGACTAGGGCCTGCGGGTTGATTGTGCGACCTTTACTCTCGCTGGGCACGAAGATAGTGCTATCCAGAAGTACAGCTCCATTTTTTTTAGTAACCGTTCTAGCTTATCTGTTGCAGACCGTCCCCACCTCTAACAAATCCGACTGACTCGTGGTATGCGGGATCCGAACCTCCGGATGTAAGCGGCGATCAAGAGCGTTGATCATCGAAGGATTTGTCATAGCTTTCATGCTGGGCTTGCTGAAAGAACTACCAGAACAGAGATTGGGTGGTTCAGCATCCATTCATTCGTGAATGGACTGATGACCCGTAGGACCAAGCCTTCAGCAAGCCCACCTACGGGTTCTTTTCAACCACACCTTACGCACCGAAATTACGGCACGTGCGTTGCGATTTCGGTCCCAGGCTGTCCAAAAAGGAGCAAATGTCATTCTTCCAGGCTGGCTATGAAGTGGGGCGTTTCATCAGCCTCGAGCGGGTCATCGAGGAGAGCAAGGAAACCTACTACGAGGCACTGTACGACAGCTCGCAGCGATGGCACGAAGGAGAGCACGATCTTCGACCCTGGTGGAACTACTTTCTCGGTATGCTGACCGCTGCGTATAACGAATTCGAGGGCCGCGTCGGCGTCATCACGAGCGCTCGTGGGGCAAAACAGCAGATGGTGCTCGCCGCGTTTGAACGGTTGCCCGAAACATTTACGTTCAGGGACTTCCAGCGGGCTTGCCAGGGAGTGAGCTACTCGACTCTCCGAAGGGCACTCGATGAGTTGAGAAAGCAAAAGCGCATCACAAGGCTCAGTCGTGGCCGAGACGCTCAACGGAAGAAGATCTGAGGCTTCGACTCTGCCTCCGCATCGCTCCTAAGCTTTGTCGAAGGACTGATCACTGGGCAATTAATCTGCTCTCCAAAGCGGATTTTGAGTACATTCACGTTGAAATTGTGCGAATTTCGGCAACTCCTGAGCGTGCTGAC
>VGWB01000163.1 GCA_016873755.1 Ignavibacteria bacterium | reverse complement strand
CGGATGGGCGTGTGAGTGCACGTATTGTTGGCTGAGTTCTTGTTTTCACGAGCCTCTCGCTTGCATAGACTGTCGGGTGTCTTCCGAAGTGCAACGAGCATAAGTACACATAAGGGTAGCCACCCCGCCTGCCAATTCAGTTCCTTGGGGCGGGCGGGAAAGTCACGAAGACACCAAGTTGCATGAATTCTTCAATTTCTACGCTCCTTTCTCTTCGCGCCTTTGTGGCAAATAGTGGGTGCGTCCGAGCTTTTAGCTGCCCGTCAACGTCGAAGGAGTTCTGCTTGAGCTTGGAGATGGTCACCTCGCACAGAAGGATCTGATTCAGTGGATTGTGGAAGAATATGGCTTTGATCTGATGGACGCGTACAGGCTCGTGTCTCAGGTTGGCGATCCCAACTACACGATTGTCGCCAAAATCGCTGAGAAATATCTCCCGTCATGACCAGTATTTGAGCGAATACACAACAACAAGATGAAGTTGAATGTTCACTAGCCAAGGGAGGTAACGCCATGGGAATCTCGATGAAACGGAGGGACTTTCTGAAAACAGCCGCGTTGGCGAGTGGAGCTGCGCTCGTCAGCGAGAGCGTGAGCCAGGCCAACGGTTTGCTCGCTCAGACGAAAGGAATCGTCAAACCCGTAGTTGTCTCCAGCGGCAATGGCCTCAAAGCAACCGCGAAGGCCATGGAGATGATCCAGCAGGGGTCAGATGCACTCGATGCGGTAATTGCGGGCGTAAATATCGTTGAAGAAGATCCCAACGATCGCAGCGTTGGCTTTGGTGGCTTGCCGAACGAAGAGGGGGTGGTAGAGCTTGATTCCTCCGTCATGCACGGACCCAGCGGGCGCGGCGGTGCAGTTGCCTGCATCCGGAACATCAAGAACCCCTCGAAGGTCGCTAAGCTGGTGATGGAACGAACGGATCACGTGTTGCTGGTCGGCAAGGGGGCCCTTAAATTTGCCAAAGCTCACGGATTCAAGGAGGAAGACTTGCTGACCGATGAGGCGCGCCAGATCTGGCTTCGGTGGAAGGAGAACCTCAGCAAGTCAGACGATTGGCTGCCGCCCCACGATATCAATGCGAAGGACATCGGTGAGGACTTGAAGCCGTTCGTGCGGCACTACGGTACCATCAACTGCGACGCGGTCGATGCGAACGGCAATCTCTCAGGCGTCACGACCACGAGCGGGCTGGCCTTCAAGATCCCGGGAAGGGTTGGCGATTCGCCGATTCTTGGTGCGGGCCTCTATGTTGACAACGATGTCGGCGCAGCCGGCTCGACAGGCAGAGGCGAAGCAAATCTTTTATCGTGCAGCAGCGTGATGGTGGTTGAGTACATGCGCCAGGGGAAATCTCCGACCGAGGCGTGCCTGACGGCCTGTAAGCGAATCGCCAGCCAGACCAAGGAAGCCAGACTCCTTGCTGACAATGGCCGACCTACCTTCCAGGTAATTTTCTACGCAGTCAACAAGAGGGGGGAATATGGCTCAGCTGCGATCTGGAGCGGGGCACGGTTTGCCGTGAACACGGGGGAGAAAGAGAGCCGGCTCGAGGAAAGCGCCTATTTGCACAAGAGAGAAAGGAGATAGATCGCTGAATGCCGTGGACGCTGGTCTTTATTCTTACGATCTATCTTCCTCTTCTTGGCGTTAGCATCTACGTCGGTCGCAAGATTCTCGATGCGGTGGTCACACTGAGGAGCTGGCGTCGGGCCGCGGTGCGTACAGTTCTGATATGCGTTCTGACCTTTGTCAACCTGCTGCCGATCGTCTTTTTTGTGGCGTTCCAGATCGAGGGAAGGTCTGTCGTTCCAGCGTTTGCCGGGGACAACGTGCTCATCGACCTGCTGTTGACCTACCCCTTCTGGATCGCCCTCGTCATCAACATCCAGCTGTTTGTCGTCTACGCGCTTGCTGACGTCATCAAGTTTTGGGTCCTTCGGTTCTTCCCCGGAGCCTTGGAATGGTGGAAAGGGAGAGAGGCCCGGTTTGTCGTCATCTGGTTCGGCGTTGTGGTGCTCTATTCGGGATTCACCATTTACTCGGATACTTGGACCGTACAGATCGTGGAGCGCGAGGTCTCGATCCCGAAGTCGCTATCGTCGCTCGACGGGTTTCGCATCGTCCAGGTCTCTGATGTTCAAGGCGACGGCCGAACCACGAATCAGAAGCTGAGACGATTTGTTCAACGGGTAAATGCGCTTGAGCCGGACTTGATCCTCTTCGCCGGCGACGTTGTAACGTCGGGGACTTCATATATCGACTCGGCCGTGAGTATTCTGGGAGAGCTGCGGTCTAGATATGGAACGGTCGCCGCCGTGGGTGATCACGACATCTTTACAAGCAAGTCACGCGTGCTTGGCGGATTGCTCCGCAACGGGGTGCGAGTTGTGGAGGACACCACGTTGTTTCTGAATGTGGGCTCCGCACGTTTACCGATTTCCGTTGTGACCTACACCTATCCGCAGCGTCCGATGAGAGACCGGCTGGAACGACTGGCGAGTGACATGGGCGATCCCTTCAAAATCTTTCTGGTCCATCAACCGGCGGAAGACCTTGTCGAGTTCGCTCGTTCAAAGGGGTACGACTTGTTTCTCGCAGGGCATACGCACGGAGGTGGAATAGCATTTGGAATACCCGGGCTCGGTGTTCTTGCCCCGGCTCATTTTGAATCGCGATATGTCAGCGGATTCTACACAGTCGGATCCATGCTGGTGAGCGTGACGAATGGACTGGGGTTCACGCTGGCGCCGATTCGGTTTCATGCGCCGGCCCAGATTATGCTCATCATGCTGCGAGCCTAACCTGACGGGGCCTCGGCGGAAAGCGGCTTCTCGGAGGCCGAAACCGAGCAGCCTCTGACGGTGTTCATGATAGGACACAGAATGATTTGAACATGATATCCGCAAAACGTAACACTCAGGGAAGCAAGGCGGGTGACTCGGATACTGCTCCATATGGTTTCGTTGTCGACGTAACAGGAAGGACTGTTCTCGCTCTCACCGGGCCGGATGCACAGGATCTGCTCCAGCGCCTCTCGACGAATGACGTGTCCCATTTGAAGAGGGGAGAGAGCACACAGACGATCCTGACCAACGAGAAGGGGCGCATCGTGGAGGTGGTTTCTGCGGTTAAGTTGGAAGAGGGGAGTATCCTTCTCGTCGGTCTGTCCACGCAACCAGACCACCTGGTGCGTTGGATCGAGAAGTACATCATTATGGAAGACGCGAAGGTAGAGGTAGTCAATTCGGATTTCTACCATTACTTGATCTACAGCATCCAGATGGATAGGGGCGTCAAGGAGTTGCAGGAGCTCAAAGAGGGCAGTATCGTTTTCTGGGAGCAATGGACAGGTATCAAACTGTGCCACGTTCTCCTGAAGGCATCGAAGGCGGCGGGGTCCGGGCGTGTTCTCGACGGAATGGGCTTCAGAGCCGCGAGCCTGAACGAATATGAAGAATTCCGGATCCTCAATGGGATTCCGCATCACCCAAATGAGTTGTCCGAGCTGATCAATCCGCTTGAAGCCGATCTTGGGTCGTTCATTAGCTGGACGAAGGGGTGCTACATTGGTCAAGAGGTTATTGCCCGGATGGTCACGTACAAGAAGGTCCAGAAGCGACTTCTCAGGCTGGCTCTTGGGGAGCTTCCAGGGGCACTGCCGCAAGTCATTTACTCTGATGAGGGGGAATCCGGAGTGATTACGAGCGCGGTTCGGCTCAACAGAGGACAGGGAGCCCGGGGGCTAGGGTACGTAAAGGTCGGTTACCTCGAGAGTGATGCGGAGGCAATGTTTTTCCGGCATCTTGACTCCCTAGTACCTGTACGGCTGCTGAAGAGCGGTCAAGAGTAATAAGGAATTGAATCCAAATGTCCAGACAGCATTCGAAACCTCAGAAAGCTTACAAGAACCTCGAGTTTCTCAACAGTCCGGACGCTCGAGTCATACGGTTGATCTCTGAATTCTTGGAGCCGGCCCGGCGGTTTCGGCAGCAAAGCGTTAGGGACACGATCGTCTTCTTCGGTTCTGCCCGAACACGGCCGAGGCGGGAGGTGCTATCTAAGCTGAAGCGACTTCAACGGCGTGCGCAGGGTGTAAAGAGCGCCTCGAAAGCGGTTCAGAGGGCGATTGAAGCAGCACAAGTGGATCTGGAAGTTTCTCGATACTACGAAGATGCAGTGAAGCTTGCGAGGCTTCTCACTGAGTGGTCGAAGAAACTCTACCAGCAGAACAGGTTCGTAATCTGTTCGGGAGGTGGGCCGGGCATTATGGAGGCAGCAAACAGGGGCGCGAAGCTTGCGGGGGGAAGGTCGATCGGCTTGAATATCAGCCTGCCATTTGAGCAGAGCGCAAACAAATTTGTGACCAATGGGCTCGACTTTGAGTTTCATTACTTTTTTATGAGGAAATTTTGGTTCGTGTATTTGGCGAAAGCGCTCGTGATGTTCCCCGGGGGGTTCGGGACGATGGACGAGATTTTTGAGGTCTTGACTCTCCTGCAGACGGGAAAGATCAAGAAGAAAATGACCGTACTTCTCTACGGCAAAGCATATTGGGAGGAGGTCCTGAATTTTCAGAAACTGGTTGATCTGCATATGATCAGCCCGGACGAATTGAAATTGTTTACGTTTGCCGACAGCCCCGAGGAGGCATATCGCTACCTCATAAAGGAGCTTAAGCGCAACTACCCGAACGAGACGACCGAGAGTAATGGGGTGCTTTCGGGGCCAGGGCAACTACCTCTCGCCGGGTGGAGAAGGCGGCAAATGCCGCAGTTGAGAATTTCCAGAAAAAGGTTATATTGATAGTAAGTCGGCTTGCTCCCCTGTTGATTGCGCATTGACAGTTTGATTTGGGGGTGACTTGGATTCGACGGGGATGAGGAAGCTCAAGACTGCGTACCGTGGTCTCCGCGTCCACGCTAAACAAGCGGTAAACTGATAAGTGCCAACTACAACTACGCACTGGCTGCCTAATTGAATTAGGCGACCCGTTCATCCGGACTTTGCCCATCGGGGAGGGAATGAACGTCGACTGAGATGGGATAGTCCGGCATCGCTCCGAGGGGTGCCGGATGAAGTCCCGCCGAAAGCGGGAACACCTCGGATAGCATGAGGCCAATCCTGCCTGTCCCGCGTTGCGGGATCCCGGAAACCGGGGCCGGAGTTCCCTCGTGCGAAGATCAAAAGGCGGGCTAGGTACGTAGACGTTTTGAGGGTCTTCTCTTCGGACCGGGGTTCGACTCCCCGCACCTCCACCATTCAGGCCTTCTCCGATTACGTGAAGGCCTTTGTTGTTTGAACTCTCCGGGAGACCAGAGTGAAATCCAAGATCCTACTCGTCGACGATGAGCAAGATATTCTGCAACTGCTCCGATACAATCTTGAGAAGGAGGGTTTTGCCGTCGTCACCGCACGAACCGGTACGGAAGGTCTGAAGCTTGCATCTCAACTGCCGGATCTGATCGTGCTTGACATCATGATGCCAGAGACCGATGGCTGGGAAGTCTGCAAGGCTCTCCGACGAGATCCCAAGCTCGCGATGATCCCGATAATCTTCCTTACAGCCCGTGACAACGAAATGGACGAGGTTCTCGGTCTTGAATTGGGTGCGGACGATTATGTCACAAAACCCGTTCGCGTGCGGACGTTAATTGCACGGATCAAACGCGTTCTTCGAGATCGGGAGAGGCGTACTGACGCGTCCGTGTCGGGGGACGTCAAGATCGGACAAATCGAAATCTTGGTTGACAACTACCTCGTGAAGGTTGGCGGGAAGGAGCTCTTTCTCCCCAAGAAAGAATTCGAAGTGCTGCTCTTTTTGGCACGACATCCTGACCGTGTGATAACCCGAGAGACTCTCCTCAATGAAATCTGGGGGCGGGATGTGTACGTGGTCGATCGAACCGTTGACGTACACATCAGGAAGATACGTGAGAAGCTCGGCAAATGTGCGGCCCATATTGAGACGGTCAAAGGCGTAGGTTACAGGTTCAAGCGAGAGAACTGATGCGATCCATTCAAAACAAGGTTACACTGACGTACATCCTCTTGTCCTTTGCCGTGATTACCCTGCTGGGACTTATTTCAAGCTGTGAAATCGAGCGCTACTATTTCAATCGCGTTCTCCTGGGCTTGCGTTCGGAAGCGGGTGTGCTGTCCGCCCTGGTGCATGAGGCTGTTGAGGTAGGCGAACCGCGCGCACGGACAGCCCGGTATTTGAACGCAATCGCTGATGCTGCTCAAATGCGCATTACGTTGATCGACTCAGCGGGGTGGGTGATCTACGACTCGGCTGTCCCTGATTCTCTCCTGGGAACTCTGGAAAACCATCGTCTGCGCCCGGAGATCGTTGAGGCGAACAAGCGATTCGAGGGTTCTGATGTTCGGATCAGCGCCTCGGTTCGAGGGAATCTGATGTACGTCGCCCGATTTGTTTCGCCGGACGATTTCCGTGCGCCCGTGTTTCCGCACTTACAGTTCATCCGCGTCGCGACCGACCTGACCGAGGTTGAAGCTGTAATCAATGAAATCCGATTCAAAATTGGCATTGCCGGCCTCGTTGTTCTTGTGCTCGTCCTTGGCGTAAGCCGCTTGGTTGCCCGGAAGATTTCCAACCCCCTTGTTGAGATCGGGGAGATGATCAAAGAAATCAAAGCTGGGAATCTCGACCAGAAGCTGCCAGTACGCTCGGATGACGAGATCGGCAAGCTGGTGGAGCTCATTAACGCTCTGACAGATAAACTCAAGGCCGATATAGAACAGCTTGAGAAACTTGGACGTGTGCGAAGCGAATTTTTAGCTAACGTCTCACATGAGCTCCGTACACCTATTTTCTCGCTGAAAGGCTTTCTCGAGACGCTTCTCGACGGTGCTGTCGACGACCCCAAGGTGAACAAGATGTTCGTGGAAAGGGCCTATCACCATGCGAACCGGCTTGATGTGCTACTGAATGATCTCATTGAGATTTCCCGCATTGAGTCAGGCGAGATGAAAATGAGCTTCCGTTATTTCGAGCTCATGAGCACTCTGCGGCAGCTCGTTGAAGACTTTGCAGATGCCGCCACGAAGAAGGAACAATCGATCACGTTGAAGTCTGATCTTCAAGAGATCTCTGTGCTCGGGGACAAGGAGAGACTGCGACAGGCTTTGGGAAACATTCTCGACAACGCGGTCAAGTACAGCCAGGAACGAGCTGCCATCGTTGTCCGGGTTCAATCCCTTGACGGGAAAATTAGAATCCTCGTTTCCGACAGCGGCCCTGGGATCCACGAGGAGCATCTGCCGCGAATTTTTGAGCGCTTCTACAGAGTCGATAAGGCTCGATCCCGCGAGGTTGGCGGTACCGGGCTTGGACTTGCCATCGCCAAGCACATCATCGAGGCACACAACAGCAAGATACACGTCACCAGCGAGCTCGGCAAGGGGACGATCTTCATGTTCGACCTGAAGTCGTGAGAAAGCGGGAATCCGAAAGATGGATCTGGTGAGCTTTCTCATAGAACGCGTGCTGAAACAACAGGATGCGAGCCAGTCGACGATCAGACAACTCCGGCTTGCATCGGCGCTGAGTGACGTGGAGGGGAAAGGCTTTCCGAAAGAGCTCTTTCAACTGAGCGCACCGGTCGTGATTCGCGGCCTGGCGAACTTCGGCATCCTCCAGATGAGTCGCGACTGGGTCTATCCTTACCGGATTCATCAGCAGCTTGATCCCTCAGTTCCTCCCAAAGAGGCAGCGTCGGAACATACGTGCGATCCATGGCATCGTAGAGATAGCGAGTAACCTTCCGGCAACGCACATAAGCAGGAAGGTGCGTGTAGTACGTTGCCCCATCCTTCACCGTGAATTGGTTTGTAGACTTCATCGTGCCATTTTGACCTTTCCGCAGATGGGCGCTGAAAGAGGCGACCCGCATGTTTTATTCCGTCAGAGTGTTAACCCGCGCCACGAGAAACAACATGCACAAACCTTGAACGGG
>VGWB01000162.1 GCA_016873755.1 Ignavibacteria bacterium | reverse complement strand
AAGTTGCCAAACGGACAGTTTACAAGAGTCGATACACTGGTGGAGGGTCAGACGTTCTCCTTCAGCGGCTTTGCATTCCCGTTGCAGTACTTAAACGGCGGTCAGCTGAAATTCCCCGACGGCTCCTTGAACGAGCGGATCACACTCACAATTGAAATCCCCGATTGGGCAAAGATCGTCGGGAACACCATTGGTTTTGGTGACAGTGTAGCCAGTGCGGCGAGGTTGTTGGTCACGCGGAGAGATACGCTGATCAGTCCGTATGCGTTTGAAAAACCGGTTGAACTCACACTACCGATTCGATCATCGTTGCCGCCTGCCGTCGGGTCGCAAGTGAGCAAGTTTGTCCTCACATTCCGAAAAACTGACGGGAAGTTTGATACAACGGGGATCCGAACAGCCATCCGAGATTCCGTTCTTAAGATCGTGAAAGCGGAAGTTTCACATTTTTCAGATGTAGCAATGACCTCTTCGGATCTGCTGGACGCGCCCACATCGGTGGAGACGGACCGGGCTGTCATTCCGAGTAATTTTGTGCTCTATCAGAATTATCCGAATCCCTTTAATCCTTCGACAGTCATTCGATATGGGATTCCCTCAAGAGCTCACGTGAACCTCGTGGTGTATACGCTCATCGGGCAGCAGGTCGCCACGCTGGTAGATCAGATCCAGGAGCCGGGAATGCATACGGTCGCCTTCAATGCAGGCCCGCTGCCAAGCGGTGTGTACGTGGTCACTTTACGCGCGGACTCATTCAGGGAGTCGCGCCGCATCATCCTCTTGCGTTAACAGGCAACCGAGCTCTGACAGGAGATGTCGTTTACGGCCCGTTCAGAAATGGACGGGCCTTTTTATTTACCGCCGAATGGAATTTTTTTGTGCCCCGTTGCTGCAATGCACGCAGAGGTTTGATATATGTCTACAGCTGTTTGAGGTCGTCCGGGAAGTCGATATCGATCGCTCCGTCTGGAAATGAAACGACAGCCGTCTCGCTGTGGTGTTGCTGAATGACTGTCTTCGCACCTCTGTCGCCGGAGAGCTTCAGCAGCTCAGGAAACAGTTGCCGCGCAAAGAGTGCCGGCACGCCTGCGTGCCGATACCGCCGTTCAGGGTCAAGAGACTGCCCCCGATGTTGAGTGTTCCGCTTGAAAGAACCAAGGAATCGGACACTGTGACATTCGTGCCAAGAGAAACGCCGCCGGATCTGCTGATCTCCATCTTTCCAGTCACGGCCACCGCATTGCCAGATATGGTTTGCGGAGAGGTGCCATTGAAGACGATCCTCTGGGTTGCTCCTAGGGTGAGCGTGCCTCCGACCGTCAAATTCCCGGCGATATTCAGATCCCCGCTCATCGTTGACGTGAGCCCGCCACCACTCGGTATGAGAAGGTCTGTCACCGTGAGGGCACTCGATCCCGAGATGCTGTGCGTCTTGCCGGCAAAACTCAGATGGCCATAGGTCCTCCCCGAGACCGATGGTGTGCTGGCATTGACCTGGTACTCAAACGTGCCCGCCGCGTCAAGTTGCGAGGGGCCAGCGGAAAACCATGGCGTTGCGACGCTCCTTCCGCAGTTATGGTTCACTCGTCCGCCGCCGGCGATCCTGAACCTGTCGTTGCTCGGGAGCCGACGGACCAAGACATCGCCTGAACTGGCAGTGGATGAATTCTGGAGCACCCCTCCCTGGGAGATCAGGAGGTCGTCTGTCCCCGAAAGGCCATCCCCGAAGAAGAGCTCTGGCGTCGACGCCGTTATGTTCAAATTTATCGTATTGGTGTTTCCGGAATAACCGATCTGCAGCGTTCGAACACTGAAGAGCGTCGATGCGTCCACATCTACTGTGTAGCTCCCGCTGACAGAGCTGTTGTCCAGCACGACGTCGTCGGCGGGACTCGGAAGCGAATTCGTGCTCCAGTTGGCTGCGTCGCTCCACTTCGTCGTCCCTGCGCCTCCATCCCACGTGACCGTTGCCCCGGACGAGATCACGGTCTTGTACGCCGCGATCCCATTATTATCTACCAGCACGAATAGCGTGATTGAGTTGTCCCCTGAGTTCACATAAACATCCACGTCTCCGCTCGCGTTGGTATTTGCTGCGGTTCCAAGGTTGGGTGTCTTGCCGTAGATTCGCGCGTTTGCCTCACCATCCATCACATCAATGAGCTTCGCACCGCCACCGGATGCCGTAAACTCCGGAGCAGTAGCAACGTAGTTGCGACCGAACGCTGTGAAATAGTGGAGATCGGCGTGAGCAGTCGTGACACCCGTTGAGATACTTGTGCTGGAACTCCCTGTGCTTACGTATCGCTTGATTGACGTTCCGGAAGAGAACTTGCTTGTATAGAAGTCACCTCCGGCGGACACCTGCGAGATCCCTGCACCGGCGTCCTGGCCGACAACACCCGTGAGAGAGTCCGCAAAGGTGAATGCCGCGCCATTGGTCGTCGTCCACTTGTAGACCTTAGACAGGGCAGCATTGCCGCTCGCGAGAATGACAGTGCCCGTATCGGAGCCAGCGACATCGAACGCGTCCCCAATCCGTACATTTGCGCCGTTCGCAAGCGTGCCGCTGAACGCAGCGGTCGGCGCAGTATTGCCTGACCCCACACGGCCGCTCGCCTCACTTGCCCATCGGTAAATCTTGAACGCGCTCGCCGCAACGCTCGTAACAAGGTTGCAGGCGTAGATCGCTCCATCCGCTGCAACCTCGACATCGATCAGCGCAATCGTGCCCCCAGAGACACCTGTCATGTTCAATGAGTCCAGCAACGCGCCGGTTGAACCACTATACACATAGATCCTCACTCGTGCTCGATTTGCCACCAGGTAGTTCCCGGTTGACGGATTGTAGGCTGCCCCTCGGTTGTTGTCACCAGAGGACGACAGTTGATACGTCCCCGCGTTGACCTTCCAGACCTGCGTGAACTGTCCGACAGCATCCATCGTGGATGCATAGAGACCGAGAAGGATTGTCACGATGCAGAAGAGTGGACGGCAACGCACCGTGGATATCGCTTTGCTTTTCATAGGTGCTCCTCAGAATCTCTCCACGAATCGACGTGTAGATTATCCTGCACTTGTAAGAATTCGAGAAAGGTGAACATACGCTCGTTCGAGAGTCGACGGAACCGAGTGTCATTTGACGATAACCAGCCGCCGGGATGCAACAAACGGGGAGCCTCCCTCACGGGTCGACCGGGCGATCAAACGGAGCAGGTATACCCCGCTCGCGTGTCCTCCGGCATCCCAGCGCATAGAGTAGCGCGAAGGCCCCGGCAAGACCTGATCGACGAGCCTATCGACGAGTCTCCCGGCTACATCATACACCTCGAGAAGAGTACGGGACTCCACTTTGAGATCAAACTGAATTGTTGTTGATGGATTGAAAGGATTCGGGAAATTCTGGTGAAGCGCGAAATCGCTCGGGACGTACTCTGCGCGTTCGACGGCGGAGAGCGCGGTGGCGAGAGCCGTAAAGATCACCAGACTTCCTCCAAGGCCCGGTGAAAGGGCGAGGACTCCGTATGCTCCCGGCTTATCCCCAAGCGTCAGATAGGTAGAGGCCTGGCCGTTGGAATCCGTCGTTGCCGCCGTAGTACTCAGCGCCTGATCCGTTGCGCCCGAGGGCGTGCTAGCGATCGAGAAGGTAACTGCGATACCCGGGAGCGGTTCCCCAATGTCATCCCGGATGGTGACGACGAGAGGCTTCACAAGCTTCGTTCCGATAGGACCCGTTTGATCGTTTCCTGAGGTGAGTTCCAACCCGCTGGCAGCTGACTCGCCGACACTAAAATCTCCGAATCCATTCACTCCGAGGGCTTGAATCGACGTAGCAGCCCGGACCCCGGTCGTGATGTTGTTCCACGCCCCCGAGGCGTACCGACGGATGATGAATCTTGAAGTCGACGCACCCGTGTCAACCTCAGCCGCTCTAAACGTGAACACAGCATCATATGCCGTCAACCCCAATCCCTCGCCCGTAATGGACCAATGGCGCTTCAGCCCCCTCGAGACGCTGATACCTGATCCCGCGATACTCGGGTGCTTTGTCCCCTCCGATCGCACGGTCATCGTGCCGGCGGTCGTCACAGAGAGCGCAGTCACTGCAACGGGTGCATAGACTGTTGATGATCCAACTTCAAACGTCCGCTGGACATTCGTCCCCTGGACGAAGTACTTTCGAAGATTTCCCTCGACGAAGCCGTCGGTTCTCGCGACTGAACCACTCGGCGCCATCGTCAGAAGATTGCTTCCGGTGATCAACCGACCGTTCGTCAGTGCCAGAGTTCCGTTCACCGTGGAGGATGAAGCCAAGGTGACGGCTCCGGACTGGCTGATTGTGAGATTCTGAAGGATGGATGGATCGAGAGGCAATTCGGGGCCTGTTGTGATCACTCCAGCTCCTCCGTAGGAAACGTTGACCGTCGTCCCGAAGGTTGGTGCCGCTACTAGGCTTCCTGCAATCCGCACGATGTTTGCAGCGTTGCCAAGGGTGAGCGCAGCAGAGGAAGCGTTCAGCGCGCCCTTCGTCAGCGTGAGCGTATTCGGGACGGTCCTTGGCGCATGCAGCGACACCCCGAGCTCATTGTCAATCGTCAGGCTCTTTGGTCCACCGCTGGCGGGAAATTCTACATTACCCGTGGCCTGAGGTGAGCTGCCAGCGTACACCAACGTCGCTGAACTGCCGTAGACAAAAGCATACGCCCCCGACGCAAGCTGTGCCGTCCCTGCGAGAATCAATGAGCCGTTCACGGTGGTGTTGCCGGAGAGGGTCTTCGTTCCATCCCCTGACAGTTTGAGTTCGTTGTAGATCACTGGATCTGTGCCGCCCGAATTCGCACCCCGACTCACGAGCGTCTGTGAATCGGGAGCTGCATACTCAACAGTTCCATTGAACTGGATTGTCCCGGCAGCAATGGAACCCACTACCGCGTTGTTGAACACCAATTTCCCGTCCACGATCAACGTGGAGAAGTGTGACGTTGAACTTGCAGTGGAGACGCGCTGAATGGATCCTCCACCCATAATCAAGCTTGCGCCAGCTGCGATCTTCAACGTACCGGTGCCGCTTGAACCGCTGTCGGCACGAAGATCATACGACTTCATATTGAGGACGCCAGAGAGTAGGGCGATTGAGCCTGCCTTGACGTTTGTTCCGCTGATAGTTCCGGTGTCGCTCAGAGCGATTTCGAGATTCCACCCCGGTGGATTGGCAGCCCACAAACCCCCAAAGAGATCTCGCTTTCCTCCAGCAAACCGAATGGCGCCGCTCCCAGTGTTCGTGAGAAGGCCCGTGGATGGCAGACTTGTCGTCGTTGCCACCATGGTGCCGTACACATTCAGCTTGTGTGGTCCCGTGTTGATGCGCGATGATCCCGAAGCAGACCCATAGAGGCCCAAGATGAGATTGCCGACCGATTCCTCGCGTTGGAGGGTGACCGTGTGTTCGGGCGCGACAAAGACGTCGTCGTTCGCGTCAGGAATACCGTCCCCATCCGCCACAATTCCACCGGAGATCCAGCTTCCCGCATTGCTGTAATCTCCACTTGCGACCGAGCGGAAGACCGTTTTGCCGAGCACGGCGCGAAAGGCCGCCACACCGTTGTTACCACCGAGCACAAACAAGATCACGCTTGTATCTGCACTCATCTTTTTGAAGCCTATAGCGCTCGTGGCGTTACCGTTCGACCTCGAACCGAGTGGCGAAGTCGCACCGCAAAGGAGCGCATTCGCCATGCCGCCCGTAATATCGTAGAGACGTGCTTCACCCCCGCTTGAGGTACGTGTGATCGCTGAAGCCAGATACTCGCGTCCATAAAAGGCGAAATAGCCCACCGTGCCCGAAACGTTCTCGTAGTACGCCACGGGCAGGCTCGCCAGCGTGGCGCCCGTCGAACTGACGAGGTCGACCGCGTTTCCTGAGGAGTACCGGCTGACCCAAGCGTTGCCCCCAGGCGTAACCTGCGCGACACCGGCTCCCGCTTCTTGCCCACCGATGGGGATGACCCCACTGGCTGAATACGCCGTGCCGTTCGACGTGCTGAAGGGTTGCAGTTCCGTCGTTGAGCTGTTGCCACTCACATAGATCACCGTACCCGCCCCCGACCCTGCCACATCAAACGCATCGCCCAGGCGCATCAACGATCCACTTGAGCTCCGAAGCCCACTTGCAGCCTCGAACGCCACTGTCGGTCCGACAGTCTGATTCTGCCAGCGATAGAGCTTGAATACCGTATCCGCTGCCACACCGGTGACCAGGTTGCATCCATAGATGACTCCTTCATCGTCAATATCGATCTTGTTCAATGCCCGAGTGCCGCCGGAGATACCAGTCATGTTCAACGAATCCTCGATCACACCGGTCGCAGCATTGAGTACGTACACCCGATTCGGATGCCCGAGAAGCACCTTGTCCGTTACGTGATTGTAGGCAAGCGCCCTGTAGGTATCCGATCCGTTGAATCCCGGAATCTGGTACGGATAGCTCGTGGAATCTTTCTTCCAGACAAGCGCAAGCTGCGCCGAAACCGGCGCGTATGACAGCAACATGGCGATACACCAAAGGGGAACGAGACGTGAGCGTAACATGGCTGAGATCCTTCGACAACAAAAGCAGAAGGGTACTCTGCTTTTTGTCTTGCCGTATAAAGGGTGAGGGGAAAGGGAAGAAGTTATCCTAACTGACTTGACAGATTCACACGAAATTTTCGTAGAAACCAAGTCGCAACAGACCACCGCCCTCGCTGTGCCCAGCCTATCTAGGCCTCCAGTCCTTTCTAAGGGAGGACTAGAGATTGAGCGGGAAGTGCTTTTGGTGGCACTGGCTTGAAGAGATCGTAGAGAACAAGTCCCACGGCGCCTACAATCACGCCATCGTGCTTGAGAGCAGCTGGGACGATGCGAACAGCCTCCGCCGGAACCGAAAGAATATCCTCATGCACTTTCTGTCGCACGCGCTCGAGGACCAATGACCCAGCCTCAGCGATCTTACCGCCAATCACGATGAGTTCAGGGTTCAGCGTGTTGATCAGGTTGACACACACGACGCTAGCGAGTGACGACACCTCTTCGATCAGTCCAACAGCGAGCGGCTCGCCTGCTACGGCCGCACGGAATATTGTCTCGACCGTAATATCGTCGTGCGTCTTGGTGGCTCGACGATACGCATCGACCATGACTGAGTCCGAGAGAACTTCGCCGAAGTCGCGCTGACCATAATATAGCATCGGGAATGCGCTTCGGTTTCCGATCGCATAACCGATTTCGTTGTAGCCGATTTCGCCTGCACTTTCTGTAATGCCGTGATGCAATTTCCCGTCAATGATGATCCCAGCCCCAATCCCATCCCCAACCCACAAGTAGACCTGATTCCAGAAGTTCTTGCCCGAACCGAAAAGGAACTCCGCGAGACAGCGGGTCTTCACATCGTTCTCAATATAGACTGGAAGGCGGAATCGCTCCTCGAAGATCTGCCGAATGTTCACTCCGGCCCACCCTGCGAGCGTATCGGCAACTCTGATGATGCCGGTCGACCGATCGATGAGCCCGGGGAGTCCAATCCCGACACCGACGCATTTCTCAATGTCCAGAGAAGTCAACCTCACGAGTCTATCGACCGACTGGAATAGACGATCGAGAACGAAATCCGGCAACGATCCGGTGGAGTAGCGTATAGAGGTACGATTGAGGATATTCGCGTTGAGGTCCGTCACCGCGACCGTCGATTCGCTCATGCCAATATCTACCCCAATGACGAAACCGGCCCTTGGATTGAAACGTAGCAGCTCACGCTTTCGGCCCCCCCTATCCGTTGAATCGGACTCCCCTACCCGTTCAAGAAATCCCTGCCGAACAAAACGATTGACAATCTCTGAGACGGTTGGCTTCGAGAGCTTGCAGAACTGAGCGATCTCCGTACGAGAGATCAATTGAGAATCGCGGACGAGACGGAGCACCCGGTACTCGTTCGGTTCATCGAAATACTCGATCCGCCTTCTGAGGGCTTTCAGCATCGTGATGCGGATTCAACCGAGCCGCCAAACGGGAGGTATTCTTACTCGAGGGCTCGATGTATGAAAGGAATATGTCGGGTTAGTTTGTTAGGATAACTAACCAACCAAAA
>VGWB01000161.1 GCA_016873755.1 Ignavibacteria bacterium | reverse complement strand
CCCTCGAGCGGGCGCTACGAGGGCTGAAAGATCTCAAGCAGATCAGCTCCGTGTCGAAGGAAGGCCTCTCGACGATTCGCGTGGAATTCAACACGGGCGTCGATTTAGACGAGGCGCTCCGCCGGGTGCGAGACAAGGTGAACTCAACGCGCCCGCAGCTTCCGAGCGACATTCTGGATCCTGTCGTCTCCGAGATTAACATCAGTGAGTTTCCAATCATGTTTGTCAATGTCGGCGGCGACATTGGGCTGGCGCGGTTAAAGAAGATCGCTGAAGAGATCCAGGCCAGGATTGAGGGGATACCCGGGGTGCTCCGTGCAGATGTCACCGGAGGGTTGGAGCCGGAAGTGCAGGTCAATGTCGACGTCTACCGGATGAACGCCTACCAGGTCAGCTTCGACGATGTGGCGAACGCCATCCGGGGAGAAAACCTCTCTATTCCAGGCGGATCCATCGACACGAAGGAAAAGAACCTCACCGTCCGGGTGCCGGGTGAGTTCAAGCGAGTCAAGCCGCTCGAAGATATCGTGTTGAAGATCCAGAACAACAAGCCGATCTACCTGCGCGACGTGGCAACGGTGAAGTATTCCTTCGAGGATCGGCAGACCTATGCCCGGCTGAACGAGACGGAGGTCGTGTCGCTTGCCGTCCGGAAACGCTCGGGTGAAAACCTTCTGCGCATCGCCGACGAGGTGAAGCGTATCGTAGCGGAGGAACAAGCGCAGTTGCCGGCGGGTGTCAAGCTCGACATCTCCAACGATCAATCCCGGTTTATCACACGGATGGTCAAGGAGCTGGAGAACAGCATCCTGACGGGTATGTTCCTGGTCGTGACGTCGCTCTTCATGTTCTTTGGATTCAAGAATTCTCTGCTCATCTCTACGGCCATTCCGCTCTCGATGTTCGTTGGATTCGTTGTCCTCTCTGCGCTCGGCATCACGTTAAACATGGTGGTGCTGTTTTCGCTGGTGATGGTGCTGGGCATTCTGGTGGACGATGCCATCGTCGTCATCGAGAACATCTATCGCCACCAGCAAGAATATGGTGAGCACCCTGTCCAGGCGGCCAAAGCGGCGGCCGGTGAGGTCTTCGTGCCGGTCCTCACCTCGACGGTCACCACGCTCTCGGCATTCCTTCCCCTGGCGTTCTGGCCCGGGATCGTGGGTGACTTTATGAAGTACTTCCCCTTTACGCTCATCATCACCCTGACAGCGTCCCTCTTTGTGGCGTACGTTATCAGTCCTGTGCAGGGAGCACAGTGGATCAATTACAGGCGGGAGATCCGCAAGGCAAAGTACAACCTTGAACACCCCCACTGGTACCGAAAGTACAATCCTTTTACCATCCTTTACCACAAGGTCGATGAGGTGTTCTTCCCCTGGATGCAGCGGGAATACGTCAAGACTCTGAGGTGGACGCTCAAGCGGAAGGGATTGACAATCATCTGTGCTCACGCGCTCCTTCTTTTCGTCATCGTCCTCTTTGCCCTTTTCAACAAGGGCGTTGAGTTCTTTCCAAACACTGAGCCCTCGCAGGTAAGCGTCACCATCGAGGCGCCCTCTGGCACGTCCCTCGACGTGACGAACAGCGTTTCGAGGCTCATTGAGGAGCGCCTGAACCAGATTCCAGGCAGGAAGGACGTTGAGTTTGTTGCCACGAGCATTGGAACATCCGACGACCCATTCGATTTTGGCGGCCAGGGGACATCCAACAAAGGTCGTGTTGCGATCAACTTCTACGAGAAGGCACAGCGTCAGCAGAGCACTTTCCAGACGCTTGAAGAGGTTCGCACAACGACCGTTGGACTCGCCTCAGCGGAGCTGCGAGTGGCAAAACAGCAAATGGGACCCCCTGTCGGTGCGCCGGTCAGCATTGAAGTCTCCGGGGAAGATTATGCCCAGCTCGCATCGCTTAGCCAATCCATCCAGGAGAGGATCAGAAACATCCCCGGTCTCGTCGACTTGAAGGATGACTACAACACGGGTCGACCTGAGGTCGAGATCACGATCGATCGAGAGAAAGCGGGGCTCTTCTACACGAGTACCGGCCAGATCGCGGGAACAGTCCGTGCGGCAATTGCTGGTGTGGAAGCATCAAAGTACCGGGTCGGCGAGGATGAATACAAGATCCGAGTGCGACTTAGGGAAGATCAGCGCACATCTCCTGCAGATCTTGAGAATCTTCACATCAACTTCATGAATCGCCGCGGGCAATTGCTCTCCATTCCACTGACGTCGGTCGCAGACATTCGGCGGACCACAGCGGTAACAGATATTCGGCGCAAGGATCAGAAGCGGGTCATTACCATTACCGGCGATGTTGAGGGTCGCGTGCAGTCTGAAGTCATCAGCGATGTCAGGACACGCCTCGCGGGAATCACCCTTCCTTCCGGATACGGCACGAAGCTCACCGGATCGCAAGAAGAACAGCAGAAAGCGGCAAGCTTCTTGGGGAACGCATTCGTCATCACCCTGTTGCTGGTATTCTTGATCATGGTGGCAGAATTCAACTCGCTGAAGGTGCCGTTTGTCATCATGCTCTCAGTCGTTCTCTCACTCATCGGCGTGATGCTGGGATTGATCATAACACGCACGCCCGCAAGTGTGATCATGACCGGCGTTGGGGCAGTGGCGCTCGCAGGGCTCGTCGTTCGCAACGGCATCGTGCTGCTCGACTTCGTCAAGCACAAGTACGGTGAGGGGAAGATGTCGCTTGACGAAGCACTGGTAGAGGCCGGTCGCGTGCGTCTGCGACCGGTGTTACTCACGGCTGCTGCTGCAGTGCTTGCTGTCGTACCGCTGGCAACGGGATTCGATTTTGACTGGCGCGAATTCCACTTTGTGATCGGTGCGGAGAGCGCGGGATTCTGGCGACCGCTGGCGGTGGCGATCATCTTCGGCTTAACAATTTCCACAGTTCTCACTCTTGTCGTCGTCCCAACAGCTTATTCGTTGCTTGAAGATTGGTCAATCCAGATGGCAACGTTCTTCAGGCGCTTGATCAAGTCCAAGCTCACGAACGACCGGAACAACGACAAATAAGACACTTCCAGGGTTGGAAGGCGGCTTCTGATTCCACGGGGGTTCGTTTCACCACCACCAAAGAGCCTCCTTCCGCTTGGAATTCCTGCTTTTCTGAAGGTATTCCGGCAGGACATTCAGGATTTTCCCAATCTTTAGTGATTTGCCACTCGCTTCAAAGCGAGACAAATCGCGATCTCGTTCGTTCAATATACGTTGCCGGTTGAAAGGCAGGCTTCTGGCTTATCGGCAGCTGTGTCTATCGGAAAAGATACTTCGCAGGAGGTACACTATGGCTTCAGACCGAGAGTCTCCGGAGAGACACCTGAGGAGGTACAGTGCCGGCATTCTTGTTCCAGCGTTTGCCTTTTGCTTGGTGATCCTTGCAGCCTGCAGCAGTTCTCTGCAAGTGACGAGCCAGTGGAATACTGAAGATGTCATCATCGATGGTAGGAATGTCGATTGGCAATCCTGCCCTCTGTATCCCCACGGAACCCTGGCGTCTGTCGGCATGAAGAACGATCGTGACTATCTCTATGTTTGTCTGGTCACATCGAATCGTTCAACCCAGATGCAGATGCTGCTGCTTGGCTTTACAGTCTGGTTTGATCCGCAGGGAGGAAAGGAGAGGAGCTTCGGAGTGCGTTTCCCAATCGGGGGATTGCCCCCCGGCCGTCGCATCCCGACGCGCATTGACCCCGAAGAGTTACTGAGGATATCGCAGCTTGCACAACGTGAACTCGAAATCCTTGGCCCCGGCAAAGACCAGCGGCAGCGGTTCCGGGATATGGAACTCCGAGGCCTCGACGCGCGCCTCGGTTTTGCCAACGGCGTGCTCACATACGAGCTCAAGGTGGCTCTCCACAGAACTGCCGACTCTCCGTTCGGCATAGGCACCGAACCATTGCAGGCATTGAATGTTGGCTTTGAGACGGGAGAGCCGGCCGCGGAAGGGAGAGGCCAACCTCCGACGTCGGGACGTGCAGCCGCTACTTCCCCTCGAGGAGGGCGAGGCGGTCGTTCTACCTCCTCCGAACCATCTGCAACTGGGGGTCCGGCGGGTGACTTCGAGCCGCTCAAGTTCTGGGCGAGCGTGCAGCTTGCTGCAGGTGTTGCCCCGGCCACGAAATGAGTCAGAGGGTTACGCGCGGCTTTCCCGATCACAGTCAGACCCGCTGACATCTCTTCATGTCAAAAGTCTATCCTCGACAGCGTGTTTTGTTAATTCATCACATTACAAACTCACAAACCAGGAGTATACACAATGAAGAACGGAAGAGGTATCGGCTACCGACTCGCCATCGTCGCCGTTAGCCTGCTCCTCGCGCTGGGCTTCCAGGAGCTCGCTCAGGCGCAAAGAATGAGGTTAACACCGGAGGATCAGGCGAAGCGAATAAAGGATAGCCTTACACTCTCGGACGAGCAGACCGCAAAGGTCAAGAAGATCTACGAGGCTCAGCAGGCGGAGATGATGGAAAAGATGAGCGGTGCTATGGGAGACCGTGAAGCGATGCGAAGTGCGATGCAGGAGGTCATGGCGAAGTACGACAAGCAGATCGAAGCGCTGTTGACGAAAGAGCAGCTCAAGAAATACGAGGAACTCAAGAAACAGCGTCAACAGATGCGAGGTCGTATGCAGCAACAGCGTCAGCAGGGTTGAGGCAGAGACTCCTTACATGCCTGACTGTTACAGGGCGGGGCGATCGTTGTCGCCGGACAACGTCGCCGCGTCTTGTTTCCAAGGGAATTGCTTTCGGATTGACAATTTTTCAGGTACCTTAGATTCATCCAGCGAACGGCAATCTACAGATCCTCGCATGAGTACGAAGAAGATCATTGGCGTTGTTGGCGGCGTCGGACCACAGGCCGGTCTTGACCTCGTTCAGAAGATACTCGATCAGACCATCGCAACCTCGGATCAGGAACACCTCCCCCTTATCCTGACCTCGTATCCAGATCAAATCGCAGATCGCACTGCATTCATCACCGGGAAGTCTTCCACGAATCCGGCGTATGCCATCGCCTCCATCCTCCAGCAACTCGAGACTGCCGGCGCAACGGTTGCGGGGATCGCGTGCAACGCTGCCCACGCCCCGAAGATTTTCGACGTCATTCGTGATGAGATGTCGCGCTGGAAGAGCAAGCTCCATTTGCTGCACATGATCGAAGAAATTGCGAGATCCCTCAAGGAGGTGCACCCTGCTGTTCGTTCTGTCGGTCTCATTTCCACACTTGGGACAGCCAAATCGAAGGTCTACCAGACGATCCTCGAACCCAAGGGCTATGCGGTCATCGCCCCTTCTGAAGAGGTTCAACGTGACCTCATTCATCGGGCAATTTACGATCCGGAATATGGCATCAAGTCAAGATCGCATCCTGTGACGGAAAGGGCCAGGACAGCTCTCCTTAAAGCCATCGGAATGCTTATCCAGAACGGTGCCGAGGCCGTCATCCTTGGATGCACGGAGGTGCCGCTGGCAATCCCTGAAAGCCACGTTGAAGGTTTCCCTGCGCTTGACTCAACCCTTATTCTTGCCCGAGCCTTAATCCGAGAAGCAAACCCAAGCAAACTCCGCCCTTTGACAACCCCCTGAAACTTGCTGTCAATTGAACGGAACCTCGTCCGGCTTACTCAATGTTGGAGAGGTGTGACCCCTTTTGGAACGATACCATCCAGTTCACGAAGTGCCGTCTTGTTCCCTCTGTCGTCTGGATTCGAATGGCCGGTCAGCAGAGATGTTTTAGCTTGAAGACGAAAGAATCTTTGCGTATTCTACATCCATGAAGGAAGCCGTCAAGCTCTTGCGCGACTCTGGCATCCAGCTCACACCTCAAAGAACAGCAGTGGTCGAATCCGTTCTGGAGAGCACGACACATCCATCCGCCGACGAGGTTTTTGAAATGGCTCGACGGAAGTGTCCAACAGTCTCGCGAGCGACGGTCTACAATACGCTGAACCTTCTCGTGGAGAAGCAAGTGGTGAGAGCTCAGATCCTCCGAGAGGGAACCGTGGTTTTTGACACGAACATGAAGAAGCACCATCACTTCATCGACGATGAGACCGGCACCATCCACGACATACCGTGGGAGTCACTTGAGGTTAGGGGGGAGCAACGCCTCGATGGCTTCGATGTTCGAGAGTATCAGGTGATATTGCGGGGGCGGAAAAAAAGAACGTGAGGAGCGTTCTCTTTTTTCCAGTTGTGTTAGACTTGGTCTAGTTTTGGACTTAGACCAAATGCTCGAAATTGGCGGATCTCTTAAGAAAGCTGACCGCCAGGAGATAACAACAGGATCTTTCTAACGATTTTCCAATTTCGCGACTGCGCCGACTCGATGTCGTCTTTCCATATCCATTACACAAATCGGAGGAAGCTATGAAGAAGAACCAACTGACCACGTCGGCCGGAATTCCGGTCGGTGATAACCAAAACTCTCTGACGGCCGGCCCCCGCGGGCCGCTGCTCGTCCAGGACTGGCAACTGTTTGAGAAGCACGCACACTTCAATCGGGAGCGGATTCCCGAGAGGGTCGTGCATGCGAAAGGCTCTGGCGCCTACGGGGTGTTCACCGTCACGAAAGACATCACGCAGTACACGAAGGCTCGTATCTTTCATGAGATCGGAAAGAAAACCGAGTGCTTCGTGAGGTTCTCGACGGTAGCCGGTGAGCGGGGTGCGGCAGACGCCGAGCGTGACGTCAGAGGCTTCGCAATGAAGTTCTACACGGAGGAGGGAAACTGGGATCTCGTGGGGAACAATACACCGGTGTTTTTCGTCCGTGACCCGTACAAGTTCCCCGACTTCATCCACACGCAGAAGCGGGATCCGAAGACCAATCTGCGCAATCCGATAGCGATGTGGGATTTCTGGTCGCTGTCGCCCGAATCCCTGCACCAAGTGACGATCCTTTTCTCCGACCGCGGACTCCCGCGCAGCTACCGGCACATGAACGGCTACGGAAGCCACACCTACAGTTTCATCAATGCGAAGAACGAACGATTCTGGGTGAAATTCCATTTTAAGACGCTCCAGGGAATTCAGACAATGACGGATGAGGAATCAGCCTCGATCATCGCTACGGATCGCGAAAGCCACCAGCGTGATCTCTTCCAGGCGATCGAGCGCGGCGAATTCCCGCAGTGGCGGCTTATGATCCAGGTCATGCCGGAGAGAGACGCGGAGAAGACGTCATACAATCCTTTCGACCTGACGAAGGTGTGGCCGCACAAAGAGTATCCGCTGATGGAAGTTGGAATCATGGAACTCAACCGGAATCCGGAAAATTACTTTGCAGATGTGGAACAATCGGCGTTTTCGCCGGCCAACGTGATCCCGGGTATAAGTCACAGTCCCGACAAGATGTTGCAGTTCCGCATTTTTTCATATGCGGATGCACACCGCTACCGTTTGGGAGTGAACTACGAGACCCTTCCCGTCAATCGCCCGCGGTGTGAAACACGAACCTATCACCGTGATGGGACGATGAGGTTTGACAGCAATGCGGGCGGTCAGGTGAATTACGAGCCGAATAGCTTCGGAGGACCCGCGGAAGATAGCGCTTACAAAGAACCGCCCATGCATCTCTCGGGCGATGCTGATCGGTACGATCATCGGGCCGGGAATGATGACTACACGCAGGCCGGCAATCTGTACCGTCTCATGCCGCAGGCTGAGCGCGATCGACTGCACAAGGCAATTGCTAGCGCGATGGGCGGTGTTCCACGCGAGGTCATCGAGCGGCAGCTGCAGCATTTTGCGAAAGCCGACCCGGCGTATGCTCAGGGTGTCAAAAAGGCGCTGGGATGGTAGGAGAATACGGAGGAGTGGGAACCGGGCAGGAGGATAACCCTCCTGCCTTTTGTTTATCTGGAATCCTAACGTGCCTCTGGCTGCCATAAGCCTTTGTTGTCAGTTCCAAGAACGCAGTCGTTCTTGAGCCCACGGATTGCCGTGCTGTCTTCTTCTGTCCCCCTGTTCATCATGGATATCTTGATGCTGGAGGATCTCCCGATGTCTTCCGCACAATACGGTTGACACGCCGGACAAAGAATATTACATTGGCGCGTCAGCCAGAACATGGGTACGAAAGCAACCTAACTATCACAAGGAGAAATGAGCATGAACAAGCGGCTTGTTGGACTGGC
>VGWB01000160.1 GCA_016873755.1 Ignavibacteria bacterium | reverse complement strand
CGTTTTTTTGTATCAAGTTACTTGGGGTTGGTTGGCCGGATGTCAATCTCGCACACCATCGCTCGATCTGGCAGCAAGATCGCCGCGAGGATTGTGTCTGCGACATCCTGGGGATGTACGATCTTCTCCGACCGTGCAGGATCCTTCTGTTGAGGGGGAAAAGATGTGTCAACGGAGCCTGGACAGATGGTGATGACACGAATGTTTTGCTCACGAACCTCCAGCATCAATGTCCTCGAGAAACCGATCAGCGCCCACTTTGTCGCCGAGTAGCCAGCCCCTCCGACGAATGCGTTCTTGCCCGCCAGCGAAGAGACATTGACGATAACGCCGCTTCTCCTCTGCTCCATCAGGGCGATCGCTCTTTGAGAGCAAAGAAAGAGGGCCCGCATGTTCAGATTCCACATCGCGTCGAAATCCGCGATGGAAAGCTCTCGAAGCGGTGCAAAAACTCCAAATCCCGCGTTGTTGACCAGCACATCAAGTCGACCAAATCGCGCCGCTATCTCGTCGAACAACCTCTCGATGTCGCTCTCCTTGGTCAAATCAGTCTGAATGGCGAACGCTGACCCGCCTGCGTCCACGATCTCCTGCCGGACTGTTTCAAGATCACGCACAGTGCGCGCCGAGAGAACAACGGTGGCACCCTGCCTTGCGAGAGTGATCGAAATCGATTTCCCGATTCCCCTACCCGCTCCTGTCACCAGAGCAATCGCACCGTTGAGCGTCATACCTTCAGATCCCCCGCCTGCGGGCGGACAATAATATCTTCAATCATCATTGACTGCGGTTGTCGCGTAAGAGTGTAGATGAAGTCTGCCAGCTCGTCAGGTTTCATCATTCGATCTGCATATTTCTCCCGATGCCTCGGATGCCAGATCGGCGTCAGAACGGCGCCGGGAAAGACATTCATGACTTTGATTCCCTTATCGCGCACCTCAGCTCGAAGAACATCCATGAGCGCTTCGACGCCCGCTTTGGACGCCGAATAGGCGGCCGACTGCGTGTAGGTTGCCTTCGCGGCGTAGGATATCACGTTGAGGATGATCCCACCGCCCCGCTCAACCATCGACGGGACCACTGCTTGCGTGGTGTGGAACACACCCTTCAGATTCGTGTCAACGACCTCGTTGAATTCTTCAGACGAGGTGCTCAGGAAATCATTGAAATATGTAACTCCCGCGTTGTTGATCAGGATGTCTATTCTGCGAAAATCGTTGACGATCCGCGAGGCAAGCATGCGCACCTGAGCACCCTCAAGCATATCGCACTGCCAGGCTAGACATTGACCTTTGGCATCAATCACCGCCGCCTGGAGCTCAGCGAGCCTGCTCTCCTGCCGGGCCGTCGCGATGACTGTATCGCCATTGCGCACGAAGGCTTCGGCGAGCGCCCGGCCAATTCCCGAACTTGCCCCTGTTATCCAAACAATGCGAGGTGATGGTTCCATTTAGTGCTTGAGGTCCCGCTCAATCAGCGTGAGGAATTCGTTCCGTGTCTTGATGTCGTGCCTGAAAACGCCGAGCATGGCACTCGTGGTCGCCACAGAATTCTGCTTCTCAACGCCGCGCATCATCATGCACAAATGACGAGCCTCGATGACGACTCCAACTCCCATCGGTCTGAGGTACTTGAAGATCGTTTCCGCAATCTGCTGCGTCAGCCGTTCCTGAACCTGCAACCGTCGGGCAAAGACATCAACGATGCGAGGCAATTTGCTCAACCCGACAATCTTCCCGTTCGGGATGTATGCGATGTGGCACTTGCCGTAGAACGGCACGAGGTGATGCTCGCACAGACTGAAGAAGTCAATGTCTTTCACAATAACCATTTCATTATACTTCTCCGCGAACACCGCTCCGTTCAATACTTCCTTCACGTCCTCGTGGTATCCTTTTGTGAGGAAGGCATACATCCTGGCGACTCGGCCGGGGGTGTTCGCCAATCCTTCCCGCCGCGGATTCTCACCGAATGCCGTCAGAAGCTCCTTCACCAGCGCCCGCACACGCTTGTCCAGGGTCGCATCCTTCATGATCGTTCCCCTCGATATTCAACGATATTATTCTCCGTTTCGTGCAAGCGAACGGAGTACAGCTTCCCCTCGCGGATTTTAGGCTCGAGAACGCGCCAGATGCCCCTGGCGATGTTCTCCGCCGTTGGAATGACGCCCCTCAGGAATTCAACCTCAAAGTTCAGATGCTTGTGATCAACCTTGTCGAGCACTTCCTGCTTGATGATCGTCTTCAACTTCTTCAGATCGATCACGTAACCCGTCCTAACGTTAGGTTCGCCTGCAACAGTGACCTCAACGACGTAGTTGTGCCCGTGCCCCATCTTGTTCGCGCATTTGTCGAACAAGGCAAGGTTTTCTTCGTCGGAAAGCTCGGGATTGAAGAGAATGTGTGAGGAGCTGAATGTCGCCCGTCTCGTTACGTAGACCATGTGATCGCATCCTTAAGGCTGAGCTCTCCCCCGCCTACGGTGGGGAGTCTGAAGTCTGGCGCTTTGTCTCCTACTTTCAGCATGGCTTCAACGTTCCTTTCGATTGAGGCAAGGGCTCACAACAATAGAGTTGGCCTCTCGCAACTCTCAAAAATGACACGGGCAGTCTCTTGAGACTGCGCCAAATTCCGCGGTCAGATCGCTCCGAGCGATTTCGTTATTTCATCGTAGTTTGGCTCGATGCCTGGATTGTCGGAAACCCACGCGTAACGCACAACCCCGTCCTGATCCAAAACGAATACCGAGCGTTTTGCGGCAGAATATCCTTTGAGGCCGGCAAAATCCTCGTGCAAGATCCCGTAGGCCACCAGCGCGGTTCGGTTGGAGTCCGAAAGAAGCGGAAATTGCAGGTTGTTCTGCGTCGCGAATGCCTTGTTGGCAAACGGAGAATCAACGCTGATCCCGACAACCTGGGCATTCAGCTCATTGAAACGGCTCATCGAATCTCGGAAAGCGCACATCTCCTTTGTGCATACTCCTGTAAAGGCTCCCGGATAGAAAACGAGAACAGTTTTCTTTCCTAAATACTCCCTCAAGGTTCGAGCAGTCCGCTCGGTATCAAACAACGAGAAATCAGGTGCCTTGTCGCCGATCTTCACTGCCATAATTCCTCCAAGAGTTTTCGACTACTTGAGATGTGGGATCTGTGCAAACCGTTGTTCCACTGCCGACCAGTCAAGATTCCTCATAAATGCTTCAATGTAGCTTTTTCTGTCCGTCGCATAGTCAAGGAAATACGCGTGCTCGTACGTATCCAACGCAAGGAGGGGAATGGCATTCCAAACCGGGAATGTGTTCTGTGCATCGCCGAGGTAGTTGAATAGTCTCCCCCGGTCAGCGTCGTATGCGAGCCACACCCAGCCCCGGGCTGCAAGCCCCGTGGCTTTCAAGTCTTTCTCCCACGCTTCGTATGATCCAAAATCGCGGGCGATGTGCCCGAGGATTCTACCTTCCGGCCTTCCGCCTTTGCCGCCAAGATGATCAAAATAGATCTCATGGTTCTTCACTCCCCCAACCGCGAAGGTCAATTCGACCTTCAGAACGCGAAGGGAACTGTAGGTCTGGTTGGCCTTAGCATAGTCAACAGTTTTCAGAGCGTCCAGGATCTCGTTGGACTTGTTGACGTACCCCACGTAGAGCTTGTAGTGCTCCTCCATAGTCCGCTTGGAAATACCATCCATTGTCAGGGCCGAAGGCTTCAGCGGTCTAGGGGCGTAGACCTGAGGAATGTCCCGAGGCGCTTGCTCTGCAGCATGCAGAAGTTCCGCATCGAGGATTCCGAGCGAAACTGCGCCAACACCTGTCCGTTTGAGGAACTCTCTCCTTGAGCTTTTCATGACCGGCCTGCTAGAAGTTGTAAAGGACTGTACAGAAAAGAAGAACTATTCTCTTACGAGGCAATCTGTGCAGATGCCGTAAAAGTCGAGCTTGTGGGCCCGGATGGTCCCCGGAACGTGAGGTTGAACTCGCGGGTGCAAGTCTTCCAGCGGGGTGATGTCAAGGTCCCGGACTCTTCCGCATCGCTCGCAGACGAAATGATAATGCTGCTCGATCGTCGCGTCATACCTTCGAAGGCCCTCGCCGAAATCTAGCTCACGGATCTTTCCTTGGTCCTTGAGAATGTGAAGATTTCGATACACCGTCCCGAGGGATATGCGAGGAATCTGCTCCCGCACCCGTTCGTACAGCCACTCAGCGGTGGGATGAGAAGTGGTCCGCGCCAGTACCTGAAATATCTTCTCTCGTTGCCTGCTGCGTTTTGTTCCTAGCGCTTGCATTGCGATAGTGCAATATCGATGACACCGACAAAAATATATCAAACCCCTGCGGGAATGTCAAGGAAACTGACACGAATGAGCAACCGGTTGTACCTCAAGCAGGCAACTCCGGAGACGCGATGATTCTCCTCGTCACGTTTGACGTTGCCAGATATAACATTGACGATGGCGCAAATTGTTCCGCCCGAAGCCACCTCTTTTGATCCCACGATAGGTCTGTCGAACTCCACGAAACCGTAAGGTGGTAGTCAGGACCGGTGGCTGAACCAGTCGCAGTTGCACATCTGAACAGTGCTGCGAATAACAGAAAAAGCCGACCAACGGCGATCGGCTTGTCTGGCTTGCGCGGAAGGGGAGGGATTCGAACCCTCGATCCCGCTAGGCGGGATTCCGGTTTTCGAGACCGGCCGATTCAACCACTCTCGCACCCTTCCTGGTGGTTGTAAGCGATTTCACTCAAAAATATACCATGAACTCCCACAAACTTCAACGTCGAGAGCGAGAAACAGGATTCTGCTCATCACGCGTTATGCGCTCATTCGCGCCTTCGCACCCGCGAATCCCTTCCGCTGCATCGCCCCCCAAGCGTGAGCACCGCGGAAATAATCCCAGAACGCCTTCACCCTCCACCACACAGTCATCTGCCGGTACCCGAAGTTCTCCAGGATCCCGAAGGAAATCAGGGTCGCGAGATCGCGAGGATTCGGATAGCGTTGAAACGAAATCTCCTCCAGCAGGACAGCCCCAACCGAATACATGACGCCGTAGAAGAGCGCCACGACGAAAAACAGGATCGCCATCTGCACATTGAGCGCGCCAAGCACGAGAAGGAAAAGCACTACGAAATATCCGAAGAATTCGAACAGCGGACCCAAGAGCTCAACCATAACGAAATATGGCATCGCCGCCAAGCCGACCACGCCGTACCGTGCGTTGAGCAACAGGGCCCTGTGGATCAGCATCGTGTCCAGGAGTCCACGGTGCCAGCGGTTTCGTTGACGCGCGAGGACCCGAAGGGATTCGGGAACTTCTGTCCAACAGACTGGATCTGGTACGAAAGCGATCCGATAGGGTTCTCTTTTCTCGCGCTTCATCCTGTGCAGTCGCGTCACAAGCTCCATGTCCTCTCCTACGGTGTCTGGCTTGTAGCCTCCTGCTTCAATCACCGCCGACCGCTTGAAAAGTCCGAACGCTCCTGAGATGATCAACAGTCCGTTGTACCCGTGCCAGAACATCCTTCCAGACAGAAACGCCCTGAAGTATTCAACGACCTGGAACACGGGGATCCATCGACGTGATAGGCCGACGTCAACAACCCTGCCATTGACCACGTTGCAGCCGTTAGCGATCCGCACAATCCCGCCGACAGCGATCACCGTGTCATCTTCCAGGAAGGGCTTGACAACTTTTTGCAGCGCATCGGCTTCCAGGAGCGAGTCCGCGTCGATGCAGCATACGTACTCGAACTGTGCGATGTTTATCCCCACGTTCAAAGCATCCGCCTTGCCACCGTTTTCTTTATCGACAACGACAAGGTTTCTGTACTCGGGAAGGTTTGATCTGTAAATGCCCTTGACGTCCCGCGCCCGAATCAATGGCTCATAGATCCGCCTCGATTTGAACATGCCGAACTCCGTGATGAGGCGCTGCAGCGTGTTGTCTCGAGATCCGTCATTGATGACGACAACCTCGTACGTTCCGTAGCTGAGCTTGAGCAAGCTCTTCACGCTCTCGATTACCGTTGTCTCCTCGTTGAACGCTGGAGCCAGGATCGAAATCGTCGGCGTCAGCTCCGACTGAACCAGCAGCCTGTAGTTGCTGAACAGGTTGTGTCGCATGTGAGATAAAATCTCTTTGTAGGAAACGACGAGGAAGATGGTATACGTGATGTTGACCGCAATGAAGTACGTGATCACGAAGACAAGATAGAGATCCAGGATGGACGCGACGAATTCCATACCGACGTTTCAGCCCTTGCCGATGTCCAGTGAATGTTCCTCCGCAACCTGAAGCGCCACTGCACGAGTTAACTCGTCCTCATCGGCTGCCAGCGAGCAAATGGTCTCCGCTCCCGCCGGCCCCAGCGCCGCAATTGCCCGCGCCGTTGCGATTCTCTCTCCCAGATGTCCTCTGGCGAAATGATCCAGAAGAACGTGAATTGCTGCTGGAGATCCGATCCGGCCAAGAGCCTCCACCGCCTTGAGCCGGAGATGCGGATGGGGGCTTCCCACGAGCTTTAGCAGCCCCTCCTCCGCTCGCTCGTCACCCAACCTCCCCAACGCCTCCGCCGCCTTAGCTTGCACGACCGAACTGGGATACCCCTGCAGGAGAGCCCGGAGCGGCTCGACAGCCGACACGAATCCGATCGCCGCGAGCATCTCAATCGAAAACAGGACGATCGATTGGTCCGGCGACTTCAGTGCCTTAATGAGGTACGGCGCCGCGGCGCTCCCGAATTGCATGATGATAGTGGATAGCTCAATCGCCCTCCAGCGCGACAATCTTCGCGTCACACGCAGGATCGCGCTCAGCGATTCTACACCCTGCACCCGCACGAGCGCTTGAATGGCCTCGTAGCGCACGCCCGGGTCCTTGTCTTCGAGCGCCACAGTCAACAAGGGGATAGCCCTCCGTGCGCGCAGCGATCCCAGATGCCGGGCTGCTTGCGCCCGGATCCACCACTTCTTGCTTCTGAGGAGTATAAGCTCATCCTGCACGAAACCCAACGAAGAGAAAAAATAAGCCAAGCGCTCAGCTGCCTCGCCGACGACATCCCCTGCCAAGTCAATCAATACTGATCGAAGAGCCTCTCGGTGGAGTGCTTTGCGACCTAAGGTCAACTGCGAGAGCTTTCTCTTTGTTGGTGTGAGGAGCGCTTCGTATTGCTGATGCACTGATGGGGATTTCACACTCTGTAGTGGTACCGGCAGGTCGGTCAGAAGCAGCTCAGCCAGTTGGGCTGAATAAAGACCATACAGACGCTTGGCGCCTCGCTGTCGCTGAACACCGATCGCTTTGCGAACTACGAGGGCGATGGAAGCAACCACAAAGAAGAAAAGCGCGGCAAGAGCGAGGGTGAAAAGGATGAAAAATTCCAGACGCACGGACGAAGTATCGGGTTGTGCTCAGGTTGTGCTAAGTGAGAAGCAGAGAATCCTGTGGGATTCAGATGAAACTACGATGCGTCGAAAGGTCGGTGTTTGGGGGAATCGCACAGTCTCCTCACCTCCTGCTCCTCCTCAAGAGGACTGTCTTGACCCGCGCCGCTAGCTCATTCGGACTGAAAGGTTTAGTGATGTAGTCATCAGCACCGAGCGCCAGCCCTTTCAAGACCTCATCCTCCTGGCTTTGAGCGGTCACAATGAGGATTGGGATGGTTCTGGTGGCTTGGTCCTGTTTCAGCGCACCCAGCACCTCGAATCCTGTCATCAGCGGCATCATAACGTCCAGGAGGATAAGGTCGGGTCTCAAATCACGCGCCTTCTGCAAGGCCGCCTGTCCGTCCTCCACGCAAATCACAGTGTAGCCGCTGTTCCTCAACTTGAACTCGATGAGGCTCCGGATAGGCTGCTGATCTTCCGCTACGAGGATTGTCTGACTCATCGTCGTGGACCGGATGACCTTTGGACGAGTACCTCCGCAACGCGGCAAGGTGCGCTTCGATGGTGATGCGGCTTGGTTCACAAGGCCGCGTGCACAAATTAGGAAAACTTAAGGGAAAGTCAAAGCTCGTTGCTTTTCGGCGATTGTTTCTCTAATTTTGGAAGGATGACGCAACCTCGGAGAGATGCAGGAGTGGTTGAACTGGCACGCCTGGAGAGCGTGTGTGCCCCTAAAGGGTACCGTGGGTTCTGCGCCATAGGCGCATCCGCCTTCGGCGGAGAATCCCACCTTTTGACCGACAGA
>VGWB01000159.1 GCA_016873755.1 Ignavibacteria bacterium | reverse complement strand
CTTCCAAGTTCGATGATGTCGATCTTATCTCCCGTATCGTTCGGCTTAAAACATCCGTGGTCAAGCAGTACCTCGATCTCATTCCACTTGACTCTGAAAGCGAGCAGACATAACTTACAACCCCACCTACACCTGGTATCACCTGATACTATCTGATCAGAAGCATCTTCTTCGTCAGTACGGTTGAGCCGCACGTGAGTTGATACAGATAGATGCCGGAGGCGACGGGAGTTCCGATTTCATCGCGTCCATCCCACAACGTCACAAATTTGCCCGGCTCGTGTGATGCAGCCACGAGGGTTCGCACGCGCCGACCAAGAAGATCAAACACTTCGATCGTCGCAGGGCTGATTCCGTCGATCACATATTCGATTGTTGTTCCAGGGTTGAAGGGATTCGGGAAGTTCTGATAGAGTGTGACAACGATCGGCACCGACCCGGGCGCCCGTACCGCAACAGTATCGGCGCCTTTCGCAAGTTGAAGGTTGTCGAAGCGAAGAGTACCTGATCGAGCACTTATGCCGGGTCGATATTTCAGCTGAAAGCTGTCGAAACGAAGCGTTCCTTCCAGCTTTCCGTTTCCTGCCCACGATCCCACAGTATCATTTTCCAGATCCCACTCGACCATTCTCCATCCCACCCAGTCAACTTCTATCCATTGACTCACCTCGTGGTTTTGTGGGTTGCCGGCCGGAAAAACATCCACGCTGTCATCCACCGCAAATCTGAACAGTGTACCGCTCCCGTCCCCATGCACGTAGACCTGCAGTCTGGTTCCTTCTTTGTTCCACACAACCGAGCGAGGAGTTCCGTCAGTCAGATATTCGCGGATGAGCCAGTCTGCGGACGTTAGCTTCCAATAGTATGTCAGGCGAGCCGAGCCGGAATTCGAAGGGAGGATTTGAAGAACTGTGCTGCTATCCCGGAAAAAACCGGCACTGTCGATTCCCGTTGTGCCTCCGCTCTCCGAGGGCTGGCACCAAGAGGAGATGTACGAATTGAAATCATCGATGACCGTGTACTGATACGAGGCTGCTGCAACTGAGAACTCCCAGATCAGCGGGGAAGATGCTTGAATCAGATTTCCGGACATATCTGCAACTCCGCTTACGCGGATCCGATACGATTTGCCTGAGGTCAAACCCGCACCAAGGTATACGTTGATAGCGCCCCGGCCATTTGCCTCGGCATATTCCAGGGTGCGCGCCAGAATGTAGCCCCCCACTTCCTGGATGACAATGTTGTTGGCGGTCACCGTAGCCGGGTTCAACGGTTCATCAAAGGTCAGGTTGATGACATGATTCGGCGAGGGTAACACTCCGCCTGCCGCAGGCCAGGCTGAGACGAGCTGTGGCGGCCAGGCATCAACGGGACGCGTCTTGAATGTGAGCACGAACGGATCACCGGGATTCCCGTCGCCGTTTCCGTCCAGGAAGAACCCGCTTTCCGATCGGGCGCTCGCTTCAATGCGAAGGGTGAACACCGTGTTGAAGGGGAGAACAACCGAATCGGGCTTGAAGGTAAGCGTTGTATTATTGGCTGACCACAGCAGAGTTCCCTTCACGGATGGTGAAATGGAAAATGCAGCTCTGACCGAAGCTGTGTCCATGACTCCAGAAAAGACTATTCTTAGGGGATGCGATGCGGCAAAGGAAGTATCATTGTTGGCCGGTGTGCTCGAAATGACCAGAGGTGCCAGGAGCAAATCGCATTGCCTGTCGACAAACGTGACCGACCCCTTGGTCAAGTTGATTTGAATTGAGTCGACCTTGTACGCTGGCGTCTCGAATCGCAAGGTGTGCTGTCCTGCACTCAAGCCGTCCAGCATGTAAAATCCATTGTTGTACCTGTCACCGTCGTAAACGACATCATCCGGCAAGATGCGAACCCGAGAGAAATTGATCAGCTTTCCTGTTCCGCGGTCGGAGAGTGTTCCGGCAATAATGCATAGCGTATCAGATGGAACGCCAAAATAGTGAAGGAACGCGTCGCGGATGGCATAGGCCTCCATCTTGCGATAGGAGTTGTTCATCAGCCGCCGGGTTTCGGGAAAATGGTCGTGGAATGATCCTTCCGACAGCTGTCCCGGCATCAGGAGGCCCCGGAGCACGCCGAGGCTGAAGCCTCCATTCGTTCCGCCATAGAAGCTCCAATCAAGATACTGTGTGGAACGCTGCGTGCGCAACCGGGACTTGATGTTCGGCCCTATGATCAATGAGATATCCCACGCCTCCTGCGTCTCTGGAACGCCCAATCCATTTCCCGTACTGCTCGCCGGTCCGCCAGGGCGCTTCTCTCGCACAAGCATGAGCGTATAGTTAACAGTGTTGTTCACCGTCCAACCTGTCGCGTTGCTGTGGATGGAGTGGAACCAATCGACGTTGTTGGCGTTTGCGAACGCGACCCTTGCACTCAACGAAGGTTCGTCCGCATCATTCGGATATGAGTTGGTGTTGCGGGTGAGAAACACCGTCGCGCCTTTCGCCTCCAACATCGCTTTCAGCAGCAACGCCTTCTGGAAATTGCTCTCGGACTCCCAGAAGTCCGTGCCCGGATCGGGTATCACGTGCCGGTCATTGGCGGGATTATTGCCACCATGCCCGGGGTCGATACAGATCTTGAGCCCGGAGAGGTCCGACCGCTGTGCGTAGGAAAGTGTAAGAATCAACAGGATGGGGAGAAAGGTCCGCGCAGCTCGCTTCATCATCGCTCCTGGTACGTCATCAGAAGAATTTCACCCTTCATCGTGCTGCACACGATTCTGTTCTCTGTGGGTGAGCACTGTGGGTACATCTCAAGCACGGATTCAGTTCTGGTCAGCTGTGTAGCCGACTTTCCGTCGGGGGTGACCGCCCAGAGGTCGGAGGAGAGAATCCGGTGCCCGTCATCCCTGTCATCCATATAGATAATCCATTTGCCTGTGCGGGTCCAGGAAGGGGCGTTGCGCTTACCAAGCTTGCTGATGAGCCTTCCATCGAGATCGCAGACGAACGCTCCTCGATCCATTTCGTAGGCAACAATCTGCCGCCTGTCCGGCGACAGGACGGGCCACACATAACTTCCGCTGCCCAGCGGATCGAGAAGGAATTTCTGACCATTCCTATTGAGCGCGATCTTTGTATCCTCGATACCGAGGATGGTGATTTCGTTGATTTGCGCGCTCTTTTTGAGGTTTTTCGTCTCGTTTTGGATAGAGTAAACGGGAGTGTTCTGTGAAAAAGTCGGAACCGAGAGATCCTTCCCGGAGGCGACAAGCGTTTGCTTGCGGCTGACAAGATCCATCAGGACGATTTCCTGCCTTCGTACCCGTTGGCGTTGGTCAAACAGGGTCCTGCGATATGCCAGCTGTTTCCCGTCCTGAGAAACTGCGAAAGCGAGGCCGGCTTTTGGGTCGCTCGTGATTTGTCTGTGCGACCGGCTGCGCAGCGAGTACTCCCAGATTCCATTTCCATCAACGGTTGTGTAGTAGATCGCACTCCCGCCGGGGGAAAACTGCGGGTGCGACCACTCATGGGCAGATCCAAGCGGCAGCCGTTCGATTCTCTTGATGGTGATCTGGGCCTGTGCAACAGAAGCGACAAGGCACGCAGCGAGAAAGAAAATCGGTGCTTTAGTCGTCATGGTTGTTGTCCAATCAGCGCGAGTTCTTATGATGAAGCCAGACATCCGCTCCTTTTCTACAAGACAATAGTCAAAGAAGTCAAAGGATGCAAGAATTTCAGTGGTGTCCTCTTATTCCACACGTTGTGGTGTCGGGAATCTCCCAGCGCAGAACGTCATCCTGACGTTCTTCGACAGTTGCACTGTCGAAGAAGATCCGCGTCGGCGTTACACTCCGACACTCAATTGCTGCCGGGGGTGAGAGTAAAGCGGAGATTTTCTCCCGAGCTACTATCTCTTCCTCTCGGATTTCCTGAGCAAGTCCCGAAGATCCCGGATCCCTAGCACCGTGATCACGGATGCCGTCCCGAAGAACACCAGGGCAGAAACCGCGAAGATGATCAACCAGAACAACGCGCTTCCGCTCATGGGCTCTCTCCTTTCTCACTGTCGGGTAAGAGGAGGATTGGGGGATGCGAACGCTGGCTCGCCAGAGAACCGACGATCATGCCCAGGGTGGCGAGCGCGAAGCTCAGGAAGCCCGATACATTGACATCCACGAGGACGCGCGCAGACGGAGGCAGCGACTCCTGAAACTGTGCGAGGATTAGAAACGCGAGCGGTGCCACAGCCCCGAGGACTAGGGAGGCGTACGCGCCCACCACGTTTGCCCTTTTCCAGTACAGGCCGAACGCAACACAGCCGAACGCGCCGGCGGCGTACATCGCACCGGTGATGGCGATGTATTGAAAGGCGGTCGCGGGAAGCTCGTAGTAGAGACCGAAGACAAGGATGAATATGCCAATAAGTGTCGAGATGATTCTGCTCAGGCGGATGGTTATCTTCTCGCTCAGCTCCTTGCTGCTGAGGGGGGAAATAATGTCGCGCGCCGCCACCGAGCTCCACGCGAGCAGATAAGCGCTGTAGGTCGACATCGAGGCGGCCAGCATGCCGGCGACCATCAGGCCGAGGAAACCGGAGGGAACAACTGCACCCAGCAATCGCGGCATGGCGGTGGTTGGATTCAATGAAGGCCCGAACATAGCGAGGGCCGCGACGCCCCAAAACATCGGGATCATGTATCTGCCGGCCAACGTGATGCCGGTATAGAGGAACACCTTCCTTCCCACCTCCGGACTCTCCGACGCGAAGGACTTCGACACTGCCGGCTGATTGAGCGCGGAGATGGCAATACTCCCGATCATCATCCAGACGAGGAATGACCATCCAAAGCGGGGATTGACGACCGGGTTGTACCCCGACTCGCCGAATTGCTGTGTCACTGCTGTTCCGATGTCGATGAAACTGACGCGGGACAACACGAACAAGGTGGCTACCAACATCCCGAAAGCAAGCACCACAAATTGCATGAAATCCGTTATGACCACTGAGAACATCCCACCAAGGACGGTATAGCTAATGACGATGAGAAGCATAATTGTCATGACGACCGAAAGCACCTCGGGTCCAAATCCCATGGTCTCGGTCAGGAAAATGCCGTCCATCTTCAGGAACACGCCCATGTTCAAAACCCCGCCGAGAAACAGCAGGATGCCTCCGAGAAGCCGCACGTTCTTGCTATAGCGCTTTTCATAGAATTCCGGGATCGTAATGACTTTGAGGCGCCGGAGACCTGAGACGACGAATCCCGTCTTCCCGATCACGAAATATCCGAAGAAGCCTATCAGTCCCAGGACAAAGCATGAAAGTCCGGTCACATAGCCAAGCTCGCCGAAGTACATGAACGTCACGACGCCGATCTCTGTTGCGATCAGCGTCGCCGAGCCCAGTGCGACCTTGACTCGTCTTCCGGCGACAAAGTATCCCTCCATGTTTTCGACGTATCTCTTCGCCCGTATGCCGAAAAACACGGAGAGGCTGAGGTAGAGGAGAAGAATGATCCAGTCGAGAATCTGAAAGTTCATAGAGGATGAATCACATATGTGGTAGGTCAGACATTCTTGTCTGACCATGAGGACAAGCAAGAATGCTTGTCCCACCGGGATGGCCCAAAGAGGTGCTATCCCCCTTACGAGTACATCAGATACTTTGAGCGCACTGTGCCAAATTTCTCAAGCTCCTCGATCCATCCTGCACATATCTCCTCAGGGGGAACGTTGCGCTCGAGCTGATGCCGGACGTCCGGGTTCCCGGTCAGCATGTCGAACCGCCGGACGTGAAACACCGTTCGATCCGGATGGGCTCTCTTAAACGCGGCCAGAACAGCCACTCCGAGCCGTACAGGTTTCACCATGTCCCGATTCGTTACGGTGATGTGTATGCCTTTGCACTGAACACCTTCGTGCTTCGGCTGACTCGCTATCCCTGGGATTTCCCGCGGGGTGAATTCTTCTGCTGCAAATGACACGCCCGGAGTGTGGAACCCCCGCAGATGCGTCAGAACTTTTTCAGGATCCACCCACGGGGCTCCGACTATCTGAAACGGGGAGTGTGTCCCGCGTCCCTCAGATAAGGATGTCCCCTCGACGAAGCAGAGGCCGGGATAGACTACCGCCGTGGAGAGCGTGCGCATGTTCGGCGATGGAGGTACCCATCGCAATCGCGTCTCGTCATACCACATCGATCGCTTCCATCCCTTCAAGGGGACGACTTCGAGCTGTGCCTTGAGCGGCCGAGACGACGTTGAGTTCTCAGGGCCAAGCCATCCTTCTTCGTTCCAGAGGCTGCCAAGCTCGCCGATCGTCAGCCCGTGCGTCACCGGCAACGGCATCCAGCCGATGAACGATTTGAGCGAGGGTATACGGACCGGTCCATCGTAGTCCAGCCCGCGGATTGGGTTTGGCCGATCGAGGATCACAAACGGGATCCTCTGTTCCGCGGTTGCCTCGAGGCACAGGGCAATCGTCGAGATGAACGTGTAGAAGCGGGCGCCGACGTCCTGTATGTCGCACAGCAAAAGGTCGACGCCTTGGAGCATCTCCTTCGTCGGTTTGTGTATTCTCCCGTAAAGCGAGTACACCGGAATTCCATAGCCGGGATGACGGATGTGGTCGACGATCTTGCCATCAGGTGTATCCCCGGCGATGCCGTGTTCCGGTCCGTAGAGAGCTTTGATTCTACAAAGACCCGATTGAGCCACGGCATCGACGATCGACCGACCGTCGGAAAGCAGGCCGGTGTGGTTTGTCAGAATTCCGACAGTTTTGTTCCTCAGCAGATCGGAGGCATCGCTGAGAATGAGGTCTGCACCTGTGCGGACGACCTGATCCTGGTTTGTGGTGGCTGGTGCTGTCATAGCGTCAATCAGACCTTCAGGAAGATCTTCCTGTGGAACATCCAGTAGCACAGCAGCCAGCCGAGCGCGATGATCATGATGGAGTACAGGACCGAACCGGGAGTTGGGCCAACCGTGCTCGCGAATGTCCTGTAGAAGTACCCGGTGAGAGACACCATCGAGCCGTCCCAGGGGACCTTCCACGAAAGCATCACCCACCGGACGAATAATCCGGTTGCCACGTAGAGGGTGATAGCGTTCATTCCGTAGACCACGAATGGGAATCCAATCCAGGCGACTTTCCGGACTTCCAGAATCCAATAGAAGATGAAGAAGACGAGGCAGGACCAGCCGGCAGTGTAGACCGCGAAAGAAGATGACCAAAGGATTTTATTGATAGGCACGACGAGGTTCCAGAGGAGACCAATCACGATCCCCGCTGCAGCGCCGACGGCGAGGCCGCGCATGACGGAAGTATGATCTCTCCGTCCCAGCACGAATCGCCCGGCGAGCACGCCGAACAGGACGGTCGACACACCGGGTCTCAAGCTGATAAGAGTCTCCTTGTCATCCGCAGCGAGGATGAAGCTGTCGATGTACTGAGCCGCGTTGACGTCGCGGTCGAAGGATCCGGGAATGACGCTCGGACCCCGCACGAAGGCTAGAACAGCCCACCAGATGAATAACATCGCAACGGCAATGCCTGCCTGCCACTTCACCTGCAGGCGTAGGAGAAGAAACACAGCGAAATAGAGGACGCCGATTCGCTGAAGGATTCCGAAATGCAGGACCGGTGTATTCAGAGAAGCGGAAGCGAGGAAGGCTCCGAGAAGATACAGGAGAATCGCCCGGCGGCCGGCAACGAGCAGACACTTCCGGAACCCAATGCCCTGCTCGCGCTTGCGAGCGTCACTAAACGGCATCGCCATGCCGACCGCGAACAGGAAGAAGGGGAAGATGAGATCTGCAAATGTGCACCCGTGCCATTCTGCGTGTAGTAGCAGCCGCGGCACGACAGCCGGATCCCACGTTCCGGGATTATTGACGAGCAGCATCCCCGCAATGGCAAAGCCGCGGAACGCGTCGAGCGAAGAGAGACGCTGAGGGAAGGCGGTATGAGTGTCGGTCATGAGCTCCTGTTGTAGGTCGACGAGTTTCGTCGACGATGAAGTCCAGCAACCTGCTCGACCTACGGATGCTGTGTTTCCTATTCCTCGTACACCTCAATTTCTCGTATCGAGTAGGCCGAAATGCCTTTTGTCCCCCGTTTTCCGTCTACTCGTAGGAAGCGGGCTTTCACAGCGAGGCCTATGTAATCGTCAAGGCCGCCGTTACCGTCGTTAACTTCGCGCAACCTGCGCCATTCTTTTCCATCGACCGAATATGTCAGCAGGT
>VGWB01000158.1 GCA_016873755.1 Ignavibacteria bacterium | reverse complement strand
CAACCGCGAGATGAGTCAGGAACTCCTGCTGTATGCGAAATATCGGTACTACGGGAGCAACCTGAACGTACAGATGAATACGTATCTGGCAGGATTTGTGCTGTCATTCTGAGGGAGGATGGTGCGGAATGAAAAACGTCACGTCGCTCTGCTGGGCTCTCGCTCTGGCTTCGATCTCACTCTGCCTTCAATCTTGTGATCCGTCGGGACCCGCATTCCCTGTCGCTCCAACGAATGAAGTGGGGTCGCTGAGGATATCAGTGTTGAGTCCATCGGGATCCGAAGATACACTCGGCACGAATTCCTACAGCGTGGAGCTGGACGGTCATTCGTATGGTAAGTGGACCGTTCCGTGCGTCATCCCCTACGTCCCCGTGGGTGCGCACGACGTCGTTGTTTTCAATCATGTTTGGTCGAGTCTTGCCACAAAAGTGGAAATCAAGACCGACCGCGAGACCAGCGTCTCGCTTTCGCTCCTCGCAATTGGTCCGTATGCAGGGAATGTGGCTCCCCCGTTCAGCGCGTCGAGTATCGATGGACAGGGCCTAACCCTCAAGGCGTTGAGAGGAAGGGTCGTTGTGCTGGCCTTCTTCGGATCGGTTGGCTGAGGGGGAGGATGCTTCCCGACGGAGGCTCCGTCGGCCAACGGAATGCTTCTTTCGTTCACATCGTCCGGTCGAGTCGCACGTATCGGATTTGACTGTGCGTATTCGGAATCGTACCTGAGAAGCTTTCAGGCTCAGAGCCGGCTTTGCTTTCCGATCGTGTCAGACCCTTCCAGAGTAGTATTCTCTACGTACGGTGCCTACGGTTTGTCGATGTATGTCATTGTCGACACTCGTGGTGTCGTGAAGTACCGCGCAAACGGGTTCTATGAGGCAGCTATGTCAGCCAAGATCAAAGAACTTCTTTAGGGGGATGGTTTGACGTGGTGAGCTCTGGCATTAGCAGGCTGCTGAAAAACAAAAAGACCGTCACGTTGAGCGAAGTCGAAACGTGCAATTTGACACGAATGACAGGGTTCGACTCCGCTCACCCTGACGCGGTTTCCTATTTCTGCGCTTTTTTCAGCACACTCTTAGGCAGATCTTTCAGGCGATCCTTGGTCTTCTTGTTCAGTTCGGCTGTATTGGGCTATGCCCTCGCGGGCTGTGGTGATCCTCCTGCTGCAACTCCCGCGCCCTCTACCGGGTCGATTCGAGTCCTGGCGATGGACACGGCAACCATCCGGGCGATCTTCATCGACCTCGATGACGTCAAGCTCGGGCAGCATCCCAATCCATCCACGCTGAGCGGTATTGTGGTCGGGCTGCACAAGGTTCTCGTGTACAGTGAGTTGAGCGGCGGCTCGGGAACGATGATTGAAGTCAAGCGGGATCGAGTTAGCGATGTAATGGTTTGGCTTCTTGCGGAAGGACCCTATGTCGGCCAGACCGCACCAAAGTTCTCCGTACGAAGCATCGACGATCAGCTTCTGGATTTGCAGCAACTGAAAGGCAAGGTTGTGCTCCTTGCATTCTTTGAACACACGTGACTGACCTGTATCGAGACGGAGTTGCCGTCTCTCCAATGGTCTCTGGTGACTGCTTTTCCTCCGGAGAAGCTCGCTGCGATCGGGGTGAACAATACTGCGTCGAGGTCCTGGCTGATGACGTACCGCGGACAGAAGGGCATCTCCTTTCCTTTCGTTCTTGACGATAAGAGCCAGCTTTTCAATCTCTATCAGGTTGGAGCATCATACGGCAATATCCCACCGACCTATATCATCGTGGATACGACGGGTATTGTTCGCTACAGGATCAATGACACCTTTGACAAGGTCGAGGAGATGAAGGGCAAGATACGGGAACTGCTTGGTCAATAGGTTGACGAGCTCAACACCAATCATTCCATCAGACTCTTTGAGGATACTATGAAAACAGAGAAAAGGTTCGTTTGGCTGCTGGTGATGGCGCTTGTGCTCGCGCTGCTGCAACCTTACCCGCTCAAGGGGCAGTCAACGCCGTGGGAATCCGTCGGGCCAGAGGGCGGGTACGTTGCCTCCATGGCACAGGATCCGTCTAACGGAAACGTGCTCTACGTGGCGCCGTACTCGTACCCGTGCAAGATCTTCAAATCGACAGACCACGGTCAGACGTGGTCGAGCATTTCGACGATACCAAATCCTGCTTGGGGCCTGGTTGTACACCGCGCGAATTCTTCGATTCTGTACGCCAACTGCTCGCACGAGCTCCGCAAGAGCACCGATGGCGGCCAGAGTTGGACTGTGCATGCGCTTCCTTACTCGTACACGCCGAGGCTGCAGTTCTACATCAATGATCTGATCCTCGATCCTGTGAACCCTAACATCCTTCACATTGCTGCGCACTGTTGGACTGAAAGCATACCGCTGATGGCATATCTCAGGAGCACCGACGGCGGCGCCACCTGGTCGTACAAGACGCTCACGAGCTTCTACGCCACCGGGAGAGCCGTTGCTGTTGACCCGGCGAATCCTCAGAATATCTATGTGGGAGGATACAGCATTCAGAGCTACTACGCATACCCGCTCGTGATGAAAAGCACGAACGGTGGCGCGGAATTCAGCGACTGCACGTCGTCAATCTCCGGCACTGTCACGGATCTTGCGTTCCATCCCGCTGCTTCTGGTAAGCTGTACGCGGTGAGCGGAGCCGGCATTTACTGGAGCACAAACGGAGGGACATCCTGGACGAAGAATTCGGGATATGTGTCGTCACCGTATGAGATCAGGTTCCATCCGCAAACCGTGAACACGTTGTTTGTCGGTGCATATGAGGGGGTATACAAGAGCACAGACGCTGGCGTGAACTGGAGCAAGATTGCGAGCGGTATTATCGGCACGGGGTATGGGGGATTTGCCGTTGAATCTTCCGCACCATCCTGGATGTTTTTTGCCAACACTGTCGGCATATTTCGGACATCAGACGGCGGATCCACGTGGCAGTCGTGTAACTGCGGATTCTCATGTGGTCGGATCACGGCGATCTCTCTGGTTCCTTCATCGCCCACCACGATGTACGCCGCGATGGAATACAATGCTATCTACAAGGCGACGGGGGCCACTAGCCCTGCTATTCTGTGGCAACGGATACCAGTTTTCTATGGTTGCACGGATGTCAATTCCATTGTCATTCCGCCGACTGATCCGAACAGGATCTACGCCATGGAAGGCGGGGGGTGAGGGACGTCCGGGCTCTATATGAGCACAAGTGGCGGGTCCACTTGGACAGAAATCGACAACACACTGGATGATGGCTACGCAATTGCCCTCGGCTCTGTATATCAAGCCGGTTCTTGGGTCAGCACCACAGGGGGTGTTGCACAAATGGCGGTGTTCAAGACCACCAACGATGGTGTAACGTGGAATCGCAAGGCTGTAAGCTCAGAACGTGGAGCAGTTCTTGCGATGGCGGTCAACCCGTCGAATACGAGCATCGCGTATGCCGGTGGTGAGTACTACGATGCCTCGTACAATTGCCACAGTCGTTTGTATAAGACAACGGACGGGGGCAACACCTGGACGCAGATCGGTGCGACGACGTTCAACGTAAAGTGGGATCGTGTTACGGCTCTATGTCTCGACCCGTCCAACGTGAACAAACTGTTGGTGTGCACGCAGAGAGGAGTATACAGGAGCCAAGACGGTGGTGAGACGTGGACAGCGCCCTCACAGTCAATGACAGTGACGTCCATTGTTGCAGATCCTGCGAAGACGAACACATACTACCTTGGCTCCCGAGAAGGCGTTTGGCGAAGCACGGATGGAGGGCAATCTTGGCAAGCGATCAACAACGGGTTGGCAGGCAAGGTCGTTCTCTGCATCGCCTATGACGCTGTGAACCAGAGGCTGTACGCCGGTACCGAAGGGGATGCGGTCTATCGATTGAACCTGTCGGCTTCTACGGCTGTGTTGCCGGACAAGCATCAGTCGGCGGTTCCATCACAGTTCATGTTGGAGCAGAACTTCCCCAATCCGTTCAATCCGTCGACAACAATTCGGTTTGCTGTGCCGAGGACTGCCCACGTGTCCCTGCGAGTTTTTGATGTGCTGGGAGAAGAGATTGCAGTCCTGGTGTCTTCCGAGCTTCAGGCAGGATACCACGATGTGAATTGGAACGCGGCCCATTTGCCCAGCGGCGTCTACATCTGTCGCTTGCAAGCCGCTGGCTCGGTTGAAGTAGCGAAAATGACCTTATTGAGGTGACGACGAAGCGTGCATGGCGCACGGCTTACATGAAACGCAAGGCACACATGTTGAAAGGAGCATCGGTTCTGCTGGCGGTCCTCTCTTCGATCGCGTTTCTTGACGTTCGGGCTCAGGAGGGGCTACGGCCAGGAGTGAAGGCTCCGGACTTTGAGCTTCCCTCGATCGGCAACTCAAATCGCACTGCTCTGCGTGAATTCCAGAACAAGAAGATCGTGATCGTCCACTTCTGGAAATCGAAGTGAAGGGAGTGTCGGGCGGAGTTTCCGCCTCTCCAAAAGATCTTCGATGAGTACAAGGAGATTGCCATCATCTCCATTAATCCCATCGACATGGCCGGAAGGGTGGAAGCAGATGCCAGATACTACAAGCTTCCCTACGATGTCCTGATCGGCCGGGACTCGGACGTGATCGAGGACTACCGGCTCACCAAGCTCCCGCATATCTTTATCATCGGCAAGGACGGAACCATCCGTTTCAGCCAGAAGTTTGCCACCTACGACGAGTTGAAGGAAGAACTCGATCGGATCGTGAGATAAAGGCCCAGAACCGTCATCTTCGTCCCCCACGGCATTTCCCTTCACATTGCCAAAGTCCTGAAAGCTGGCAAAGAAATCACCTCGACGCTCTGCTTTTCCTTCGTCGGCGTTGCGGTGCGCAATGTGTTGTCGCAGGGAGGGAGACGGTCGGCGAGAGAGACTGTCGGGAATTAAAGACAACGCAACCCCCATTGACTTGATTGTTATATTTTTGTATCATATACAGCGATTTTCAGAATCGTTCTCAGTCGCGTTTCCATTTTTGTTTCATCTTCTGGGTTCAGGCTTCCAGCTTCTACAGAAACCTCTTCGCGGTTTCCCCGCCTGATTGTTACCGACTCCGGGATGATCGAACAAGGCGATGAACAAAGCATTGCTTGACTATACCCTGCGCATTCGTGTGCCGATCGTGGTTTTCGTTGGCGTCGCTGCGTTTGCGGCCACCTACTATCTCTCCCGGGCCGAGCGGGACGGTGTCGGCTACGCTCCCGCCCAACCCGTCTCCTTTTCGCACAGCCTTCACGCGGGAACCATGAGGATTGACTGCAAGTATTGCCATACTGCCGTCACCGTTTCGCCGCATGCCAGCGTTCCCGCTGTCTCCGTCTGCATGAACTGCCACACCGTTGCGCGCAAGAACCGTCCGGAGATCATCAAGCTGACCAAATATTATGAGGATGGCGCTGCCTTGCCGTGGAAGCGAGTCCACAAAATACCGGACTACGCGTATTTCAATCACAGCGCCCACGTCAACAAAGGGATCGACTGTTTCAATTGCCATGGCGCTGTCGAGAATATGGACGTGCTAGGCCAGGTTTCAGAATTCACGATGGGAGCATGTTTGGACTGCCATCGCAACGCGCCTCAACGCCTTGCACACGTTGCGGGAATCAAGATAGGTCCCGACAACTGCAACACGTGTCACCGTTAATGGGGAATGAGATGGATGAGATCTTGAGGGACAACGACCATCCGCCGATGAAGCGTCGACGATTCGTCGGATATCTTCTTGCAGGCGCGGCAGGTGGGTTATTCGTGGGAACTGCCCTGCGCCGATGGTTGGGTAGGAAGAAGAGGACGAACGAGCAGAGGGAACCCGTTCGGATCTCGGTGAACCCTCTTGCGGTACCCAGAACGAAGGAAGGCTCCAAGTGTAATGTCTGACGAGTCCCGATACTGGAAGAGTCTGCGCGAGCTGCACAAGAAAAATTCGCTGGACGAGCTGAAGGCCAACGAGTTCATGGCCGGTGTCACCGACGATTTCGAGCTGTCGAATCTCTCTGCAATGTCGCGCAAGCAGTTCATCGCGCTGCTGACGAGCTCTGCGGCCTTCGCAGCCGCCGGCTGCGCCGACTATCGGGACAAGGGTGAGATCGTACCGTATTCCAAGAATCCGGAAGAAATCACGCCGGGCGTTGCGAACTACTACGCGTCGACTTGCACGGGTTGTGCTCAAGCGTGCGGTATTCTCGTCAAGACCAGGGAGGGGAGGCCCATAAAGATTGATGGGAACCCCGACCATCCTGTCAACAAGGGGAAGATCTGCGCGATCGGACAGGCGAGCATTCTGAATCTGTACGATCCCTATCGGCTGCGTGGACCGCTTCGTGGGCGCGCGTCCGGGGAATCGGGGTCGCTCACTTGGAAGCAGGCCGATGCGGAGCTGACCAAGGCGCTTGAGGGATGCAAGCAGTCCTCCAAGGAAATTGCTTTCGTCACTCATTCGATTCACTCACCCACAGCAGCCAGACTTCTCCGCGAGTTCACGTCGATGTATCCTACAACTCGTGTGTATGTGTACGATCTCTTCAACGACGCAAATCGGAGACGCGCCTGGCAAGAGTGTTATGGAAAATCGGAGTTGCCGGCCATAGCATGGGATCGAGCCAAGATCGTCGTTGCGCTGGAGTCGGATTTTCTCGGTACTGAAGGGATGACGATCGAAGCGATCCGCAAATTCACCGACGGCCGCGACGTCATGAAGTCCAAGGATTTCAATCGGCTGTACGCGGTCGAGGGCACGGTGAGTCTCACAGGAGCCAATGCCGACTACCGGCTCCGGCTGCGCCCGGACGCTCAACGTGACTTCGTTCTTGCCCTTATCAATGAGATCGCTGTTGTCCGAAAGAAGGGCTCCCTTCGGGGTCCACTCCCCAGCCAGATTCCACAGATTTCGTTATCCGCGTTTGGCCAGAAGCACGCCCTCCCGCTCGAAGTGTTAGAGCACCTTGTGGACGATCTCGTTGAACACGCGGGAGAGTCGATCGTTCACGCCGGTGAGGGTTTACCGTCTGAGGTCCATGTTGCTGTCAACTATCTCAATGAGCTTCTTGGCAATACGCGGCTGTACGAGTCTTCGGCTCGTTCTGTTTCTTACGCAAGGCTGAGCCCCGCGACGGAGTTTGAAGGTCTCGTAAGGAGAATGAAATCCGGAGATGTTGGAATGGTTATCCATTTCGGAACGAATCCGGTTTTCCACCTGCCAAGGGCGTTCGAGTATGAAGAGGCGCTCACGTCCGTACCGGTAACTGTCAGTCTCGTCGCGTCGGAAGACGAGACTTCCCGCCATTGCTCGTTTGTCCTGCCCGTCCACCACGCGCTGGAATCGTGGGGCGATTTCAGGATCCGCACAGGAGTGTACTCATTGCAGCAGCCGGTCATCTCCCCTCTCTACGACACACGCCAGAAAGAGGCGATACTCTTGAGTTGGATGAGGGGTGCAGGTTCGTTCAACGAAACGATGTACCACGAATACCTGATGGAATATTGGGAAAAGGAAGTCTTCCCGACCCTCCGTAAGAAAGTCGACTTCAAGACGTTCTGGTATGCTGCACTGCACGATGGAGTCGTTCCGACAGGGGGAAAAGGGGAGCAGCGGCCGGAGTTCAGAGCCGAAGCGCTTGCCATTCTCGGGAGTCCGAGCGGACCGAACATCGACTCCAGTTTTGTCGTTGCGCTGCGTTGTAGCCATTTCGTCGGTGATGGTGAATTCGCTAACAACGGATGGCTCCAGGAGATTCCTCATCCCATCTCGAAGGTCGTGTGGGACAACTACGCTGCTATCTCGCCCGGCACGGCCCGAGAGCTCGGTGTAGAGACCAACGACAAGATCGAGGTGACGCTCCCGCACGGCTCACAAAGTTTCCCTGTCTTTGTGCAGCCCGGCCAGGCTGACGGATGCATATCGATCGAGCTCGGCTACGGACGGTCCGTGGCGGGGCCGATCGGCACCGGAGTCGGGACAGACGCTCAGATTCTTCTCGCGGCATCTTCAATCGATGGCCCGCGGATCCTAACTGGGGCGCAGGTTGTGAAGGCGCGTGGACGGTACGAGTTAGCCTCGACGCAAGAACATCACTCGCTGGACGACACCTTTTTCAAGGATTTTTACAGAAAACGCGAGATCGTGCGGGAAGGGACCGTTCGGCAGTATGAGGCGGATCCGGAGTTTCTGCACCACGAAAAGCGTGAATTGCTCAGCATCAGCAAAGAGGTC
>VGWB01000157.1 GCA_016873755.1 Ignavibacteria bacterium | reverse complement strand
TGCCAGTTCATCGCCGAGGGGGCGGTGCGCTTGCCGGATTCAGGGCGGTTGACGCCGTCTGCTGCCCAGAGAAGATTCGAGAGCTCCTGGAGAGGCAGAGGCTTGGAGTCAAAACTTCTCGACGTCTGCCGCAGTTTCAGCGCCTGCATGAGCGGCTTGCCGATTTCTGTTTGAGGTGACGGCAGGCGAATGGGATTAAGATCCTGGGCAGAAGCGGAAGCAAGACCGACAAGAGAAACCAGGAAGAGAAGTGTCCGTGGTCTGAGCATAATGAGCGTCCTTTATTTCAGCTTCTGAATGTGATTCCTGGCAACATCATAGTAAGGATTGGATTTGACACCTGTGTTGCGGCGTACGAAGCTAAGAGAGTTTGGAGTGAAAGGCAAACTGGACTTCTTCTCCAGTTTGCAGAGGAGACGATTATTCCGACAAATGGGAGAATTAACCAAAGCGTGGTGAACGCGCAGTTTGAGCGGAACCGCTGGGGATAGATCATGTTCTCACGTGGAGCGCGGGAACGATCTCAGAACGCCTTGTTTTCGCTCCCACGCTCCTGCGTGGGAGCGACACTCGAGGACGCTCTGCGTCACCACTCTGGGAAGCCCCGTTCCCACGCGGACCGCAGGAACTGGGCGTGAAGATCCTATCTCATATCAAACTTCAAGAACGCGACAAAGGCGCCAACGAAGGCGAGGATGTTGACCAGTGTAATCAAGCCAAGATCGAACAAGCTGGCGCTCACCGCCTCGCCGAAGGAATAAACCGGATCCTGAAAGCGAGGCATTTCCGAGATGTTGATCTTTGCCGCCTGATCCGGTCCGCTGACGCTCGACGTGCCCCTTCCGAACGAGAACCGCATGCCAAATCCTCCCCCTTTCTGCTCGACAAACTTCGAATACTGGGCCTTGTAGGTCTTCATCGCGTCTTCGTATCGTTTCTTGAGCCCGGTATCCGTTCCTGACAATTTCATGGCAGCAAGCTGTAACTGTGAAGCCGGAGAGAACTTGGAGAGTGAGAACGCCAAAAGCTCCTGGCCCATCTTCTGGTTGTAGTAGTCTTCGTACAGACGCGATGAATAGTCGGCAATCTTCTGGTCCGCGGCCTTGCGCAGCTCGTCCATCTGCTGCATCCATTTTGCCCTATTCTGATTGAAAAACTCCTGGCGCTCGTCTGGCTTCATGCCCTCCGTTGCGCGAAATCGCTCGCGCATAGCTTTTTGGATCTCAGCGGACTGTTCGTTGCGTGCCTGCGCCGAATACGATGTGAGCCTGCTCTCGATCTCATCCGCGGTAGGAACAGGCATCGCCTGCCCGGCCAGCATGGTTGCCGCCTTCGGGATGATCAGCACGGCTGTTATCCACACGACAAGCAGGATCAGGAAGGAGACGCTCGACCGATGCGTCAGCGTCGAGACAAATACGCCGATCAGCATGAAACACATCGTGTAGAGGAGAGCCGCCAAGACGAAGAAGGCGTATCGCCCCCAGTGGGAAGCGGTCATCTCCACGCCGAGCAGAATCAGAAGCAAGGCCCCGATCAGGAAGGAGACAACGATCGGCGCCGCAACTACCAGCAGGCTGCCCGCAAGTTTCCCGAGAATGAACTCCGCTCGCGAGAGCTTGTTGGCGAAAGCCAGCTTCAGCGTACCTCCCTCCTTTTCTCCGTTCACCGCGTTGTAGGTAAAGAGGATGGCTATCAGACTTAAAACGATCATGACAACAAAGGTGGGATCGAGGAATTGAAAGACAGCCAGCATCGGATCGTCGGCATATTCGCTTCGGACGAGGCGGACGTTGCGCCACGTCCCGATATCGGAATATCGCCCGATGTCACTGCTGACCCCGTTCGAAAGGACCTCCATCGGGTCAGGCGCTCGGAACGCCGCTGCCGAGACCATCATCCAGTTTGTTTGTTCGGAGGCGAGGTCAAGCATCATCTGGACCGCCTGCTCGTGCTGGGCAACGCGGGCCTGGTAGTGAGCGATACCGAACCACATGCTGAGAACGATGAGCAGCGTGCTGACACCCGCCGCAACCAGAAAACGTGTGCTCTGGAGGTGATCTCGGAGTTCCCGCTCAGCAATGATCTTCCACATAATCTAGCTCCACGATGTTTGTGATTCCCTGGTGCCCCACATACTTGAGGAAGCGCCTTATCATCGACGATTATCGTAGATCGAACCTGAGGAATGAAACAAATGCTCCGGCAAAGAACACAGCATTCAGTATCACGAGCAGGCTGAGGTCGAGGAGCGCAGCCGAGATCGTTTCGCCGAGAGGTCTGGGTTGGTCAACGAATTCCGGCAGCTCCGACGGCACAAGCGGCTTGGGTTTCTCTTCTTCCTCGGAGGAGCCGCTGAATCTTCGAACGACAATCCGAACCATGTCGGCAAACGTGCCCGTCTTCTTCGATATAAACTCGGCGTAGGCATCCTGATAGCGATCGAGGTCCTGAAGGTAACGGTATTTCATCCCCACATCGGTGCCCGCGAGATTCATCGCAGCGATCTGGAATATCGCCGTGGGGGAGATGCGCGAAAACCCGAATGCCCATTTCTCCTGCCAGTCTTTCCTGTTCCTCCAGTCTTCGTTTAGCCGACCGAAGAACAGCTCTCGCTCGCTTTCAGCGGCTCGGGCCATACTATCCTGGAAGGCCCCGAACACCGCCATGAAGCTCGTATCCCGGGGGGCGTTCGCGCTGATGAACTCCTGAGTCTTCTTCATGCGTTCGTTCATCTGCTGGGTCGTGAACTTCCGCTTCTGTATTTCGATCGTGTCCATGTTAGGGACGTCGACGACCTGCGCCGCCAGCAGGACGCTCCCTTTCGGGATGATCAGAACGCAGAAGATCCACACCACGAGTGAGAGCAGGAACGAGACGCTCGACCGCGTGACCAGCGCGGAGATCATAATACTCAGGGTGAGAAACGCCCCGAAACAGAGCAATCCGGCCGCAATGACGACGAGAAGCTGTACCCACTCGACCCCGCTGAGCGGGACGCCAAATCCTAACAACAGGAGACATCCGATGAGGAGTGGTATGAGGAGCGGGACGCCCAGGGCAAGTATGCTCCCCAAGAGCTTGCTGAGGATAAAATCTGCACGCGACACCTTGTTCGCAAAGACCAGCTTCAACGTCCCCATCTCTTTCTCGCCGTTGATGGCATCGTATCCGAAGAGGATCGCGAACAGACTGAAGACGATGATGACAACGAAGTTGAGATCGAGAAAACGGAAGACCGCAAACAATGGATCCACGCTGAACCGGCTGTTGATGAGGCTGAGCTCGCCCTGTGTGCGCATCTCTGTCGTGCGCCCGACGTCGTTCGTCACGCCGCTTACGAGCACCTGAAGCGGCTGCGGCTTCCGGAAAATCTTGTGCTGAACCTGGCGCCAGTCCGTCAGGGACGAGATGTTCGTGGCGTTCGCCGTCAGCGCTGCTTCATATTCGCGCATGCTTTCCTGGTAGTTCCGGATACCGACATAGAAACTCAGGAGTAAGAGCACCGCAGAGGCGCCGAAGGTGATGGCGAACTTCGTCGAATAGACGATGTCTCTGAGTTCTTTCTCGATAAGGATCTTGAGCATATGCTCCTTTCCTCCGAACGGTCGTTTCAAGTAACTGGCCAGGGAGCCGAGCGCGCCCACAAGTATGCCGGTAAGAACTCGGGGCCGCCCGAATTATGCAGCAGCCTTCCCGTGGATGTAGCTCAAGTACAGCCGCTCCAGGTTCTCATGTTCAAGCTCTGACCGCGATTTCGTGGCCAGGATCTTCCCCTCCGCCATGATCCCGACAATGTCTGCGACCTCCTTGGCACGGAAGATATCATGCGTGCTCATGAGGATGGCGCGACCCTGGGCGCGGAGCTGGTGAAGGATCGCGAGGAACTCATTCGCAGCCTTGGGATCCAGGCCGCTCGTCGGCTCGTCCAGGATGATCGCGGGCGCATCCTTGATGATGGCGATAGCCAAACCGACCTTCTGGCGCATCCCTTTTGAGAATCCCTTCAGCTTCATCCCTTTTGAGAATCCCTTCAGCTTTTGCTCGAAGGCCTTTTCCTGTAAACCGACCTGGCGCAGCACGCTGTAGTAGTCATCCCTCGTCAGGTTCTGTTTCCCGCCAAGCCGCGCGAAGAAATCGAGGTTCTGTCGCGCAGAGAAATTCGGATACAGCATCACAATATCGGAGAGATACGCGACGAAACGCTTAGCTTCGAGAGGATCTTTCTTGACATCAATTCCGTTGATCGTCGCTACTCCCTCGGTCGGGTCGAGAAAACCGAGAAAGAGGTTGATCGCCGTGGTTTTGCCGGCTCCGTTGTCCCCGAGCAGGCAGAAGATCTCGCCGGCTTTGACCCCAAAGGAGACGTGGTCGAGCGCGCAGAGCCCGTCTTCGTACACCTTGGTCAGATTCTGCGCTTCAATAATGGCGTTCTGCTCCATGCAGGAATCCTTTCGATGATGGGATTTTCTTATCGCCTGGCAAGCCGAATACCGAACACCACGATGCCGACCACGAGCCCGATGATCAGCAGCACAACGACCGCTGTTCCGAGGATATTCGCGGTGGGGACAACCTGGATCGTCGCCGTGCGCGGTTCGGCCTCGAGCGGTTGATTGTCGGACCTCCCCGTGACCCGGATGCGGATGTCGTACTTCCCCACCCCCACTTCCTGAGGAGGCGTGAAGGTGAACGCGATCCGCCGTTCAGTCGTCGGATCAAGGCGGTCGATCGTATTCGGCTCGATCACTTTCGTCCAGTTGAGCGGCACATCGGCATCGATGCGCACGTTGTCCAGCCACCGCGAACCTTCGTTCACGACATCCAGGGTCATGGTCACGTTTTGACCCGGATTGATTTCATAGTACAGTTGCTGGGCACGGATCAGAAACTGGCCGATCCCGCGGGGCACCAGTTCAAGCCGCGTGAATCCGACGCTCCACCCGCGCACCTGTTCGTCCGTAATCGTTTTGCTGCGGTCAACCCGGATGTCACTTCCCTGCGGAACGGCGAGGACGTAGAACTTGATGGGCTGGTCAATCTTGAGTTCCTCGTTCGCCCGGGTCGGAAGGAGAACATTGAGCGACACGTTCTTTGTGTTTACACCCTCAGTATATTTGAGCTGGGTGATGCGCGCCTGGGTCTGAGGGTCCTGAAAGTACGTGTTGAGTTGAAGGGGAAGATTGACGACCTCAAGCCGGAAGGTATTCTCGGCACTTGAGAACAGTTCCATCCTCAACCGAAACGTCGCCGTTGAGGCAAGCGGGGCCTCCTGACTGAACTGCTCCGCAACAATAGCAACACGGTTGGCGGAAGCGTCCTTCTGGAAATAGATCTTCTTTTGGTCCTGGTTCTGTGCGAAGATAAGGCGGACCGTCGCGACGTCGACGTCTTGAAGCAGATTGAAGTCAATTGTCGCCGGTTCACCCACCTTCAGGGCCTCGACCTTGATTTCATACGGCTGGCTGATGATTGCCCCCTGATCGTTCATCAGTGAGACATAGATATCGTTGATGATGTCCGGCTGGACCAGGGCGTAAAGACCTTCCTCGATGTTGAGGAGCCGCTTGATGTCGCTCGTGCCGCTGGTCATGTTGGCGAGCGTCAACTTCACGCGACGCGTCCCATCGGCCCGTTGAGCCTTGATCGCCCGTTCGATAGCGATGTAGCGTCTTTCGTAGATGACGGCAAGGAACGATTGCTGGTAGTTGACCTCGGCGTCTCGATACGTTCGCTCGGCTCGCTCAAGGTCGGCCCTCGAGCTCAGCCCTTTCTCAAAGAGCTCCTTCTGCCGTTCGTAATCGGCCCTCGCGATGTTGTAGGCGTCGAGACCGCGCTTCAGACCGAGGAGCTTGAATTGGTCGTCGCGCGGATTAAAATATGTCCCGGTCTGAGCCAGGGGGCTGCCTTGCAGGGCTGCAACCGTGAACAGAAGCAGAGAAAGAACAATACACCTCATACAAGATCCTTTCGATGGCGAGGTTGGCCGAGGCTCGGCGGCAGGTTGAAAACGAGTGGGTTGCCTCATATATGACGATATCGTTGCCAGGATTGTTCCCATTTGATATTGAGAATAACGTAACAAACCCGCGCAGGTTTCACAGTAATGATTCCGATCTTCCATCCCGCTCCCACGACCCCGCGTGGAAGCGACACTCGGGGACGCTCTGCGTCACCACAACAGATGAGCATAACTGACGCGGAGCGCCGGAGGTCCCATTCCTACGTAGAGTGTGGGAACGAGGTGATTGCGCGGAATCAGTGGCTCATATCGTAGTTCTTGATCTTCTCCCTGATCGTCGCCTCGGCGCCGTTGTACATCTCCTGAATGAACTCGTCGTGGAAGTTGAAGATGCGCTCTTCGAAGCCCTGGCTGTCCACGCGATCGAAAAGCAGGCGCCTGGCGCCCTCAAGGTCCTTCCCGTAAATATGGTAGGAATCAGCATGCCAGTTCATCCTTCCGAGCTCAACCTTCTTTCCGCTTTTCCCGGCGATGCCGGCAGCGATAATCTCTTTGTTGAACTGAATGAAGCCGAACATGTTCATGAAACTCGCTCCCCACGCATCGTTGCTCCGGAAGCGCACGTTGCAGTTCAACCACCAAACGCCGTCATCATCTTCAATTATTCTGTACCACAGGGATTGCAGGCAGGGAGGGTCATAGCACGTGTTGTCCACGTACGGCATCCACGTGATCATCTGTGCTTGACGCGTGTAAGGCTGCTTTGCCAGCTTGTCAATGACGATGTCGATCTGATTGATGTTGAAAAAACCCGCCTGCTGCGATTTGCCTCCAACGAGCTCCCGCCACACGCCGTAGGCCGAGAGTCTGCCGTGGTACGTGTACTCCCAGCGCGTGTCCTTCGGATCGTTCATGTTCTTCACCCAATGATCCTTCGCTCCGAAAAGCTCCATCGTGTATTCCTTCAGATCCTCGATACCGCCGGGAAAAGCCTTGTGGATCATCGGATCGGCATAGGGTTCGAGGATGGTAATGTCCATGGTCGCGTCCATGCTCAGCGGGTCTTCCGGTTTGTCGTACTGGGTTTTGAACCGCACGCCGCTTCGGTAGAGCTCTACGAGTGCTTTCTCATAGGCCTGAGCGAGCGTCCGGGCGGAAACGGTCAGGACGGGTATGTTGTGTTGCATGGCAGTTCTCCTGTGCTGGAGGTCGTCGCTTGTGAAGCTCGTTCCGGTAGCAGAGGCGATGACAGCTATGATGAAGCTAAGGATGTTTGGGGAAAGGAGCAATCGCAGACAAAGGTGTCGTCCTTAATGCGACGGCTTTAGATTCTTCTCGCTCGCACGCTGGCGCGTGGGCGCGACACTTGGGGACGCTCAGCGTCACCACTTTGTCGCAACAGGCAGCAACCATTCTACACGTTCCACAGGACTCCAATTCCCGCTGAATCGTGTCCGATAGTGCAACTATCGGACAACAAGCGGTCAACGTCACTGACGCGAAACTCGGCTGGTCAACTACTGATGAATGATGTGATCGATATCGAGAACCGTGATCTCCCCGTCCCCATCGATGTCCGTTGATGTCAGCGTGCCTGCGCACGTGTGACAGTGCCAGATCGTTTTCAAGTACTTCTTCTCAAGAAGCTTGGGAATCAGGTCATAGTACTTGGGCTCTGGATGCAATCGTCGCTTGTAGAATTCGTACAGACCGGAGTCCCCTTTTGCACTGTTGCAGGCTCGACAAGCCCAAACCTGATTGTGGATCTCACGAATGCGAGGGCACGTGGGACATCGTTGATTGACCGAAATCGATCTGGGGACAATGTGTTCCTGCGAAAGGTCCTTTGATGCACCGCAGTAGATGCAGACCTTATCTTTCTGGACAAACTGCCAGTCCTCGCGGGTAATATCGGACCACTTCATCTCCCTTTGTTTGAGCTGCCTGAAGGTGTTCTTGATGAAGCCGTAATGCGCACCCTTAGCGGCTTTGCCGTCAGAAACATTCAGAGCGCTCTTCGCTATGATCTTGGCATACTGATAATAGATCAGGTGTTCAATGGTCTGGACTTCGCGGTCTGGCATTTCCCACCTCGGTCTGTCTCACCTCTTGTTCTCGGTCCCACGCTCCTGCGTGGGAGCGACACTTGGGGAGGCTCAGCGTCACCACTCTGTCGCAACAGGCAGCAACCATTCTCCACGTTCTTCGACAGTTGCACTGTCGAAGAAAAGCCCTGCCGGAGTTTCGCTCCAGCCCTTCTCGTCCGCAGGACTCGCAGTCCTACCTGGATCGTGTCCGATAGTGTAACTATCGGCCAACAACCGGTCAACATGACTGACGCGGAGCGCGGGAACGA
>VGWB01000156.1 GCA_016873755.1 Ignavibacteria bacterium | reverse complement strand
GTGCTCGCTGGAAACCAATGCTTCACAAGGTCCCTCGCATTTCTTGATGTGATAATCAAGGCAGAGCTTGAATCTTCCTTTCGCAATGGATTCGGGCGTGAGATCGTAGTTACAGCTGCGGATCATAAAGATGTCACGCACGGTCTTGAGAGCAAACCGCATCGTCTTTACATCGGTATATGGACCGAAGTAGCGCGATCCGTCGCGAATGATCCTCCTGGTCACAAATACCCGCGGGAACGGCTCGTTCGTAATGACGATGTAGGGGTAACTTTTGTCGTCTTTCAGGCTGATATTGTAACGGGGCTTGAGCCTCCTGACGAGGTTGGCCTCGAGGATCAGGGCTTCGACTTCGGAGTCGGTCACCATCAGCTCGACATCTGCAATCTTGGAGACGAGCGCGTCGAGCTTCGGATCGACCGCTCGGGACTTCTGAAAGTATTGGCGAACGCGGCTCCGGAGGTTCTGAGCCTTCCCCACGTACACAACCTTGCCTTCGGCACTCTTGAACTGATACACGCCGGGCCTGGTCGGAAGAGAATCGAGCTTCTCCTCCAGCGAAAGTTCGCTCGCTCTTATCCGAATATCCATGTTCATGATTGCAGGTTCCCGCGTGAGCTCATGTCACGATTTCTTTTGACTCAGCTCGATCAGGACACCGTTAGTCGATCTGGGATGGAGAAAAGCAATGTAATACCCGTCGGCACCGAGCCGGGGCTTCTCATCGATAAGCTGAAAACCCTGCGCCTTCAGACGCGCCAACTCCCTCTCAATGTCGTCAACGACGAGTGATAGATGGTGCATCCCCTCTCCCCGCTTCTCGATGAACTTCGCAATTGGCGAATCGGGCTCCGTGCCCTGTGTAAGCTCGATGGAGGATTCACCAACTTGAAACGTCACGGCGCGGATTTTCTGATCAGGGACATCCTCCGTGTGATCCATCCCCTTTCCAAGGAGTTTGCTGAACAGCTCAGCCGAGGCAGCAATGTCTTTGACGGCAATTCCGATATGGGCGACCTTTGAGACCATAGGTTGACTCACTCCAACATAGTGTTCAAAACGAATTCCATCCGAGGTTTGACAAAGGACTCTGTGTTTCTCTCCGGGACAAGGCAAGAGAAACGGATCGCTCTCCACGTACGACCTCTTCACGCGTCGGGCGAATATCCGAGTCGCCTGAGCCACCCCTCGTCCTCACGCCATCGCTCACGCACCTTCACTCGCAGCTCAAGATACACAGCCCTTCCGATGAACTCTTCGATATCCTTCCGGGCGCGCATGCCAATATCCTTCAGCGCGACTCCCCGCTTTCCGATAAGGATCCCCTTCTGCGAATCCCTCTCCACGATGATGTCTGCGCTGACGTAGGTCTTCCCCTGTTCGCGCTCCTTGAATTCGACGATCTCGACAGCGGTCGAATAGGGGATCTCTTCACGAAACGTTTCGAAGATCTTTTCACGAACCAACTCGGCCGCGAAGAAGCGTTCCGGTTGTTCGCTCACGATGTCCGACGGATAGAACGGAGGATGAACCGGCAAGTCTTTCAGAATTGTTCGCAGCAACTCATCGAGGTTCTCACGGCGCAAGGCGGACACGGGGACGATATCATTGAAGAGCCCTCGCTTCGAAAATCCCTCTATCAATGGCAGGACCTCATCGCGATGGATGGTGTCGACCTTATTGAGAACGAGGATAGTCTTCTTCCTGCCGAGGACCTGAGCGAGCGCAGATTCCACCGGCTCCGGCAACGAATCGCCGAGAGCGACCTCGGTAAGCACGAGCACGACATCGCTGTCCTGCAGCGCCAGTCCGGCAGATTGGATCATTTTCTTGTGCAGAAGGTAGCGGGGCTTGAGCAATCCCGGGGTATCGAGGAAGATGACCTGGGCTTCGTCGGTGCTGAGGATTCCAAGAACGCGCTGGCGGGTGGTCTGGGGCCTGCTCGTGACGATCGACAGTTTCTGATCGAGCAGAGCGTTCATAAGCGTGGATTTGCCGACGTTTGGCTCCCCGACGATCGCCACATATCCTGCCCTATAGTTTTCCTGATCGTTCATACGATGGAAATGAAAAGCGTTCCGCCGCTGCCTCAACGGAACGCTCCAGTGTGTGGTTGCTGTTTGTCAAACGCCACGTCAATACTTGATGGATTCGTGGCCCCCTGCTTTGTCAGATAGCATCCTCGCCTGATTCTTCAGTCCTGACCCGTATGACATCCTGAACAGGTGAGACGAAGATTTTTCCGTCCCCAACCTGGCCTGTCTTCGCTGCCTTGACAACGGTGGAGACGATGTTGTCGACCATCGCGTCCTCGGCGATAATCTCGATCTTGATCTTCGGCAGGAAATCAATCTTGTACTCCGAGCCCCGGTACAGCTCCGTGTGCCCCTTCTGACGTCCGTACCCTTTGACTTCGGTCAACGTCATTCCGCGCACGCCGATTTCGGAGAGTGCTTCCCGCACGTCATCGAGTTTGAATGGGCGGATGATTGCTTCAATCTTCTTCATACTGGTTTCGAATTCGAGAGTTGCGAGGAAGCAACGGCGCGCGTGGCGACGGGCACGGTCCGCATCGATAGCTCACGCACCGTGACAGTTCTTGTATTTCTTCCCGCTGCCGCACGGACAGGGATCGTTCCTGCCGATCTTCACCCCGACGCGGACGGGCTGCTGCTTCTGTGCAGGGGGCCGCGCCGCCTGCGCATGCTCTGTCGCCCCTGCCGGGATCGCTTCCCGATTTGCCTCGAACCCAGCACCCAGAGCGGACTCATGCGTTAGGACCATGTCCTGGGCGCGCATCGGTCGTCGGGCGCGCTGCGTCGGTAATTGCTCCGCTGTTTCAGGGAAGACTTTGAAGACGATGTCTGTCACCTCTCCCGTGATCATCTCCATCATCTCCATAAACATCCTAAACGCTTCTGTTTTGTATTCTACCAAGGGGTCCTTCTGACCATAACCGCGGAGGTGAATGCCCTCCTTGAGATCGTCCATCTCACGAAGATGATCACGCCATTTTGCATCGATCACCTGCAGCATTGCCATTCGCTCGAGCAGCTTCATCATGTCACGACCGATCTTCTCCTCTTTGCGCCGGTAGAAGCTCTCTGCCTCCTTGATGATACGATCAGCCAACCCCGTTTCGCCGAGCGTCTGGAACTCCTGAGGAGTCAACCGGAGATCGACAAGGAACTTCGTTCGCACCTCATTGTTCAGCCCTTCCACGTCCCCCTCTGCAAAATACCGCTGAGCGATTCTGTCTGCAAGGTCGCGCACCATGTCGAAGATATCGTCGCGCAGATGCTCTCCAAGCAGGGCATGCCGCCGGCGAGAATAGATCACCTCGCGCTGCTGGTTCATGACGTTGTCATATTCCAGCAATCGCTTTCGAATACCGAAATTGTTTTCCTCGACCTTCTTCTGTGCGCGCTCGACGGACCGTGTGATCATCGGGTGCTGGATGACCTCCCCCTCCTTCAATCCCATGCGCTCCATGATGCGAGCAATCCGCTCGCTGCCGAAGAGCCGCATCAGGTCGTCTTCGAGCGAAAGGTAGAACCGTGACGAACCGGGGTCACCCTGCCGGCCTGATCGCCCGCGGAGCTGCCGGTCGATCCGACGTGCCTCATGCCGCTCCGTGCCAACGATGTGAAGACCACCTGCGTCCTTGACACCGGGACCAAGCTTGATATCGGTACCGCGCCCTGCCATGTTCGTGGCAATCGTCACCGCGCCGGGCAAGCCAGCGTGCGCAACGATCTCCGCCTCTCGCTGGTGGTGCTTGGCATTCAGCACGTTGTGCGGAATGCCCTTCCGCTTCAACATTCGGCTGATCGTTTCCGAGACCTCGACGCTGGTCGTTCCGACAAGCACGGGGCGATTGATGGTCCGGCATTCTTCAATCTCAGCGATGACGGCGTTGAACTTCTCACGCTTCGTCTTGAAGACCTGATCATCGTTGTCGCTGCGGATCATCGGGCGATTGGTCGGGACAACGACAACGTCGAGCTTGTAGATGTCGAAGAACTCGGCCGCTTCCGTTTCCGCTGTCCCCGTCATGCCGGCAAGCTTCTTGTATAGACGGAAGTAGTTCTGCAGCGTCACCGTCGCCAGCGTCTGGGTGTCTCGCTCGACTTTCACGCCTTCTTTCGCTTCGATCGCCTGGTGCAGACCTTCCGAGTAACGACGGCCCGGGAGAAGTCGCCCCGTAAACTCATCGACGATCATTACCTTGCCATCCTCCGTCACCACATACTCGTCGTCCTTTTCGTATAAGCAGTATGCCTTGAGCAACTGGTGAATGGTATGGATACGGTCGCTCCGCTCGGCAAATAGCTTGTTGACCTCATCCTTCTTGAGTTGCTTCTCTTCGAAGGAAAGATCGGCGTTCCCCTCGATCATGCTGAATTCGGTGGCAATATCCGGGATGATGAAGAGCTCCTTGTCATGACCGGGATAGCCCTGTGCGAGAAACTCACGGCCTTTTTCGGTCAGGTCGATCGTGTGGGATTTCTCATCGATGGCAAAGAAGAGCTCATCATCGATTTCATGCATACGGGCCGACTGATCCTGCATATAGGTTCGCTCGGTCTTCTGGACCAGCGTCTTGTTCGCGGGCTCGGAAAGGATCTTCAGGAGTTTATTGCTCTTCGGCAGGCCCCTCACAGAGCGTAGCAAGAGTGGTCCAGCACCGTCGGTATTACCCTGCTCGAGAAGTGGCTCGGCGTCGGCCAGGGTCTTGGCAACGAAGCTCTTCTGTGCATTTACGAGCCGCTCGACGAACGGCTTCATTTCATTGAACTTATGATCTTCGACGGCCACCGGGCCGCTGATAATAAGAGGTGTTCGCGCTTCGTCGACCAGTACCGAGTCGACCTCATCCACGATGGCATAATTATGTCCCCGCTGCACCATATCCTCGGCACTCACGACCATGTTGTCCCGCAAATAGTCAAAGCCGAACTCATTGTTCGTGCCGTACGTGATATCGGCCGCGTACTGGACCTTGCGCTGAGCTGAATCCATGTGCTGGAGGATACATCCGACCTTGAGGCCGTGGAACTCGAAGATCCTCCCCATCCATTGGCTGTCGCGGAGGGCCAGGTAGTCGTTGACGGTCACGAGATGGACCCCTCGTCCCGGCAGGGCGTTGAGGTAGACCGGAAGGGTGGCCACAAGTGTTTTCCCTTCACCCGTCGCCATCTCGGCGATCTTCCCCTGATGCAGCGCGATGCCACCCATTAATTGCACGTCGAAAGGCACCATGTCCCACACGACTTTGGTCCCTGCGACTTCCCAGGTCTGACCCAGGAGTCGGCGGCAGGTTTCCTTCACAACAGCAAACGCCTCCGGAAGGATTTCACTGAGGACTTCTTCAATCTTCGCGTCGAGATCCTTATTGAGTTGATCAAGCTGATTGTAGATCCCTTCGCGCTCGCCGAACGGGAGATCCTCTTTGAGGGATTCCTGGAGTTGTGCAATCTCAGCTTCGATCTCCTTCGTTCCCTCCTTGATGCGCGAACGGAACTCTACCGTCTTCTGACGGAGTTCGTCATCCGTGAGATTTCGTAACTGATCGAAATGGGCGTTGATCTTCGGGACAACAGGGAGCAAAGCCCGGATGTCACGCTCGTGCTTCGATCCAAACAGGTTCTTCACAAACTGCCACATAACTACCTTTCAACCGGGTTTCGTTCGAAAAACAGACACAACAAGCCACGAAGGCACGAAGACACAAATCCTATGAAATGATCCTCTCGATTCCCTTCTTGATTAGCGGGACATTGAAATCGATCAGAAGACCTAACCGCTTCTTCGTCATCCTCAGGTGGCTCAGCACCTGAGCCTTCCAGACGGGATTTACCTGGTCAACCGCTTTGAGTTCAAAGATGATAGATTCCTCGACAAAAACATCCACCCGCAACCCCTCGTCAAAGGTCAAACCGTCATATACTATTGGCAGACTAACCTGACGCTGATATTTCAAGCCTCGTTTGTTGAGCTCGTGGCAGAAGCACACCTCGTACACCTTCTCCAGCAGCCCGGGGCCCAAGCTTTTGTGCACTGCGTAGGCAGAATCAACTATCTTCTTCGCAACATCCTCCTCTTTTTCTGAGACAGGACTGAACTTCCTCTTCATGCTTCGTGCCTTGGAGTCTTCGTGGCCTTGGATGTTCATGAATTTACCGAGCTCTTGAGGTGGAATTCCAGCTTGAATATAGCCCTTTTTTGACGCGCAGTCAAGAAACCGCTCGGACTCGTTGTGTCCTGAATTCCAGGACGCGTTATAGCGTCGAGAGCCCGCCCGAATGACTGACCGTTCAGTGTGACCGCTTTCCTCCCAGCACAATCACTCTCCGTCCCACTTGGGAAAGCGACAGTGCGCGTGAAAGTACCACTCTCGGTCTCATCGTGACCTTGTTGCATTTTACCCTTTTTCGCTTCACATTTGTCTCGACTGCAAATCGACCTCGCGTCTTTCAACAGCGGGTCATTTCCCTTTCGTCTATAGCTACTGTGCAAAATGAGTGTCACCTCGCTTACTCGACTGCTATTTGTCTTCTGCGCTGCAAGCCTTCTGGTTTCAGGATGCGCTCTATTCCAACCGAAAGGACGTCCATCCGATCCGCTCGATGCATTACGGTACGACATAGACGCCGTCCTCGGCGATTCGCTCTTCGTCCCTGCTCGCACGAGCATCAAGGTCGTTTCTCTCAACTCGAAAGAAATCCTTTACGAGCGCGACAGCAAGCTCTTGATGCGCCCGGCATCGAATATGAAGCTCCTCACATCTGCCACCGCGTTGAACGTCCTCGGCACAGACTTCAAATTCAGAACATCGGTATTGACAGACGCAGCGGTGAATGACGGAATTCTCGAAGGGGATCTCTTTTTCAAGGGCTTCGGGAATCCTGACCTGAAGACGTCGGATCTCGATACCCTGGTTCGGCAAATCAAGGCACAAGGCATCCACGCGGTTCGTGGCCGCGTGGTTGCGGACGTGTCCTATTTCGACGATCTCTATTGGGGATATGGATGGAATTGGGATGACGAGCCGTATCAATATGCGGCCTTCATTTCTCCCCTCTCGATCAACGACAACTGCGTAGGGGTGAAAGCTACTCCGGGTCAGAATCCGGGGGATTCGATCCAGGTCGAAATGGTCCCCCCAACCGGCTTTGTTTCCCTCGTCAACACTGCAATAACCGCGACCGATACCGCCATCCGGCGCCTTTCGATCACCAGACCATACAAGGAACGAAAGAATGTGATTATCGTCGACGGCGAGATGCTCGCAAACACCGAAGCAAACGAGCGACAGATCAGCGTCTGGAAGCCGGAGCTCTACGCCGCGCAGCTTCTGGCCGAAGCGCTGAGGAGAGACAGCGTCCTCGTAGAAATCGAGCCGTCTATCGCTGCGGCACCGGATAGCGCGAGGGAGCTGGCGGTCCACTACCACGGAATCGATTCGATGCTGGTCAACCTCAACAAGTCCAGCGACAATCTTTCAGCCGAGCTGACACTGAAGACTCTTTGTGCGGTACGGCGCGGGATGCCCGCAAGCGCAGAGGGGGGCGTTTATGTCATCAATGAGTTCCTCAGTTCTCTCGGGATCGATACAACAAAATACTTCATCGCGGACGGGTCGGGACTTTCCTTCTACAATCTGCTCACAGCGGAAATGATCACGCAGCTTCTGACATCGATGAGCGAACGGGCTGACATATTCCCCCTCTTCTATGAATCGCTGCCGATTGCGGGGATCGATGGGACGATCAAGAATCGGATGAAGGGCACTCTTGCCGAAGGAAACCTGCGGGCAAAAACAGGCACAATCAGTGGCGTAAGTTCACTTTCCGGCTACGTCACGACACTCGACGGTGAGCGACTCGTGTTTTCCATGTCGATGCAGAACTTCATCCATCCGACGAGGTTGTATCAGCAGGCGCAGGACAGTATCGGGGTCCTGTTGGCGGGATTCAGCAGAGTCGGCAGGCGCGTTGCGCAGAGATAAACCGTTCCATTCGGCGATTGCTCTATGCTTTGCTTTGTCAAGCCTGTTTCTGTTGCGGGAACTTTCAGCGTGATCTTGGTACTATGGCCTGAGATCACGCGAGACCGTGTACCTGATAATGCGGAAATGAAGACGACACAGGAACTTCCCCGAGTGCCGCGCTTCGATGGGGCCTCAGCGTTCAACTATCTGGTGAAACAAACTCAGTTTGGACCAAGGGCGCCAGGGACAGCGGGACACCTCAATTGCTTGAATTTCCTCCAACGTGAACTGAGGAAGTCCGCCAACGACGTCCGGCTTCAGCAGTTTTCCCACACCCAAACGGATGGCAAGCGCGTAACGCTCACGA
>VGWB01000155.1 GCA_016873755.1 Ignavibacteria bacterium | reverse complement strand
CGGCCCCTCAAGAAGCTGGCGCCGATTCAAGAGCGACTGGCTGCCGTCAGGGAGCTGTTCGGCAATGACGGCTTGCGGGGAACGATTCGCGAAGAGCTAGGCAGGGTCGGCGACCTTGAGCGCCTCGTCGCAAAGATTGCGACGGGTCGGGCCAATCCGCGCGAATTGAGGCAGCTCGAGCGGTACCTCTCTCTTATTCCCGCGATCACGTCGCACCTCAGCGGGGTCGCCTCGCCGACATTGAAGGAGCTCCGCGTCCGACTCAATCCCCTGGATCAAACAATCCGTTTGATCCGCAATGCCATCGAGGACGAACCGCCGCTTGCCCTCGCCGACGGCGGCGTCATTCGCAAAGGGTACAGCACCGAGTTGGATGACCTCCGCGTAGTGGCCTTCAGCGGGAAGGATTGGATCGCCAAGCTGCAGCAACAGGAACGGCAACGGACAGCCATCCCCTCGTTGAAGGTTGGCTACAACAATGTGTTTGGATACTACATCGAGATCACAAACGCACACAAGGATAAAGTTCCCTCCGACTACATTCGGAAGCAGACGCTGACCAATGCCGAGCGGTACATCACTCCGGAACTGAAGGAATACGAGGAGAAGGTTCTGCATGCGGAGGAGAAAATCCTCGCGCTGGAGACACGCCTGTTTAATGACGTCCGGATGGCTGTCGCCGATGAATCAGCATCGATCCTGGAGAATGCCAACGCTCTGGCGACGCTTGATTGCTACGTCTCGCTTGCCGATGTGGCAGTTGAGAACAGGTATGTCTGTCCGGATATCGATGAATCCCTGCGTCTGGAAATCAAAGATGGCCGCCACCCTGTCATCGAGCGGCTCCTGCCACCGGGCGAAAGGTACACACCAAACAGCGTGCTGATGGACACTGAGCAGGACCAGATCCTGATTGTTACAGGTCCGAACATGAGCGGCAAGTCGAGCTACCTGCGGCAGGTGGGGTTGATAGCGTTGCTCGCGCAGATGGGGAGCTTTGTTCCGGCATCGGAAGCACGAATAGGGTTGTTGGATCGAATCTATACGAGGGTGGGTGCGAGCGATAACATTGCGTTGGGCGAGAGCACGTTTCTGGTGGAGATGCACGAGGCCGCCAACATCGTCAATACCGCCTCCCTGCGAAGCCTGATCCTTTTGGATGAGATTGGACGGGGGACCAGCACATTCGACGGTATCAGCATTGCGTGGGCATTGACGGAATACTTGCATGCCCGCATCGGTGCGAAGACTCTCTTTGCGACGCACTATCACGAGCTCAACGAGCTTGCTGAAATCTTTCCACGAGTCAAGAACTACAAAGTTGACGTGCGGGAGTATGGCGACAAGGTCATCTTCTTGCACAAGGTTGTTCCCGGTTTCGCCGATCACTCGTACGGCATCCAGGTGGCGCAGATGGCCGGTCTGCCCGACGAGGTAACGGACCGGGCGAAGAATATCCTGAAAAACCTTGAGGACTCCGAGCTGAACGTCTATTCCAGTGGAAAGAAAATTAGGGGAAGGATCCCGCCGCCCGACATCCAGATGACGCTGTTCGAGATGAAAGATGATCGTCTGAGGGAAGAGATCCGCAAGCTGGACATCGACAAGATGACGCCGATCGAGGCTCTCCAGAAGTTGCTGGAGCTCAAGAAGCAACTGGACCGCCCCTAAGCAGAGCAGAATCCTCATCCAACCCGCTGCCGCTCCCGCGTACCGACACGATTCTCACCCTTGAGGCTGCTTTGCATGCGTAGGTACAAGTCAATCACCCTTCCCTGACACAAGGCTAATCCAGGTGTGTTCGAGGCGTTAGCCTCAGGTGCTCTGATCGCCTCTGCATTTGTTGGCGATCGGCGCTCCAAACTGCTGCTGAGCCGGACGTGCGTTGAGCAGAATCCCCTGAAAGGCGGAAGAAGGCACTTTTCGGGGGGGATAGAGCCCCGCAAAGATTTCCCTTGACAGTGCGGGTGAAAACCTGTATTATGGAAACCAAAGATACGATAGTCGTTTCCTAAATCCCTGATTGTAACAAATCAGCTAGCTCAATACGAAATGACTTCTGGTCTTGCAAACTGTAAATACCATTTGAGTTTCCAGGGATCAATCAGTGGCTAGCGATTTCGACACGCGAGAGAGAATCCTGCAATACGCCCGGGAGAAGTTCATGGGGATGGGATTCAGCAAGGTGACGGTGGATGAGATCGCGGCCGGATTGGGCATCAGCAAGAAGACTATTTACAAATTCTATCCGAGCAAAGAGGAGCTTCTCCGTGCTTCCGTGCACATGACCATGCGCAATGTTCAGGAGGCCCTGGAACACATCCGCTCGTCAGACAAGCCCTCCGCAGAAAAGCTGGCAGAGACGATGATCGTGATCGGAAGGCAGATCGGCAGGATAAGCCGGGAGATCGTCGTTGACATGCAGCGATCCACGCCATCAATCTGGCGGGAACTCGAACGCTTTCGACGGGAGATGATTCTCGACAAACTCGTCGCCATGGTGCGGCAAGCTCGGGCGGAGGGCATCCTGAGGAACGAGGTCGACGACCAGGTCCTCATCCAGATGATCATCAGCGCGGTCCAGGGCATTTTGAATCCGGAAGTGTTGATGCAGAGCTCCTTCTCTGCCGAGGAGGCGTATCGTACCATCTTTCAGGTCATCTTTGCGGGGTCTTTCAGCGACGACGCGAGAAAAGGTCTCAAGGTACTTGACAAACAGGTCTAGTGCACTCATCTGATGAAAAGGTCAACATGAACTCAAAAATCTGCATCAGCTCCTCGCTGATGATTCTCATCCTGCTGGGCTGTGGCGACAGCCGGAAGGGCGTCATTGAAGCCAGCGGCACACTCGAAGCAACTGAGGTAAGAGTCAGTGCCAAAGTCCCAGGTCAGATTCAGCAGGTTCATTTCCAGGAAGGTCAGCAGGTCACGTCAGGTGATACTCTCGTTACTCTCGACCGTTCGACGCTTGAACTGCAATGGAAGCAAGCGCAGGCGGGCGTCGAAATAGCCGAGGCACAATACGCTCTGCTGCTCAAGGGTGCGCGTGCGGAAGATCTTCGCATGGCAGAGGAGGCTCTCCGCCAAGCGGAGGCGTCCAACAAGATGGCGAGCGAGGACTACATGAGGATGAAGGAGTTGCTTGCGACGAACACCGTCACGCAGCGTCAGTTTGACGAAGCAGAGTCGCGATACACGGTCGCGGCGGCACAGCTTAATTCGGCGAAACAGAATCTTCAAAAATTGCAGCGTTTTGCGCGACCGGAAGAGCTGGCGGCGGCGCGTGCACGGCTCAACCAGGCGAAGGCAGCGGCGGACTTGCTGCGGAAGCACCTTTCGGATGCGACGATAGTCGCGCCTGTGTCCGGCACAGTTACCCAGAGGCCGCTTGAGGAGGGGGAGCTCATCGGTCTGGGTGCTGTCGTCGCGACCATCGCGCGCCTGGAGAGGCTTGACCTTATGATTTACGTCAACGAAAAGGAGCTCGGTAAGGTTAGGCTGGGCGGGGAAGCGGATGTCGTTATCGACACGTACCCGGATAGGGCGTTTCCCGGCAAGGTCATCTACATATCTCCTATTGCTGAATTTACGCCGAAGAATGTCCAGACGAAAGAAGATCGCACCAAGCTCGTTTTCGGTGTCAAGCTGGAAGTGGAGAATATCGAGGGCATCCTCAAAGCCGGTATGCCGGCTGACGCCTATCTTCGCTAGAAAGGATCGTTACGTTGAACGCCATCGAGTTGCGCTCGGTATCGAAGCGATTCGATCACCACGTTGCTGTGGAGAACGTCTCACTCACTATTCAAAAGGGGGAGATGTTCGCTCTGGTGGGACCCGACGGAGCCGGGAAGACCACAACGATCCGCATGTTGTGTGGAATCATCCCGGCAACGTCGGGAGAGCTGATCGTTTGCGGGTACGATGTTCAGAAGCAGGCAGGAGAAGTCAAAAAGCGTATCGGCTATCTCTCGCAGAAATTCAGTCTGTACGGAGACCTCACGGTTGATGAAAACATCGAGTTCTTTGCAGAAATCCACAACGTCCGCAACTACGAGCGGCGCCGCAGCGAGCTTCTGGAGTTCACGCGGCTGACAGCGTTCCGGGATCGGTTGGCTGACAGGTTGTCCGGAGGCATGAGGCAGAAACTGGCTCTCGCGTGCACCCTCATTCACACTCCAGAGCTCATTCTGCTTGACGAACCGACAGCCGGGGTTGATCCTGTTTCCCGGCGGGATTTCTGGAAAATCCTCTCCGGACTCCTCAAGGAGGGGATTACGATACTGATGACAACGCCGTACCTCGATGAGGCCGAGCGGTGCTCCCGGGTGGCTTTGATGGACAACGGCAGGATCCTTGTGGCAGATGCCCCGCAAAATCTAAAGAATCTGGTGCAGGGGGTTTCCATCGAGCTCATTTGTGAAGACATCAGGAAATCCTTCGGCGTGCTGAAATCTATTGAAACGTTGCGCGAGGTGCAGGCCTTCGGCGATCGCCTGCATCTCGTTGTTCAGAACGAGAGTCGCGACATGAGAAATGCGCTTGCTGCACTTAAGCAGAATTCAATCAAGGTATTCGACTGGAGAGTCGTAACTCCCTCTCTCGAAAACGTGTTCATCTCACTCCTGTCTCAGAGACCTGTGGTAGAGGAAAGCGAGGTTACGTCGAAATCATGAATACGCGATGGAAGGTGATTCCCGTTGCCCTTCTGATACTAGTTGCTCAAGCCGGTCTCCGGTCGCAGGAGTGGAGCCTTACCGTTGAGGAGAGCATCCGGATCGGGCTCGAGAACAGCAAGGCTCTCCACGGATCCCGGATGAGGGCCGAATATGCTGACGCAAAGGCAAGTGAAGTTGCCGCGTCCCTTTATCCTTCAGTGCGCGTGCAGGGGGCCTACCAGAAGCTCAGCTCAGTCCCCGAGTTCAAGATCCCCCTCCCTGGGAACCTGGTAACGTTTCCCGTCGTCCTCAATACATACAGTGCGCGTGCGACGCTGCAACAGCCGCTTTTCACTGGCTGGAAGTTGCAGGCCGCGGCCGACAATGCATCCTACCAGGCCGAAGCTGCTTTCCACGACCTTGCGAAGGAGAGAGGGGAGCTTATCTACAACATCAAGGCAGCCTACTGGGGTGTCTATCGTGCGAAAGAGATGAAACGCCTCGCCGATGAGAACGTGAGCAGAATCCAAGCTCATCTCGCCGACATTGAAAACCTCCTCACGCAGGGAATGGCAACGAAGAACGATGTCATGAAAGTGCAGGTCCAGCTCTCGAGCGCACGAATCATTCAAAGCGATGCCGGGAACTCTGTCCGTATAGCCATGCTGGGATTCAATTCGACGATCGGCCTTCCGCTCGACTCCGAAATAACGATCAAGTCCTCCCTGACACCGACGACGAGGGACTTCCCCGATGTGGAGAGCCTCGTCGGGACAGCGTTTTCCCAACGTCCTGAGCTCGCCGGCATGGAATGGCGCCTCAAAGCGACGGATGCGAGCGTCACGGCCGCGCAAGGGAGCTGGCTCCCTCAACTGTACGTGACGGGGAATTACTACTACGCGAGACCGAACCCGAGGATCTTCCCCGCAAAGGATGAGTTCAGGGACACCTGGGATATCGGGATCTCACTTCAATTCGATCTTTGGAACAACCTGACGTCTCTCCATCAGACGAACGCCGCGAAAGCGCAGCACGAACAAACGAAAGACGCCTTGGCGACCCTCAAAGACAGGATCACGCTTGAAGTAACTCAAAGCTATTTCACCTTCAACCAGGCGAAGCGGCGCATCAGCCTCGCCGAGTTGGGTGTCGAACAAGCGAGCGAAAACTACCGGGGTACCGCCGAGAAGTTCAAGGCGGGACTGACCACGAACTCCGAGCTTCTGGATGCCGAAGTAGCGTTGCTGCAGGCAAAGGTTCAACTGACGCAAGCCCTCGTTGAGTATGAGCTCGCGGAGGCAAGCCTTGAGAAAGCGATCGGCCAGAAACGGTAGGGTGTGTTCGCACTTGCTCCGGCCACCAGGTGCAGATAAGCCATGAACGCGATCGAAGTCGAAAACCTCACGAAGTGTTTCGGCAAGTTTTGCGCTGTCGACCATATTGACTTCGAAGTGAAGCGGGGGGAGATCTTCGGTTTCCTCGGGGCCAATGGTGCCGGGAAATCGACGACGATTCGCATGTTGTGTGGGCTGCTGCAGTCGACAGAAGGAACCGCGCGGGTCGGCGGTTACGATATCAACAAGGAGCCCGAAAGAGTCAAGGAAAACATCGGCTATATGTCTCAGCGATTCTCCCTGTACGAAGACCTTACCGTTGAAGAGAACATCAATTTCTACGGCAGAGTCTACGGGCTGACAAACGGAGAAATCGCGCAGCGGAAGGACTGGGTACTGGAAATCGCCAATCTGCGGGGTCGTGAGAAGAGTATCACAGGCACGCTTGCCGGCGGCTGGAAGCAGCGGCTCGCGCTCGGCTGCGCTGTGTTGCATCGGCCCCGGATCGTGTTTCTGGATGAACCGACGAGCGGAGTCGATCCGTTGATGCGCAGGAGGTTCTGGGAACTGATCAATGATCTTTCAGCGGAGGGGGTTACGGTGTTGGTGACGACTCATTATCTGGAAGAGGCGGAATACTGCAACGACATCATTCTCATTAACGCCGGTAGAATCATCGCCGGCGGGAGTCCAAAGGAACTGAAACGGGAGCACATCCGGACGCCCATTCTTGAAGTCCAGTGTTCGAATGTCATTGAAGCGATGTCGTTAATCGAGCATAATCCTTGGGCGATCGAAACGTCGGTCTTCGGAACGCGTCTGCATGTCAGCGTTCAGGAAGAGCGTGCAGGCCGGGGAGCCATCCGGCGCCTTCTGCAGGAAAACAATATCAAGCTCCAGACTATGGAGAGAATCGTCCCCTCCCTGGAGGACGTGTTCATCTACCTGCTTGACCAGGAAGCAAAGAGGGCCGCGTGACGGCAGCAGCGATGATTCGGCGAATCTTGACCATCATCAAGAAGGAACTCAGGCATATCAGAAGGGACAGGCGCGTCCTGTCGGTGCTAACGCTCGTTCCCGCCGGGCTGTTGCTTCTCAACGGATACGCCCTGAATTTTGATGTCACGCACATCAACGCTGCCGTCGTGGATCTGGACAAAGGTGTGCGCTCGCGTGACTTCATCGACGCGTTTGTCACATCGGGTTACTTCGATTATGTGCAGGATCTGAAGACTTCTGATGAGGCGACCCGGCTGCTCGACGATGGCGAGGTTCGCGTTGTTATCGTTGTGCCGCGAGACTTCTCCTCGCGCCTCCTGGCGAATGAGCGAGCCACCGTCCAGGTCCTCGTGGATGGAATGGATGCCAGTGCGGCAACGACCATTGTCGGCTACGCCCAGGCTGTGACGCTGCAATACTCTCAGAAGATCATCCTAAGCAACCTTACCAAGATCGGGCGAGGCAGCTACATCCCGATCCGATACGAGGGGCGGATCTGGTACAACCCGGAGCTCAAGAGCGCAAAATTCCTTGTGCCGGGTCTTATCGCCTTCATCCTTGCGATCACCGGAGTCATTGCGACATCATTGTCGATTGTCCGGGAAAAGGAGCGCAACACGATTGAGCAGGTCAATGTCTCACCGGTTCATTCCCTCGAGTTCATCATCGGCAAGCTCATTCCGTACGCCCTCATTTCATTGGTGGCTGCGGCACTGGTGCTTCTGGCGGCGTATCTGATGTTCGATGTTGTGATCAAAGGGAGCATCATTCACCTCTTCGGCGCGACGCTGTTGTTTGTGGTCGCCGCTCTCAGCATCGGGCTCGTCGTTTCGACGATCTCGGACAGCCAGCAGGTCGCCTTTCAGGTTGCAGCGGTCGTTTCTATGCTCCCGACGATCATCTTGTCCGGTTTCGTGTTCCCGATACGAAGCATGCCCTGGTGGCTCCAGGCGCTCTCCAACGTCACCCCGGCGAAGTTCTATCTCGTCATCCTGCGCAGCATTGTGCTCAAGGGCGTGGGGGTGGCGGCGTTCTGGGAACAGCTTGTCTATCTGGCCATCTTTGCTACGGTGCTCATCACGATAAGTACGCTTCGATTCAGAAGAACGGTCGGCTAAAACCATGAGTGTGCAACGCATTGTTGCCTTATTGAAGAAAGAATTTGGTCAGCTCTTCAAAGACCCGCGGCTGCTGCCGATTGTCTTTGTCGCTCCCGTCATCCAGCTAACGTTGCTGGGATTCGCAGCTTCACTTGATGTCAAGAACATCTCCATGGTTCTGTGTGACCTTGACAAGACGCAGGCGAGCAGGACCCTCGTGCAGGACTTCACGAACTCCGGCTACTTCACGATCGAATACGCAACGGAGGATTACGGGAC
>VGWB01000154.1 GCA_016873755.1 Ignavibacteria bacterium | reverse complement strand
AGTGCAGGCAGAAGTCGAATATTGCCGCTACCGAATCGATATACTGCTCCACGGTGTTGGGAAGACGCTCAGGAGCAGCTCCTGGAGAGATGAGCGCGGGGGCGTGAATGCCGGTCGTATCATAATGAATGCGGAATCGCTTGGAGGGGCTCAACCGCGATTTCTGCTTCCCCGGCCGTTGAAGTGCCTGCGCGATGGCTACCTTAGCCTGAAGCGGAAGCTCCTTCCAGCGCATGTGGACAAGGGCCACGAGAGCGGTTCCACATTTCACACTCTCAGACCCCCCCTCGAGCCGCAGCTCGCGATCGAACTGCCCAATCACCGATTTCGGGCCGAGAAGCCTTCTCTCTGAGGGCTGCGCTTGCAGCGAGCCGATGAGAGCAGCAAGAGAGAATATCGCAACGAGGATTCTAGCGGAGACCATCACCAGCAGAACCTCGAAGGAGTCTTCCGTCATACATCATGATCGTTCCTTTGTTCGTCAATACGATCGCGAGATCGGGGACGCCGTCGTTGTTCAGGTCTCCTACGGCGAAATGTCCGATCTGCCGGGCCCCAACAAGTGGGCGATACTTGCTGAATCGGCCGTCTCCATTCCCCCTGAGCCATCCCACCGATCGGCTGTTCAGATCGTTCAAGACGATATCGAGCAGCCCATCTCCATCGAAATCGACAAGCCGGAGCTGTTCCCGGTCCCTGATGCTCACCCCGAATGCAATTGTATCAGGCGGCGCAAACGAGCCGTCCCCTTTACCTGCCGATACTTTCAGAATCTGCTCAACCTTTGGGAAGATGAAGACAACGTCCGGAACAGTATCACGATTCACGTCCGCGATCCAGATATAGCTCTTCTCAATCAACTTCTCGGGCAGCTCGTAGGAAGAGGTCTTCTGCCTGAAAGAGGAAACACTGTCCCCGAGTGACGTCGCAAATTCGTATTTGCCGGTTGTATTGTTTCGATAGACGTACGCTACATCGGGTAGGAGATCTCCGTTCACATCGCCAACGGCTGCCCCCAACAGGGCGTTGGGAATGTTCAGGCGAAAACTCTTCTCGATAAATGTTTGAGGACCGATTTGTTGGAACAACGTAAGCGATGGCGTTCCGTTGCTCGATGCCCAATTGAAGCAGAAGAAGTCAACCAGGTCGCGATCCACACCGCCCCAGGCGAGAAATTCTGTCTCTCCGGCCACAGGAATGATGGCGTTCGTGAAGGCTCGCTCGCGGAAGTCGATCGTGAGAAACGATACCTGGTTCGACCGGGGATATGAGAGAATGAACCGAGCAGTAGAGACCCTTCGGGAATGTAGGGCAAGATATTGTGGCTCAACCGCGACTGAGTAGTTCGCCTGACCAAACATCCCTTCACCGCCGTTATTGCTCAACAGGGAGAGCGAGTTGCTTCCGCTGTTGACCAGGGCAATGTCGTTCATTCCATCGCCGTTGACGTCCTCGATCCAGACGCCTGCCGGTCGAAGACCTGTGACGTACTCCAGCGAATCCGTCAGAGCGAAAGATGCTCGTGCATTGTGGTAGGTCAACAGTTGTTGCTTTTCTCCATCGAGAACCAGCGCATCGCAGAAATCGTCGCCGTCAACGTCAACGAGCAAGACCTGTTCACCCCCCTCTCCTGCAGAGAACTCAAGATGCTCAGGCAGTGCCTCCATTCCGGCGGAAAGGTACACCACCAGCTTCGTCGGCTTTGTCAAGCCCGCGATGTCGTTATATCCGTCATGATTCAGATCGGCGATGGCGAAAGAGGCGAGAGGCTCCTTTTCGGTCATTCGAATGCGTGGATTGAAGTCGCCAAGACCGTTTCCTTCCCAGATCTGCAGCGAACTTGGTCGTTGAGTGGATAGAATGAGATCCAGTGATCCTGATGGTGTCATCGCGGCCGCAGCAAGGTGCATCAGATCACCTTCAACCGGAAGCGTCGCCTGATCCAGGAACATCCCCTGACCAATGCCGTAGACGAGATGGATTTCGCTTCTCACCCAATCGTAGAGAACGACATCGATCAGGTTATCGTTGTTGAGGTGTACCGGAACCAAGGCGCTGACAGCATTGTCGGGATTGATGATTCTGCCCTGGCGAAAGCGAAAGCTTCCTTCATTCATGTAGGGGATGATACCTGGATTATCACGGTCGTACACAAGCAGGTCGGCCCGACGGTCATTGTTGACGTCTGCCACGGCAATGCCTGTGGGGGTAACAGGAAGAGCGAGCGATGCGATGGTCCGCAACGTATCCGCGTCGAGGTCTGCAACAAAGGAAAGGCGTCTCGCGCTCCTCGTAACGATGACACCCCCCGCGGGACGGCCCTGTGCCAGATCCGTTACGAGGAAATTGTCGATCGGTTCATCGACATGGTGCTCCCGCGCGGTAAATCTATTCCAAGAAGAGTCCACTCTTATGGACACCAGCCGGTTCTCCCCCGGGTTCCACAGAAACACCGTCTTCATAGCTTCCCGGTGAGAGGCCAGGGACATCGCACGGAAACGGCCGGGTGTCGGAATAGATCGGAAGAGGCCGAAGGCTGTTTCCTGGCCTAGGGCAAACGGCTGAATGAGCGTGAGCCAGAATGAGACTACTGCAGTAGCAGAAAAATGCAACGAGCGATGAGGGGATTCAGAATAGTGCGACACGGAAGCTTGCAGTTTTGGCAGCTGCTACGTTTTCCTTGGTTGTCCGTAGAGAGACCTTCTACGCCCGTTTACGATGGACCAAGCGCAGCCTGCGTCGTCGCGCAGCATCGGCAAAGCGGCGTTTTTGCTCTTTCGTCACGGGCCTGATCGGCGGCGCGGGAACCGGTTTACCGTCGTCGTCGATGGCGACAAATGTTAGATATGCTGCATTTGTATAAAGGCGATCTCCCGTAAGCAGATTTTCTCTGCTGACTCGCACCCCTACCTCAAGCGAAGTCCTGAACACACGATTGACGGAGGCCTGAAGGATTACGACATCCCCTTGAGAGATCGGGTGATGAAAATTGAGCTCGTCAACCGAAGCCGTAACACACACACGATGTGTATGACGTGAGGCAGCAATGGCGGCAGCGATATCGATCCATTCCATCAAACGCCCGCCCAGCAAGTTTCCAAGCCGGTTCGTGTCAGTGGGCAGCACCAATTGTACCATCTGCACTTCGGAATCAGAAACCGTGAGCATCCGGGGCCTCGCCATCTAACGCGCCTCCAGGGCTTGGGTATGTGGCCCGCCGGGGGCAACAAGCTTCAGGTGGTTCGCGCTTGAACCACCCTTCGACAGTTTGTCTTCGATCTCTTTCCGAAGTTTCTCCGCGTCGCTCTTGAACCGGCTGTTCGGATATCGTGAGAAAAAACGGTCGAGCTCGGCCTTGGCTTCACCGTGCCGATCGCGAAGGATGAGCGCCTCGACTTTCTTCAATTGTGCCTCCTCAGCGTACGGCGTGTCATGGAATTTCTCCAGTACCTGGTCAAACGAATTGACCGCTGCACGGTAGTATTCCATGCGCATATACGTAGTACCGTTCTCATACTCTTTCCGTGCAAGCTTGGCATTCAGCTCGGCTATCCTGGCTTCTGCATCGAGCACGAGCGAATCCGTCGGGTGATACTCGATGAATGTCTGAAACTCGTCAACTGCCCGCCTCGTTTCCTGTTGATCAAGATAGTACGGCCGCGACGCCTTGTAGGAACACATGGCCCGTTGGTATCGCGCGCGTGCGACGTATTCGCTCGTCGGCATCGCCCTCACCAGCAAGTCATACTCATACGCAGCGAGTGCAAACTCTTCCCGTCGAAAGTAGCATTCCGCGAAATAGAACTGAGCATCATCAGCCAGCGCGCTGCCCTGGAACTGAAGCGTAACAACTCGAAAATCCTCACGCGCATCCAGGTAGTCCTCATCCTGGAACTTCTTCATCGCGAGCTCGAAGCGCTGCTCGACCGGCATTTGCGTCAATTCCTCGCTCGAGCCACATCCTTGAACGAGCAGTGCACTGGACACGAGCCCGATTGCCAAGCCAAGAGTAACGCAGATCCCGCAGCTAGTCGCCACTTTTCTTCTCATCACAGCGAACATACCACCTCCCATCCGCCTCCTGCAAGTTTACATTCGAGAGTTTGCGGACGCGTTCAAACAGCGCACGGGTTTCCGCGACCGTCAGTGAAAATGAGGGCTGCAGTCCCGCTCGAACCGGAAGCAACCTCACCTGCTCGAGGGACACCCCCTTGGCACGTCTCGCCAGCTTCAATTCTACCCCGATCCCCTTCTGTGCCCATTCTCGTTGCGGCTGGTGAAAGACAAAATTTCCCAACGAGTAGAAAATTAACTTCCCCCGGTACTCTTCTATCCCTTGAACATAGTGCGGGTGATGCCCGATCACAACGTCGGCCCCCGCGTCGATAAGGATCCTCATGTGTTGACGTATACGGGCAGGCGGACGTTCCACGTATTCCGCACCGCCGTGATAGCTGGCGACGATGAAATCGACAGTGCCACGCAGCTCCGTCAGAGCTTGCCGCACCTTTCGCTCATCGAACACGGCAATCCGCCCCTGCCACGACCCCTTTAGATTCACAAAGTGCGTATAACCAACAAACCCGATCTTCACGCCGTCAACGACGACAACAGCAGGTGGAATGAGATCCACAGAATCCTGCGAAGTTCCGGTCCACGTTATGCCAACCGCACGAAGACTCTCGATAGTTTCATGCAATCCTTTGAGGCCGTAGTCGTACGCATGGTTGTTCGCGGTCGAGACGACCGAGATGTTGGCTTCCCTCAGGGCAATTGCACCCTCCGGGGGTCCGCAGAAAATCAAATTGAATCTCGGATGCTGCGTCTCCCCACTCTGATCGGTGAGCTGGCTCTCGAGGTTCACGAAGACAACATCCGCACGCGAGAGGGTGTCCCGTACCAACTCGAACGGGTACTCCACGTCTCCCTCAAACAGCTTCTGCCCGACCGTCCGCCCGACATTGACATCCCCGAACGCGAGGAAGGAAACGTACCGATCAACCCCGCGATCTTGTGCTCGAAGCCCGATCGGGACGACACATGCGAGGACGATGCGCCATAACCGTTGTCTTCCCCTCAATTCCTCACCGTGAAGAATAAGTACACGATCAAGAAGGCACCGGTGATCATGAGAACCGGGCCGGCTACTTTCTCAAAGAACGAGAGCTCTTCAAATTCCCCTGGTCGTCCCTGGGATTTGCGGATGAGAGGATCTTCACGCTGCAAGACCGTGTCAACACGTGAGCGTTGATAATTGCCGAGGTAGATCACTTCGCCCGCCGACGAATCCCGGAAACGAGCCTCGAGTGTTGTTTGGACGACGCGCTCGAATAGACCGGAAGGTACTGCTGAGTAACGAACCATCTGGTGAAGGACGTTCACTTGAACGAGTGATCCGTCCGTTTCTCCGCGAGGCACAAGCCACGGTTTGAAACCCGCGCTGTTCAGGACGTCCAAGAATCCGTTCTCGACAATCATCGGTTCCAACCTCGCCGCAACATTCAGGCCGACAGCCGACGTATCCGGAAGACGTGCTCTGATCTCGGTGACTACCTCTTCGGCAATGCTCCTCGCCTGTGATCTCAGCACCATCATTGCGCTCATTTCCGCGGATTGGGTATACGTTGAATTCCATCCTGCGGCCGTGAGCCCCCCGAGAACGATAAGCCTGACAAAAACACGTTTCACGATTTGTCCTAGCCGTATCTGCCGCGCAGTTTCAGCGTTCGCGCCACCCTGTCGATAGCGAGAACATAGCCCCCAATCCGCAAGGATATCTTGTGTTCCACCGCCGCTGCGCAGACTGCTGCAATTGCTTCTCTCATTATGCGTTCGAAACCGCTGTTCGCTCGATCAAGCGACCAATAATGGCCTACGCGATTCTGGATCCACTCGAAATAGGAAACACGGGGCCCGCCAGCGTCCGCGGGAATGTAAGCAGCGATGTCGAAACGCTCCATCATCGATTCAGAGGGATTCTCTCTGTCGGCCATCGGCGCGGATTCTTGATACGTAAGCGGCTGTTGCGGCGCTGTCATGATTGATCAAGAATACTCGGAAGCCCTTCAGGCAACGCCTTGCAGAGCCAACTGCTCCAATCTGGCAATCCGCTCCTTGGTGGGCGGGTGAGTTGAGAACAACTTCAGCATGCCGCCGCCGCGCAGCGGACTCACGATGAAAAGGTGAGCAGTCGCGGTCCCCGCATTCTCCATCGGATACCGCTCGACACCCGCCTCGAGTTTACGCAGGGCACTTGCAAGACCCAGCGGTTTCTTGCTGATCCTTGCACCGCCTGCGTCGGCGGCAAACTCGCGAGACCGAGAGATGGCAAACTGGATCATCATCGCGGCGATCGGCGCCAGGATCAGCAGCAGAAGCTCAGCCAGAGGATTTGAACCCTCGCGATCCCTGCTGCCGAAGAACGATGCATACATCGCCATTCGTGCCAGAAACGTCACCGTCCCCGCCATGGCCGCGACGAGAGTCCCGGTGAGAATATCGCGATGTTTGACGTGAGCCAGCTCGTGCGCAAGCACGCCCTCCAATTCATCTTGGCTCAAGATCCGAAGAATACCCTCCGTGACCGCAACTGCTGAACGATTGGGATTTCTGCCGGTCGCAAAGGCGTTCGGCGTCTGGCTGGGGATGAGATACACTTTCGGCATCGGAAGCTCTGCCTGCTGTGCCAACCTCCGGATGAGCATATGCAGCTGAGGAGCATCGTTTTCGGAGATTTCGCGCGCCCTGTAACTCATCAGGACGATCTTGTCGGAAAACCAATACATGCCTAAGTTAAGCAGGAGAGACACTCCGAATGCTAAAATGAGCCCTTGTTCCTGGCCCAACCACTGACCAACCAGCATCAAGAGGCCCATCATCAACACCATGAGCCCAACGGTCTTCATCGTGTTCATACTCACGTCCTCCAATACTCAAATGACACTGTGCCTTGCCTGCACCTCATGAATGTTGATCAATCTAAAGAAAAAATGGCGCAGATTCAATGATTCTGTGAGGGAAGGCCTTGCCCACTCCGACGATCCCCCGTGTGGTCACATCGAGATAGGCATGTTGCGGAGAACATTGCGCTGTGGAACAGGGTGATACGGTCCGATGACCTCAAGCTCGCGACGTCTGTCAGAACAAAGGATGATCAGTCTTTCTGCTCTCAGGATTTACCGGAGTCAGACCTTGCCAAGATTCGGCGATTCGCCCCAGCGTGCGCCTGACGAGATCGAGATCCTCGTCCAGGAAGTGTCGCGAGAATCTCCTCGCACGTTGCACCTCCAACGACTCGATCTGGCCGAAAATCATGTCCTCAGCGAAGTACTTTGCCACTGCGGCCATCTCGCCGCAGGGGTTGGTAATCGCCGATCCTCCCCAGAAATTCACGCCATCTTCGAAGCCGACCCGATTGCAGAACAGAAAGTAACTGCTGAGAAGTCTCGCATACACCCTGTGTTGCTCGTGGTTGGTCTTCGCGTGCTGGAGCTCAGTTTCTGTTCCCGCGATGCGCGAAGGACTCGCGGTCAACACGAGAATTGCCTCAGCTCCATCATATGCAAGCAAGTACGGCAATGAGAGGTGCCACACCTCTTCACAAATGAGCAAACCCAATCGGCCCAGCTTCGAATCTACAGCGCGCAGAGCTCGTCCGGCGCCAAAGTATCGCCCTTCCTCGAACATCACGTAGGTCGGCGGGTAGATCTTGCGATGGATATGCTTCACCTCACCGTCTTCCAAGAGGACGGCCGCATTGTAGATGCCATGATCTGCCCCACTCTCCACAAGCCCCGCGACGATCGAGATATCGGTGCTTCGTTGCCGGAGTGGGTCGAGGACAGGATGGGCATAAGGGTTGATTGCTACATCCCACGCGAGGTCGCGCAGCGTATATCCTGTCAGGCTAGGCTCGGGAAAGAGAATCAAGTTGGCACCGGCCTTGATCGCAGCGTCAACATGTTCTAGGTGATGCTCAACATTGAGGCGCAGATTACCGACCCTGGAGTCTATCTGTGCCACTGCAGCTTTGAATTTCATGTGCGGTTACCTCTTGAATGGGGGAATTACGAACGACACGAGAACCCTGCGGGTCCTAGCTGAGGCGCACTTCATTCGGAAGTTCGTTGGTGTCGTCCGGCTTGTGCGGGAAGTGTTGAGCGAGAAGCGAGCCGACGCTTCTGACAGCCTCGATGAGACCGTCTCTGAATTCGCTTTTCGAAAAGCGGGAGATCATAGCATCGGCGATGTGCTGCCAGGGTCCCCTTCCTACTTTCTGGTGAACGCCATCGTCGGCGAAAATCTGGAGCTCGCGGTCTTCCAGCAGAAGGAAGAGCAACACGCCGTTCCTCTCTTTCGTGCTCGTCATTCCCAGATTCTGGAACTCACGCCGT
>VGWB01000153.1 GCA_016873755.1 Ignavibacteria bacterium | reverse complement strand
AAAGTCGATCAGATCCTCGAGCAACGCACGAATCCGACGTGGCCTACGACGTGGTTTGCACCGCGACTTCAGGCCAGCGGCCCCTTCCGCGACGTCTACACGGTCATGAGCTCGTGGGGCGCCAACCACTGCGCACTGAGCTACGGCCACATCGGAAGTGAACTGATCACGATTGCATCCATGCTGCGTATACCGGTCCACATGCACAACGTGCCCGAGGAAATGATCTTCCGACCGTCTGCGTGGACGGCATTCGGGTCCAGCGATCTGGAGGATGCCGATTTCAGAGCCTGCAAGAATTTCGGCCCACTGTACAGCTAGGCCCGAATCATCGGCCACAACGAGAAACGCACCACACAAAGAATCTCCGTGTCTTCATTCCGTAAGCCCTCACTGAACTGGCTCCTGGTCTTCCTTCCGGTCACCGTTGCGTTCGAGTATCTTTCGCCTGAGCTGCACACACTGATCTTCTTTTCATCATGCTTGGCCATTGTGCCACTCGCAGGGCTGATGGGAAAGGCTACGGAGCACGTCGCCGAGAGAACCGGAGAGACAATCGGCGGATTGCTCAATGCGACGTTCGGCAACGCTGCCGAGCTCATCATTGCCCTCATGGCTTTGCGGGAGGGCCTGCATGATGTTGTCAAGGCTTCCCTCACAGGATCCATTATCGGCAATATCCTGCTGGTGTTGGGAGCTGCGTTTGTCTTCGGCGGCGTCCGCCACAAGGTCCAACGCTTCAATCCGAGTGGAGCGCGCGTCCAGGCCACGATGCTGACACTGGCAGCAATCGCCCTCATCCTCCCCGCCGCGTATCATCACCTGGGTGGGCAATATACGCTGCACGCGAAGCGGATCTGAGTCTGGAGATCGCGGCAGTCCTGATCATTACCTATGGCCTCAGCCTCGTCTTCTCGCTCCATACTCACAAGCAATTGTTTGTGCCTGAACCAACTGATCGTCACGCGGAGTCGGGAGATCATCGACGAATATGGTCGTTGCCAACGGCTTTCACGGTCCTGGGATGTGCGATGCTCCTCGTCGCCTGGATGAGCGAAATCCTCGCGGGATCTGTAGTATACGCAGCGCAATCGCTCGGAATGACCAGCGTGTTCATCGGAATTATCGTCGTCGCCATCATTGGAAACGCCGCCGAGCACACGACCGCGGTGATCATGGCTGTGAAGAATCGCATGGATCTCAGCCTGGGCATAGCTGTGGCAAGCACCATCCAGATCGCCCTGTTCGTTGCCCCGGTTCTCGTGTTCGCCAGCTATGTCGTCGGACCCGCGCCGATGAACCTCGTCTTCACGCCTGTCGAAGTCATTGCCATCGCGCTTGCGGCCTTGATCACCGGGGAAATCGCGAGTGATGGTGAATCGAATTGGCTGGAAGGTGTTCAACTCCTGTCCGTCTACTTCCTTCCCGATGTCGCCCGTAGCCCTGTCCCAGACCCATGAGGCGCTCGATGAGCAGCGTCTTCTCGACATCCGGTCAATCTGACCGGCTCCGGTGACGAATGGGCTTGTAACTCTTTGATTTTCTCCTATATTTCCTTTGTGCATACTTGCGGGCACCTCGTCAGCGAGTGAATGAGCACGAGTTCCCACGGTTATGAGCAGCATAGTCCCGGTTCAGGAAACAACAGCCGACTTCGACGCGTCCCTCGCCGCGATGATCGACCACACGCTCCTCAAGCCCGAAGCGACGATCGATCAGATTGAGCAATTGTGCGACGAGGCAAGGCAATACCGTTTCGCAAGTGTCTGTGTGAATCCGTGCTACGTCAGAACATGTGTCGAACACCTGCGCGGAACCACTTCAAAAGTCTGCACCGTTGTCGGATTTCCGCTCGGCGCCTCGTCGTCCGCAGCAAAGGCCTTTGAAGCGGAACAGGCGATTCAGGAGGGCGCCCGGGAAATTGACATGGTGATCAACGTCGGCATGCTGAAATCGGGTAACCACAGCTTTGTTGAAGATGAGATCCGTGCGGTGGTGACCGTTGCCAAACGATCGGCGGCTCTTACGAAAGTGATTCTTGAGACTTCGCTCCTCACCGAGGATGAAAAGGCCAAAGCCTGTCAGCTCGCCAAGCAGGCGGGGGCGGATTTCGTCAAGACATCGACGGGATTCGGTGGCGGTGGGGCTACGATCGAGGACGTTGCCCTGATGCGCAGAATTGTCGGACCCTCCATGGGAGTGAAAGCCTCTGGTGGTATTCGAACGTACGAAGAGGCGCGCGCGATGATCGCGAGCGGTGCCAATCGACTCGGCACCAGCGCGAGCGTGAAAATCGTAGCAGGACAGAAAGGTCCTGCCCCTTCATCACCCTAACGAGTGTGCCCCAATGTCGAAGGTCACTGCTCTAGTTCTCGCGTTCGCTCTGGCGCTGATCGTTGTGCTTGAAGCGTGCGTTTCCTCGGAAGAAGCGGGCACCGGGAGTCGCGCGGGAGCACCCGTTACCACCCAGATCAGTCCGGATTCAGCCCGGATGCTTGCGCGCCTCGACAGCCTCAACCGAGCGGATTCGCTGCGTGTGAGGAGAGGCGGATTCACGTCAAGACAAGACACCGTCGTCGCTTCGATTGTCCGGAGAACGAAAACATCGTCCCTAAAGATCAAACCGATAGAACGCCCCGCCAATCCCGCTTACACGGTTCAGATCGGAGCGTTCGCGCGAACGAAGTACGCGCTCCAGGCACAGCGTCTCGCCAAGGAACGCTTCGCTGACCTTCCGATCTTCAATTACTACGAACCCTTCGACAGACTCTATCGCGTCCGAGTGGGGAAATTCGACACGCGTGCCCAAGCCGATTCTCTCAGAAAAGCCATGCTCGGGCAATTTCCTCAGGACTATCCGGACTGCTGGATCAACTACATAGCGAAATGAGCGAGCGCCTTCGAACACCGGCTCTATTCGCGGCAATTGTCCTTCTGGCCTCCTGCGCTATGCACGAGCAAGCTCGCGAGGAACGCCGGACAGATGATTCAACAGAGGGCCCACGTCGTGCCCCTCTCTCGTACTACGAGGCGAGCTTCAACCCGTCGGACTACGACGAAGAGATTGAAGAAGCGCAGAAGCCACGCCAGCAGGAACGCCGACCGAGGACAGCCGAGTCGGACCAGGACAGCGTCGTGGTGAAAATGGAGGTGCTGCAAGGATTTCGGATCCAGATTTTCGCGACGCCAAACATCGACGAAGCAAATGCAATGCGCATCACCGCCGCTCAGAGAATCACCGAGGATTCTGTCTACGTTGTCTTTGATCCCCCCGTCTACAAAGTGCGACTCGGCGACTTCCGGACACGTGCCGACGCGAATCAGCGCCTCGGGATGCTTGTTCAGCAGGGATTCCCCGATGCATGGGTTGTGAGTGATCGGATCATCATTCGCAAATTCCTTCCCTCCCACTCCCTCGAACTGGAGAGGCCGGAGAACTAGAGCGTACGCGCCAAAACAAAGGGCAAGCAGAATGCTTGCCCTTCTTGACATGTTCGAGCTCCTCCGCAGGAACCGATCGACTCGCAGCTCACCTACGTAATGTCCTGATACATCTTTTCGATCAGCCCGGCATACTTCTGCTCGACGACCTTCCTCTTGACCTTCAGAGTTGGTGTGATCTCGCCGTTCTCTACCGTCAATTGTTGAGGGAGAAGCTCGAACCGCCTCACACGCTCATAGGTGGGAAGGTCTTTCTGAAGCGTCTGGATCTCTTTCTCAAACAGCTTCCTGATATCGCTGAGCTGTATGAGATCTGAATCCGTCGAGAAAGATATTCCGACACTTTTTGCAAAGTCTTTCAGGTTTTCGAATTCCGGGATGATCAATGCCGACAGGAACATACGACCATCGCCGATCAGAACAAACTGATCAATGTACTTGCTTTGCAGGAAGAGGTTCTCGATCGGCTGGGGAGCAATGTTCTTGCCGCCGGAACTGACGAACAGGTGCTTTTTCCGGTCTGTGATCATGAGATGGCCTTGATGGTCGAACATCCCCACATCCCCCGTATGGAACCAGCCGTCCTCGTCGATCACCTCTGCCGTCGCCTCCGGGTTGTTGTAGTAGCCCTTCATGATGTTGGGCCCCTTCGCAAGGATTTCACCATCATCGGCAATCTTGATTTCGACGCCCGGAATGGGCTTTCCCACTGTGCCGAACTTGTAATCGTCTACGCGATTCGCTGTCAGCACCGGAGATGTCTCCGTCAATCCGTATCCTTCGATGATCGTGATGCCGACGGCCTCGAAAAACTCGCCCAACTCCTTGGAGAGTGCTGCCCCGCCGGAAACAAAAAACCGGATGCGACCGCCCGTCCGGTGCTTCAGCTTTGAGAACACCAGCTTGTCCGCCAGGGCGTGTTGGACCCGCAACATCGGGGAGATCAAGCCGGAATGTCTCGCGCGCGCATACTGCCTGCCAACACCAACTGCCCAATGAAATATCCGCTGACGAGGCGAAGGACTTCCGTCCACCTGCTTCATGATCCTCGTATAGATGCGTTCAAACAACCGGGGTACCGTGGTGACCACGGTCGGGCGCACTTCAAGCAGATTGTCACGGACTGTTTCTGCACTCTCCGCGTACGCTACTGTCGCGCCGCAAGCCATCGCTGTGTAGTACCCGGCCATCCGCTCGAACGAGTGGCAAAGGGGAAGGAATGACAGCAGTGTATCCTCGTAGGTGAACGGAATGGTACTGGCGGAAGATTTGATGTTGGAGACAAGGTTCTCGTGGGTGAGTATGACCCCCTTCGGATTACCAGTCGTGCCCGAGGTATAGATAATCGTGAGAATATCCTCGGGTTTGGCAGTGGCCAGCTTTTCGCGGAAATACGTCGGATGACCCTTCTCGAATTGCTCGCCAAGCCCGTAGATCTCAGAATAGCTCAACACTCCACCGTCGTCCTGTTCTCCTTTCTCACTCATAAGAATGGTCCGCTGGAAGTTCTTGAGCTCGGACCGTATCTTCGAAACCTTGTTCAGTTGGAGGGGGTTCGAGACGACGGCAATCTTGACTCCAGCGTCCTTGAAAATGTATTCGATCTGCTTTGGCGTGAGCGTTGGATAGATCGGGACGTCGATCGCGCCCAGCGAAACGATGGCCATGTCGGCAACAATCCACTCGGGCCTGTTCTCCGAAATTATGGCCACCTTGTCATCTTTCTTCACGCCAAGTGATGCGAGACCGAGAGCGAATAGTTCGACCTTACGCCGGTACTCAGTAAAGGAAATGCCGCGGTAGCGCTTGTCCACCTTGTGCATCAGCATTGGGCGCTGCTCATTCGCGTACTTCGTGGTAATTCTGTCGAACATTTCCGGGATGGTCGAAAAGTCAACAGCAACTGCCATACGTGAGCTCCTTAACTAGATGAATATTTGTTAATGGAAAAACTGGACAAATTAAGCGAATGCTTCGTATAGAAGCAAGCGGAAACACGGTTCGCCTTTCTCCGTCGGCATCGATGTTCGTACGCTTCACTGTGATGAAGACTCAGAGGTAGATTGGAAGCGGGCCCCATAGGCGCGGAAGCGACAAAAAAGTCGTGTCTTCAGTTCGTGAGAGATTCGTGAGTGCAGAGTCGTTTTCAGAAAGTCATGTCAAGTTAAATTATATCGCAAAATCCTCTCCCCTAACTTTTAACTTGACAAAGGTACTGCAACCGCTTATATTGACACCAAGTTGCGCCGATAGAAGAGAAGTTTTCCTGTTCTTTACCCCCGAAACGCCCGACCACGAGGTAGCTTCATGCTCACCCCCCACGGGCGTTCACACCAGCGAGAGGGGAGTACCCGCTCAACAACCTGATGGTAGTTTTTCAATGACAGGTGTGTGCCCGTCACAGGATAGCTTTTTCTCTAGGGTTTCTTTCCATAATGTCGAATCACTTTTGCATGCAAGGAGAGCCTTATGCTTGAGAAGGTACCTGTCTCGACTCCCGCAGAATCGGAACGAGCCGAACCGTCCTCCGAAATCCGGGGACTGAAATTCGAACGCTATTTTACGCGGGCGGGGGTCCACCCTTTTGACGAGATCGAGTGGGAACTACGGACTGCTACGATCACGAACGAAAAGGGTGAGAAGATTTTCGAGCAGAAGGACGTCGAGATCCCGAAATCGTGGTCGATGACTGCCACCAATGTCGTGGTTTCGAAGTACTTTCACGGAGGGCTTGGTACGCCCGCGCGCGAGCACAGCGTGAAGCAACTCGTCGAGCGCGTTGCGCGGACGATGTATCAGTGGGGACTGGAAGACGGTTACTTCGCCGGCCAAGACGATGCCGATATCTTCTATGATGAGCTCGTCTATCTGCTTGTTAACCAATACATGGCTTTCAACAGCCCCGTGTGGTTCAACGTCGGCAACGAACAGCATCCACAATGCTCCGCGTGCTTCATTAACTCCGTGCAAGACTCGATGGACTCCATCCTCAACCTTGCGAAGACTGAGGGCATGCTTTTCAAGTACGGATCGGGCACGGGCTCCAATCTGTCGACGTTGCGCTCTTCCAAGGAACCGCTGGCTGGCGGTGGAACGGCCTCGGGTCCGGTCTCATTCATGAAAGGCTACGACGCGTTCGCCGGTGTTATCAAGTCCGGAGGAAAAACGCGCCGCGCAGCAAAGATGGTAATCCTGAATGCGGATCATCCGGATATCGTCGAATTCATCAACTGCAAGGCTGGTGAGGAGAAAAAAGCCTGGGCTCTCATCGAATCTGGCTACGACGGTGGATTCAATGTGACCGGCGGGGCCTATGACTCCATCGCATACCAGAATGCCAATCACTCCGTGCGTGTGACTGACGAATTCATGAAGGCTGTCATCGAAGACAAGGAGTGGATCACCAAAGCAGTCACGACCGGCAAGCAGGTGGAAAAATACCGTGCGAGGGATCTGATAAGACAGATCTCGGAAGCAGCATGGGTTTGCGGCGATCCCGGTATGCAGTACCACACCACGGTAAACAGCTGGCACACCTGCCCGAATACTGCCCCGATCAATGCCTCTAATCCTTGCAGCGAGTACATGTTCCTTGACGACACAGCCTGCAATCTCGCATCATTGAATCTGATGAAGTTCCGAAGGGAAGATGGAGAGTTTGATGTCGAAGCCTTCCGCCGGGCTGTGATAGTGACCATCACCGCGATGGAAATCGAAGTTGACAATGCAACCTATCCAACGCATGCGATCACTCAGAAGAGCTTCGATTATCGACCGTTGGGTCTGGGCTACGCCAACCTTGGAGCACTCCTGATGGCCCGGGGCCTTGCGTACGACAGTGAAGAAGGGCGGGCATTTGCGGCAGCCATCACCTCTCTCATGTCTGGTGAAGCCTACAGGCAGTCCGCACTAGTTGCGAGAGAGCTCGGACCGTTCAAGGGTTTTGCAATCAACCGTGAATCGATGCTCAACGTGATGCAGAAACATGGCATACACGCGGAGCGGGTCAACCGCGATTACGTACCGGCGGATCTGTGGCAAGCTTCGAACGATGTCTGGAAGGACGTCGTACGCCTCGGCAAACAGTACGGTATCCGTAACTCGCAGGCTACCGTTCTTGCACCGACCGGAACGATCGGCTTTATGATGGATTGCGACACGACGGGCGTGGAGCCAGACATTGCGCTGGTGAAATACAAGAAGCTTGTCGGAGGTGGACTCCTCAAGATCGTGAACCAAACGGTTCCCGAAGCACTGCGGAAATTGGGCTATGACGATGAGCAAGTCGAACATATCGTCGCTTACATCGACAAAAACGATACAATCGAAGGAGCCCCCCACCTCAATGAGGAACACCTCCCGGTCTTCGATTGTGCATTCAAGCCAGCAAATGGCCAGCGCTCTATTCAGCACATGGGGCACATCAAGATGATGGCGGCTGTTCAGCCGTTCCTCTCCGGCGCCATCTCGAAGACAGTGAACATGCCCAACGAAGTCACGGCTGAAGAGATCGAGCAAGCGTATGTCGAAGCCTGGAGGCTCGGCCTGAAAGCCATCGCGGTGTATCGTGACGGCTGCAAGCGGACCCAGCCGCTCAGCACCTCGCTCGACAGGAAGAAGGATGCGAAGGCCCACCCGATGCGGCGACGGCTGCCCGACGAGCGGCAATCGATCACGCACAAGTTTAGCATTGCTGGACACGAGGGATACATTACCGTCGGTATGTTCGAAGACGGCATGCCGGGCGAGGTCTTCATCACAATGTCGAAGGAAGGATCGACAATCTCGGGCCTCATGGACTCCTTCGCGACTTCGATATCTATCGCCCTCCAGTACGGCGTCCCGCTGAAAGTGCTCGTCGACAAGTTTAGCCACGCTCGTTATGAACCTTCCGGGTTCACCAACAACCCGGAGATTCCGATCGCCAAATCCATCAGCGACTATATCTTCCGATGGCTCGGCGTGAAGTTCTTGCCAAAGGAGGAAGCACCAACAGCTGCCGACACTGGTTCCGCGGCAAGCGAGGCTCCCCTGCTACCCAGAATCCGTCAGGAATCAGCCG
>VGWB01000152.1 GCA_016873755.1 Ignavibacteria bacterium | reverse complement strand
GATCACACTTCGGCGGCCGAGATAATCCAAAAGATCATCGCGAATCTGGAAAGCGATCCCTACGTGTTCACCGTAGTCGCGCATCTGGATTCGCTTGGCGTGGTCCTGCGTCGCGCTCGCCGCCCCGATCTCTGTGCAGGTTGCGAAAAGCGAGGCGGTCTTGTCGCTGATGATCTTCAGGTAGGTCTCTTCGTCGATGTTGAGCTGGCGGCTCTTCTGGATCTGCAGGAGCTCACCTTCGCTCATCCGCTTCACCGCATTGGACGTCGAATGCAGGATATAGTAGTCGTTGCTGTCGAGGGAGAGGAGCAGTCCCCGGGACAGCAGATAATCACCCATCAATACCGCAACTTTATTCTTCCAGACGGCGTTGATTGATGCTAGACCGCGCCGGGTATCCGCGTCATCAACCACATCATCATGGATCAGCGTTGCCGTGTGCAGGATCTCGACGAGCGTGGCTGCCCTGTATGTGCTTTCGTTGACGGTACCGCATGCTTTGGCGCTCAGGAAAACCAGGATCGGCCGGACCCGTTTCCCTTTTTGCCGAATGATGTAGCGCGCGATCAGATCGACAAGACCGACCCGAGAACGCATCGCATCCCGAAAGAAGATGCTAAATCGCTTTAGCTCGTCCGCAATGGGATCCCTGATGGTTTCGAGTGACACCGACGTCTTCCTTGCCGGGCTCACGGCTCGGTCCCCTCCTGTGCCGGGCTTTCAGCGGCTTCCGGCGCCTCCGAGAACAGCTTTTCACGCTTTTTCTCGACAGACTTGGCGATGAAGATGCTGACTTCGTACAGAACGAACATCGGGGAAGCAAGAAGAAGCTGAGTGACGATGTCGGGAGTCGGGGTGATCAGCGCGGCGATGATCAGAATGACGACGTACGAGTGCCGCCGATAGTGGCGCATGAACGACGGTGTCAGAATGCCCATTTTTGCCAGGAAGTACGAAACCATCGGAAGTTCAAACACCAGTCCGGCGCCAAGCACCATCGCGAGCACAAAGCTGACGTACCGGTCGATCGAGACGTTCAGCGCAATGTCTTCCGTACCGAAGTGAGCGAAGAAATTGAGCGCAGTGGGTATCAGGATGAAATAGGCGAATGCGACGCCGGCAAAAAAACAGAGCGAGGTGAATGCAACGATCCCGGCGACATATCTGCGCTCCTTCGGGAGCAGTCCGGGGGCAACAAATCGCCATAGCCAGTATAGCGTGTTGGGCATACTGAGAATGAGCCCGCAGATCAGCACCGCTTGTATATAGAGGAGAACGATGCCGTACGGTGCAAGAACCTGGGCCTTGAGTCCGACACCGAGGAGGGGGCTGAGCAGGATCTTCTGGATGATGAAATCTGCGAAGAGAGCACAGAGAACCATGGCGACACCGAGGCCGATCAATGACCGGATGATATGCCATCGCAGCTCCTCGAGATGATCGAGGAACGACATTTCTTTCTGGTCGCCGGCCCCGCGGCTTTTGTTCAGGAAATCCAGAATAAATTTGCGAAACATGAGGGTGCTTTCCGGCGCTAGGTAACGACAAGCTCACGGTACAGTGGAAACGAGGAAGCGAGCTGGTAGACCTCGCCGCGCACGCGCTCATACTCTGACTCGCTGCCGATATGAGCGATGACGCGGTCAATGAGGCCCGCTACGATTTCCATCTCTGGCTCTCTCATCCCGCGCGTCGTCAACGCCGGGGTCCCGATGCGTATGCCGCTGGTGATCAGCGGTGACTTGTCGTCAAACGGTACTGCGTTCTTGTTGACGGTGATCCCTGCCAGGTCGAGAGCTTCCTGCGCGTCCTTGCCGGTGACGTTCTTGTTCCGCAAGTCGGCAAGCATCAAGTGGCTGTCGGTCCCGCCTGAAATGATGTTGAAGCCAAGGCTTACAAGCGCACCAGCAAGCGCTTTGGCGTTGCGGATCACCTGCTCGGAGTATTTCACAAATTCAGGCTGAAGGTTTTCGTGGAACGCGACCGCCTTCGCGGCGATGACATGCATCAGCGGTCCACCCTGGATGCCTGGAATAACCATCGAGTCAATCAACTCGGACATCATTTTCTTCCGGCCGGATTTTGGCGCAACCTGTCCGAATGGGTTCTCGTAGTCCTTTCCGATAAGGATTAAGCCACCACGAGGTCCCCGTAGGGTTTTGTGTGTCGTGGACGTCACGACATGGCAGTGGGGGAGTGGGTCGTTCAGGAGTTTGCTGGCAATGAGACCCGCCGGATGGGCAATGTCTGCAAAGAGAAACGCACCGACCTGGTCGGCAATGGCGCGGAAGGCCTTGTAGTCGATGTTGCGGGAGTACGCGCTCGCTCCAACGGTGATCATCTTCGGGCGTTCCCGTTTGGCGGTCTCCTCCACGTCGCTGTAGTCGATATAGCCCGTTTCTTTGGAGACCCCGTAGGCGCTGAACCTGTAGAGCTGGCCCGAGAAATTCACCGGCGAACCGTGTGTCAGGTGACCGCCGTGGGACAAATTCATGCCCATCACCTTGTCACCCGGTTTCAGGAACGTGAAATAGACGGCCATGTTGGCCTGGGATCCGGAGTGGGGCTGAACGTTCGCATATTCCGCGCCGAACAGTCTCTTCACTCTCTCACGTGCCAGGTTCTCGGCCACATCCACATATTCACAGCCCCCGTAGTACCGCTTTCCCGGGTAGCCCTCTGCATACTTGTTGGTCAGGACGGAGCCGAGCGCATCCAGCACGGCGACGCTGACGAAGTTTTCGGAGGCAATCAGTTCGAGTTTTGAGTGCTGGCGACTGATCTCGCCCTGAATCGCCGCGAAGACTTCGGGGTCGATCGACTTGAGGCTCTGCATCATCGCTATTCACCGTGATGTGGACTGATGTGCACTGACAAGCGAATCGGGTGGTCGTTTACGGAACAGTCGAGGGGTTTCACACTGGAGTGGGATCAAAAATGTCCAGAGGACCACCGGCGCCCCCTGAACGCATGGTCTACAAACCGGTCAGCGAGTGCACCTTGTCTACCCTTCGCCTGTGCCGTCCGCCTTCAAAGGGGGTCGACAAGAAGGTCTTGACGATATCGACTACACACTCCCACCCCGTCAGCCGCTCTCCGATTGTCAGCACATTTGCGTTGTTGTGCTGGCGCGCGAGTCGCGCAGCTGACACGGAATCGCAGAGTGCAGCGCGGACTCCCTTATGCTTGTTGGCGACCATCGACATCCCGATCCCCGTGCCGCAGATCAGAATGCCCCGATCACAGTCACCTGTGGAGACTGCCTGGGCAGCCGCATGCCCCCAGTCAGGATAGTCAGTAGAATCTCCGGACGACGTTCCGAAGTCACGGTAGGGGAGATTCATCCCGTCGAGGATGGCCTTGACCCTCTCTTTGTACTCGAAACCGGCGTGGTCGCTCGCAAGCGCGATCATGTGTGAAGGAAGAATGTGGATGTTGGACTAGTCTTCTTCGATTCTGATAAACCACGCCTCGTTGGCACTGAGTGACAGCGACAACCGAAAGATCGTATCGCGCTGGAGATTGTTTGACGTCGTGCCGCGAAAACCGAGGTGGAGTCCGATGTTGATTCGAGCCTCCGGGCCGATGGGAACCCCGAAGCCTCCCGTCACAAACCACTCGTCGACGGGCGAATTGTTGAACGTGTAGTACGTCGAATTATAATAGAATCCTGCGCGATACGCAACCCTCTGAAGAAATGACGCTGTTTCGCGCTGCGGCAGGGATTCAAAACCCACGCCGACACGCGTGCTGTTCCTGAGCTCGGCAGGGTGTACCCCAAAGAACTTAGCACTCCCCCAGCTTTGGTGGTACGCATCTGCCGTCAGGTAGTATCGGCTCGCCAGCAGGTACGACGCGCCGAACCCAAAGCCGAGGGGCACATCGACCTTGCCCGAACTTGTCGCCGTCGTGTCGAATGACTCTGCCGTCGAAAAGACGCTCTCGCGCTCGACTGAGAGTGTCGTCGGTGTGGTCAATACGAAACCGAGTGTAAGCGGACTGAGTGACGGAGCATTGAGGAGGTCGCTCAATCCCTCATAGATTGCTCCCGCCGTGAAGCTGAAGCCTGAGTGAAAGTCCGACCGGGAGATCTCGCTGTCCAAAAATGTCGGATCAGCAAAGCCAAAGCGACCGAATTGGCGAATGCGGCCAAAGAGATAATTGAGCTTGAAGCCAACCGAAAACTTGTCCAGCGGCGTGACCGACCCCCCGAAGCTCAATGCCGAGAGACCGCCGGTACCGAAGAAGTCCTGTGTCACAACCGTATCGCGAACCTGGGTGGCATAATGCACATAACTATACGGTGAAGACTCCAGCAGAAGCGTGATGCCGTAATCCTTGTCGATGGGAATGGCGAACGCGACGCCCTTGAAGGCGGCGCGACTGTACCTGCCTTCTTCCTTGCTGTCCTTGGAGAAGTAGCTCGAATACTCGAGTCCCCCGGAGATGCGCGTTCGGGATATCCTGGAAAGACCTGCAGGATTCAAGCGGTTGATGAATCCGTCCCCGAGCAGAGCGATGCCCGCACCCCCCATCGCGTCAAGTCTGCTCCCTCCGTAGCGAAGAAGATCTCCCACTCCGAACCTCGAGTAGCTTGATCCTCCCGCAAAGACGATCGAGAAGGCCGCGAAACAGGAGAGCCCAAGGAAGCCGAGCACACGGAGGTAACGTCGTCGGTGTCTGGTCATATCCTACTACTGTATGAGTGAGTAAACGATCGAGAGCCTCGGCCTGAGGCTGAGCGGCGCAGCAGCACCGTAGAAGGCAAAGAGGTCCAATCCCTCAGGCTCCCCGAGGCCCGCGATGATGATTCTGCGCTGTGTGGCCCCTCGCACCCAACGCTGCACGAACTGGCCGACGGGGTAACGATGGATGCGCGTACCGTTCGACAGGAAGCTCTCACTGAGACCGAAAATCTCCGTTAGGGCGACACCATCGTTGGTCGAGTAGACAGCGACGGTCGAGTCAACAGTGTAGCTGGAGAATTGCGACTGCGATGGATCCAGCGTTAGCTCCAGCTGCGCCCGGTGGATGGCTGCGTGTGCAGGGAGCGAACTGATGTCGAATTCGAGCACCCCGCGATACGAGAGACCGTTGTGAACGTAGATTCGCGCGCTGTCCGAGATCCAGCTCGCGTCCAGAATGCGGGCGCCGAATCGAGAGACTCCCTTACTGAGGATAAGCGTATCGATCCTGCTGAACTCCTCCCGCAGAAATCGCATCAGGAGCCTGGGCCTGTGCGACTCATCGGATGCTCCGAACATTGCGAAGCCTTTCACGACCTGAGAATTGGTCGGTCGCAGCAGGATGCCGAAGTTCTGTAATGTCGTATCGCTGATTGTGCCCCAACTCCGAATGAGTGTCGTATCGACCGGGATGGTGATGGAGGCGGTGTCGCCGACCGACGGGAGGTTGATCGTGCTCATCGGGTTCGCATCGTAGAAGCCGGCGGCCGTGAGGGAATCAACGGTAAGCGAGTCGGTCCCCCAGCTTTGGAGCACCTTGTGCACAGAGAAGGAGAAGGATGCCAGCGAATCACCGAAATGGTAGTTTGCTCGGAGAATGACCTCGGCGCTCAGGATCTTCATGTAGGCGACTGAATCTGGAAGGGAAGAGAATCGAAAAACGCCCCACGATTCAATGTCCCGCACCTTGCCGACGAGAAGGCGTGTCGTGGAAGCTAACGGAATGGCCGATTGGCCAGAGCTCTGGATGGCGAAGGTCGACAACGTATCAAGCTTAAGAAGATCGGATGACGGCAACAGGCCGGCTCCGACTGGATTCGGATCTTCACTGCAGCCGCTGAAGCCGGCCGCAAAGAGGATGACAAGAAAAAAATGAGCGGCCTGTGCTGGATTCTTCATGAATTGCATGATCTGTGTTTACATTCGCTTCCTTGAACGCGTCTGCCGAACAAGTGTCGATCTGATGTGGCGCCACGCACCGTAAAGATCCCTGGCGATGTAGTCAACGCTGCCGTTGTGCAAACAGTCATCGCGTTCGACCGAACCGTAGCCTGTGAGCACCAGGGCCGTGCTGCAACCTGCCGCCTTTCCTGCCTGCATGTCGATGCATCGATCGCCGATTACGAACGAGTCGGTCAACCGGACACCAAACTCCTTTGCCGCGCGTCTCAACATCCCGGTCTTCGGTTTTCGACAGCTGCACGGCTTCCGGTACCGTGATGTGCCGTACTCCGGATGGTGCGGGCAGTAGTAGATCGCGTCGACACGCCCACCCTCCCGCGCCAGCAACGAGCGAAGACGCTTGTGCACGGCGGCGAGGTCGGCTTCCGTGAAGAGCCCCCTCGCGATGCCGGATTGATTGGTGATGATAAAGACTCGGACCCCGAATTCGTTTGCCTCTCGGATTGCCTGGGCGGCGTGAGGAATGAGTTGAAGCTCCTCAGGACGGGAGAGAAAATCTACCTCAGTGTTCAGAGTGCCATCGCGGTCCAGGAAAAGCCCGACCTGTTCGACCTTCACGAAATTACTGTCTCAGAAGTTCTCTATAAAGATTGACGTACAACTTCGCAGAATGTTCCCACGAGAAGTCCCTTGCCATGCCATTCCGCATCAGTTTTTTCCACTCCTCTGGCTGATGGAAGACCTTGAGGGCACGTTGGATGGCCTTCAGAAATTCGCGTGAATCGTACTTCTCGAATTTGAAACCGGTTCCCCTTCCATTGCCGGAATAGTCCTCAACTGTGTCATCGAGACCGCCGGTGGCCCGGACCACAGGAATCGTCCCGTAGCGCATGCTGTACATCTGGTTGAGTCCGCACGGCTCGTATTTCGACGGCATGAGGAACAGATCGCTTCCCGCCTCAATGAGATGGGCAAGCTCTTTGTCAAATCCAAAGAAGACCCCTATCTGCTGCGGATACTTCTTCTGCAATGCCTCAAAGTGCTTCTCGATGGATTTTTCACCATCTCCTAGGAGGATGAACTGGACATTCATCTTCATAAGATCTTCGAGGATCTCCAGGACCAGATCAAAGCCCTTCTGAGATACCAGGCGTGAAATCGCCCCAGCCGCAGGGGTCGTCTCTTTGAAAGGGAGATGGAACCGGGAAAGAAGCGCCCGTTTGTTGTCGGGTTTGGCATCGAGTGATTTAGCATCGTACTTGCGGTAGATGAATTCATCTGTTGCCGGATTCCAGACTTGGTAGTCGATGCCATTGAGGATGCCTCGCAGATCTTTCTTCCGCCTGGCCAGAAGGCCATTCAACCCAGCACCGAATTCATCGGAGATTGAAATCTCGGCGGCGTACCGTTCGCTCACCGTCGTGATCGAGTCGGCGAAGTACAGTGCTGTCTTCAAGAAGTTGAACTTGCCGTATGCCTCGACTCCCTCGGCCTGAAAGAGAGACTTCGGTAGTCCGGTCTTTTCAAAGGATTCCGATGGGAAGGAACCCTGGTATGCCATGTTGTGAATCGTGAAGACCGTCTTGATCGGCTTGAAGAAGCTGTCCGTGCTGTAGATCGTCTTGATATAGGCCGGAACGATCCCCGTCTGCCAATCGTTGCAGTGGATGATGTCCGGCTGCCAGCCGAGTCTCTTCAGTGTTTCCAGCACACCGCGGCAGAAGAAGATAAATCTTGCGTCGTTGTCTTTGTAGTCCTTCTTACCGATGGGGCTCTGGTAAATTCCATCCCTGCCGAAATAGGTGGCGTTGTCGAGGAAGTAAACCTGCACCTTCTCTTTCAGGTTGCTGATGAACGAGGATTTGACGTTGGCGATCTCAGAGTTCTTTCCCACGGGGACGGGGATGTCCTTCAGTCGGATGATGTCATGGAGTTTGAACCTGCGCTCACTAATGAACCGATAACGGGGCATCATAATCCGGATTTCATGCCCCAGCTCCTTGATGGCGTGAGGAAGAGCGCTGGAAACGTCTGCGAGTCCCCCTGTCTTGGCAAATGGTTCGACTTCGCTGGAAAGGAAAAGGATGTTGAGGGGTCTGGACATTGAGCCTTTGGGCGGAAAAATTACGGAAAACCAATAAAATTTAGCCACTTTTTCCAACATAAGCAATTAAAAAAATCCAGTCTCCCCTTGCTTCCTGCTCGGTCCGCTGAACAGTCTCTTCCTTCGTGAGTTCTGCGACAGCCTTTCATCCACGACGCAGCGCGGCGCATGTTGATGCGGCTCACGCGACTCGACATTATCGTGTGCGATTGAAAGAAATCAATAGGGAATGCAAAACCCCGGGAAAACGTCTTGACTCTTTTCACCGTGTTGACTATCTTTGAGTGAGTTCGAAATCAACAACGCGGGGCAACCTATAGGGGATTTGTTAAAGGTTACGGTCTGAGCAATCGAGTGCACGCTCGTTGCTTGGCGTCCTGAGGTCAGAGGTACCACAAGCCTTTACAAATCCGGTTCAGCTCCGAGAGAATATCAGCCGGACGGAAGAGCTTGTCTCTGCCCATCCGGCTTTTTCATTTATATGGCGCGATTCTCTGCTATCATAACCCTCTCTCTTCTTGCGCTCACGGCGTATGCGCAGCCGGGTCCGGACGTCCGTGTCCTCAGCGAAGACGCGCGTTCGATCGTCATTGAGTTTGTGCCCGTCTTTTCGACGGGGACCGTGGTTGCGGATGACGGGAAGGACTATGTCCGGTTCGGTTTCCAGAACTCGCTCATTCAACCAGGCGAGCAGGGTTCACCGATCCTCCCGTACCGAGCGGTGTTGATTCATCTTCCTGCGCGTCAGTT
>VGWB01000151.1 GCA_016873755.1 Ignavibacteria bacterium | reverse complement strand
CATCGTGGGGTTAGCGCCGCTTCAATGGCTCAACTCCACGAGCACGGCGATGATTTCCGTTATCATCTTCTCGATCTGGCTCAGCCTCGGCTACCAGATGGTGATCTTTCTTGCCGGACTCCAGGGGATCCCGGAGGACCTCTATGAAGCCGCGCGGATCGACGGTGCGAACAGTTGGCAACGGTTCTGGCGGGTAACGCTGCCGCTGCTGAAGCCAACCACGTTTTTTATCCTGGTTACATCGTTCATCAGCTCGTTTCAGGTCTTCACGTCGATCTATGTGATGACCGCCGGCGGTCCGGTGCGCAGCACCGACGTCATCGTGTATCACATCTATCAGGCGGCGTGGGAACAGCTGAGAATGGGCTACGCCTCGGCAATGTCGTGGGTGCTCTTTGTGATCATCATGATCGCGACATGGATACAGTTCAAGGTGATCGGAGCAAGAGTGGACTACGCATGAACCCAGACGCTACTGTTTTCTTTGCATGCTCTGTTTTTCTATTCAACGCTTATCGAAAGGATCAGCACCATGCCAAAACCGATGATTAGAAAGATTGCCATTAATACCGGAGGGGGCGATGCGCCGGGACTGAACGCCGTCATCCGTGCGGTGACGATCGCAGCACTCAATCGAGGATGGGAAGTCGCCGGCATTCGCGACGGGTACAACGGCATCTTTCTCCCGGAACGATATCCATCAGGCGGATTGATACCGCTGACCCGCGAGCGCGTTAGAGGCATCACCCACCTCGGGGGAACAATACTCGGGACGACCAATCGCGGGAACCCCCTCAAATACCCTACGATGGGCCCTGACGGGAAAATGTATGAGAAGGACCGATCAGATGAGCTTGTGGACGCCTTTCGCTTGAATCGAATAGATGGACTCGTCGCGATTGGCGGGGATGGATCGTTGACGATTGCAAACGAGCTCGCCAAAAAAGGGCTGCGTGTTATCGGAGTGCCGAAGACAATCGACAACGATCTGGAAAAGACGGTCATCACATTCGGATTTGACACTGCCGTTTCGTTCGCAACAGCCTGTATTGACCGCCTGCATTCGACGGCCGAAGCTCACCAGCGGGTGATGGTGGTGGAAGTCATGGGGCGGTATGCAGGCTGGATTGCGCTCAACGCCGGGATTTCAAGCGACGCGGACGTTATCCTCATTCCGGAGATCCCGTACAACATCAGGCAAATTGCGGCAAAGATCAGAGAACGAGACACGTACGGCGCACGGTTCACCATGGTCGTAGTGGCCGAAGGTGCAAAACCGGTCGGCGGCGAGATATCGGTGATTTCCAAGGAGCTCGGCCGTGCCGAACGGCTGGGCGGCGCCGGTGAACGTGTCGCCCAGGAGATCCAGGAGGCGACGGGCAAGGAAACCCGATGCGTTGTTCTCGGTCACCTGCTCAGAGGCGGTTCACCCACCGCGTTCGATCGTCTTCTTTCCCTCCGTTTCGGCGCAGCCGCGGTTCGGGCATTGGAGGATGGGAAGTCAGGCGTGATGGTCGCCCTTGACCCGCCGACGGTACGGTATGTGCCTCTCGAGCAAGCAACGCGTCGCATGAAATCCGTCCCGCTCGACTGCGATACTATTCTGACGGCTCGAGACCTGGGGATCAGCTTCGCGGACTGACAGGCTCCAATAGCTTGAACAACAAGGGTAAGAGACAATGAGACGAATCAGCCGGTTTCTCTTCGTCGTTGTTGCGGCGATATTGTCGACGGGCATTTCCTTCAGTCAGAAACTGGAAACCCTTTTTTACACCGTGGACAACGAACAGTGTTTCGAGAGCTTCGCGTCGAACATACGATCCATCGATATCGTGGGTCCACAATCCTACAAGTTCGATGAATATGGCACCATGTGGGGCTCGATCGACAAGCGAATCCTTGATCTGTCCAGGAAACACAACGTGAAAGTGATGCCGCTCGTGGTGAACGCCGGGTTCGATCAACCGGCATTTCACAGGCTGCTCCACGACCCTGCAGCGCAGGAGAGGGCTGTCCAGGCGATGCTCGATGCCTGCAGGAGTCACAACTTGTACGGGATCCAATTTGATTTCGAAAACATCCACATCACCGACAAAGATGTATTCACGGAATTCTACAAGAAAACTGCGGATGTCCTCCACGCCAATGGATTCGCCATCAGTATCGCGGCTGTCCCGCGAACCGGTGATCAAATAGGACCCTCAGAATATCACAAGTGGATCTTCGAGTACTGGAGAGGCGCGTATGATTACAAGGCCCTCGCGGAAATCGGGGATTTCATTTCCCTTATGACATACGACCAGCACACCCACCGAACAACGCCGGGCCCTGTCGCGGGCATTCCCTGGATGGAGGCTGTGATTGCCTTCGTCCTCAAGGACGTCCCCGCGTCAAAGATCTCGCTCGGTCTCCCCTTCTACTCGTATCGCTGGTATCCCGCGTACCAAAACAACCAGGCACATGTGTGGGGTCGAAGTCTCGACTACCTCGAAGCCAAGGGAATTGCCGAGCGCTACCAGGCCCGTTTCCAGTGGGATGATGTAGAGAAGGTGCACCTTGCCCGCTACAGCAACGCCGATCTGAACGAGTACATTTATCTGGAAGATGCGCGATCGTTTCAAGCCAAGCTCGGACTCGTGAAGAAGTATGGGTTCAGAGGTATTTCGGTCTGGAGGCTGGGACACGAGGACCCGGATGTCTGGAAGCCCCTCAACGAGGGCAGGCGATGAAGGCGCACGGCGACAACGTGAAACGCTTCGGCCGATTGTTCGTCTACCTCGGCCTGATAGCTCTCGCCCTCTCGATGCTCATTCCGTTTCTCTGGATGCTAAGCACCTCGTTGATGGACGAGCTCGAAGTCTATCAATTCCCGCCGCGTTTCATTCCGTCGGTCTTCAAATGGTCGAACTTTGTCGAAGCGATGTCCTTGCAGCCGTTTGGACGTTTCTTTCTGAATACCATGATCGTCGCCGCAATGTCCGTTCTCGGCCAGCTCACGTTCTGCTCCATGGCGGCGTACGCCTTTGCGCGGCTGCAGTTCAAATGGCGGGACAAGATTTTTGCACTCTACCTTGCCACGATGATGATCCCGGCTATCGTCACGATCATCCCTGCGTTTCTGATCGTTAATGCCTTCGGGTGGATTAACACGTATTGGGCGCTCTTCACCCCAACCCTTTCGAGCGTATGGGGGATTTTTCTCCTTCGACAGTTTTTCCTCACTATTCCGAGAGACCTCGAGGATGCCGCCCGTGTAGACGGAGCGACGGAGCTTACGATCTTTTGGAAGATCATCCTCCCGCTCGCCAAACCGGCCCTTGCGACGCTTGCCATCTTTGCCTTCATGACGAGCTGGAAAGACTTCCTCTGGCCGCTGATCGTCACCAATCGAGTGGACATGCGGACTGTTGAGGTGGGCATTGCGAACTTCAGTAATCTCTACACGACTGACTGGCCTCACCAGATGGCGGCTGCGGTTGTCGTCATGCTGCCGATCGTGACAGCCTTCCTCCTCGCGCAGAAGTACTTCGTGAAAGGGATCACGATGACTGGGTTGAAGGGGTAGGATGTGGGATTGTAGATTGTTCGAGTGTGAAGATGAAAGAGAATACAGCATTGTGAGTCGCATGCGGCCTGTGGGAGACCGAGCAGTCCGGTTCTCATTTCGAATTCAGAGGTTTCATTTCCTTCGAAACAGCATTCTCCTCTCGCGCCATGAAGACACTTGATGTCGTACGCTACCTTTCCAGAACGGATAAATGGTACCTTGGGGGCGCCAACCGACTACTCTGGGCGCCGCCTTTTCCCGTCTACCTCGACGCTCCGGGTTTCTGGGATGAAGCTCATTACTACAACTATGAACTCAAGCCCCTGTTCACCTGGACGTTGTTAGATGATGAGGGAAATGAGGTTCCGCTGCAATTCAAGCGGCGCGTCTGGGACCCCGCCGTGTTGAGGCAGGGGTATCGGGGCGTGGTCCGAAGCGCAAAGTGCGAAGTTCACGTTGAAGAGTCGAAAGCGGTCCTGCCAAGTGACGTTGCCGCATGTTCGGTTCGAATCAGAAGTGCGTCGCGCCGTGAGTTGAAACTCCATCTTGTCGCTTGGACAGCGCAGGAAAGCGCCCCTGCGAAGCAGACGAGTTGGGTGACAGATGTTGCATTTCACAACGGCATCATCTCGTTCAAGAAATCACTTCGCCCGTCGGTCATGCCGCATCTGGACCTGTCGTGTGCGTTCACGATGGACAGGAAGGTGAAATCCCACAGCATGAACCTCAGCGAGAAAACTGCTCTGCAGCCCCATTGGAGATATACTCCCTGGTATGAGAAGTCTTCGAAGGGAATTCTCCCCAACGAGAAGAAGATTTCCGGCGTCACAAATGAAGGCCTCTTGTACTTCAGCATACATGCAGAGCTTGTCCTGCCTGTCGGTGAGGAGCATACATCGACGATTGCCTTCGCGGCAGCGCCTACGCCGGAAGAAGCGAAGAGTAACCTTCGCGCGATCGTGAGGCAACGTGATCCACTTGACCTGGGTCGGCTGGGCTGGGCAGACCACTTCTCGTCGGTGCCTCTCTTCTCGTGCTCCGACGAGTATTTCACCAAATACTACTGGTACCGATGGTTTGGCCTGCGGCTGAACACTCAATATGGCGGCGAAGGCAGCTACCGACGACCGTTTGTGTGCGAAGGCATCGGCTATTTCCGGGCGCCGATCACCTACAGTTCACAGTGCCACATGATCGAGAATCGCTGGCACCATGAGCCCGAACTCGCGCGCGGCAGCCTGCTCGTCTTCATCGACAACCAGCGGGAAGACGGGGGTTTTCGAGGATACATCGACGTGAATCATTACCGGCAGGAAATGTTCTACCACGCGAACTGGGGCAATTCCCTCCTCCAGCTTCACTATCTCCATCCGTCCAAGGAGTACCTCGAGAGCGTCTATGACGGTCTGAAGAAGTACGCGGCGTACTTCGATCGCGAGCGCGATGAAGAAATAAGCGGACTCTACGACATCGACAACCACTACGAGACGGGCCAGGAGTATATGCACCGCTACACGGTGGTCAACCCGAAGGCCGATCAGGACAACTGGGGTGAAGTGTTCCGGTTGAAGGGAGTTGACGTGACGGTTTATGTCTACGAACTCAAACGCGCCCTCGGTATCGTTGCCGAACGGCTCGCTAAGCAAGACGAAGCGGATCTATGGGCCATTGAAGCCCAAAAGATTAAGGCTGCGGTTCTTTTGAAAATGTGGGATCCCGACGAGGAGATGTTTTTTGACATCGACCCGGCGACGGGTAAACGAACGATGGTCAAGGCCGCGACCTGCTTCTATCCATATGCCACCGACATTGTCGACAGGTTGCATCTGAACGGCTTGAAACGTCACCTCCTGAATCCGAAGGAATTTTGGACTCCGTATCCGGTCCCATCCTCCAGCGTGGATGATGATATGTTCAACGCCGTTCCCGAATGGAAAGGCAAGCGAATGAACTGTCCGTGGAATGGGCGCGTATGGCCAATGACCAACAGCCATATCGCCGAAGCGCTGGCACAGTCGGCGATCCGCTTCAACGACCCACTGCTGAAGCGGAGAGCAGTCGAGTTCATTACGCGTTTCATCCGCATGATGTTCTTTGACGGGAATCCAAGCCGTCCGAACTGCTTTGAGCATTACAATCCCTTTTCCGGCAAGCCGAGCGTCTACCGCGGGATCGACGATTACCAGCATTCTTGGGTGAACGACCTGATCATCAAGTACGTCTGTGGAGTCCGGCCGGACGAGCATACGGTGACGGTTGATCCGTTGCCATTCGGGTTGAAACAGGCGGATATCAACAATGTGCTTGTTCGCGGAAGGAAGATACGAGTATCGATCGTGGGGAAGAAGTTCAGAGTGTGGCTCGACGGGAAACAGCAGGCAGAGAGCGAACTGGGGGAACCTGTTGCTATCCAGATCTGACACCGGAAGACCTCACACCAGCCCTCTTCATTGACAGGAGAGGGAACGGTCTTCCTGATCCCAACCGAATTTAACGCTGATATGTCCATAACAGAGCTTCGGCGCGACCTTTCGCTGTTCGACCTTACTATGATTGCCGTCGGATCAACGATCGGATCCGGGATCTTCCTGACTCCCGCGCTTATTGCCAGCGCTCTCCCATCGCCGATGTGGATCCTCGGGGTCTGGGTCGTTGGCGGCATGATGGCGATGTCCGGTGCGCTGACGTATGCAGAGCTCGGCGGCATGATGCCCAAAGCAGGAGGCGTCTATGTCTTTCTGTCTGAGGCCTACGGCGGGCTGATCGGATTTCTCTATGGTTGGGCGTATTTTCTGGTTGCCAACACGGGAGCCATCGCAGCACTGGCGGTTGCGTTCTCGACCTACTTCGGGTACCTTGTACCGGCGGCCGCCGAGCATACAAGCATCGTGGCTATTGGAGGCATTCTGTTCGTCACGATGATCAACGTCTTGGGGGTGAAGGCAGCTGGCGTCTTTTCAGACCTTTTCACTATTCTTAAGCTGGCGGGCATCGTCGTGCTCATCGTCGTCGGACTGGGTTGGGGGTCAAGCAGTACAACAGACTTCGGTGCGCCGCTCGGCTTTCTTCCCAACGGCCTCTCGAGCGCACTGACACTCGCGTTTGTGAGCGTTCTGTGGTCGTACGGAGGATGGCAGCATTCGACCTTCACAGCCGCGGAGGCAAAGGACCCTCGCCGAAGCGTGCCCCTCTCACTTATCTTTGGCGCTCTCGTAGTGACACTTGTCTACATAGCGACCAACCTTGCCTACTTGTTTCTTCTTTCGCCGCATCAGATGGCTTTATCCCCACGCATCGCCTCCGATGCCATGAGCGTTGTCCTCGGTACCTTCGGCGGTAGCCTTATTGCCCTGACGATTTTCATTTCGACATTTGGAACAACTGGTATCTACACCCTGACGGCGCCGCGGATTTACTATGCGATGGCAAAAGACGGCGTTTTCTTCAAGAAGGTCTCGGAGGTCCATCCGAAATTCCGAACACCGATGTTTTCAATCCTCATGCAGTCGGCCTGGGCGATCGTGCTGATTCTGTTCTGGGGTACCTTCGAGAGTCTGATATCATACGTTGTGTTCACCGATTGGATTTTCTTTGCCCTTGCGGCTGCGAGCGTGTTTATTTTCAGGAAGCGCTGGCCTCACGCCGAGCGGCCGTACAAGACACTCGGATATCCTTTCACTCCGCTGTTCTTCATCACCATTTCCGTGCTTTTCGTTACGTACACGTTCTTCGAGAAACCGGCTGAGGCAGTGGCAGGACTCGTTTTCCTTGCGGTCGGTGTACCGGTCTTCTACTTCTGGCGGAAAAGAGCTTCAAGGACGGCTCAATGATATCTCAGCGGTCGTCCGCAATCATCACAGAGTTTCGGAAGAGCGATGATCGCTTTTCTCACTCACAATCCTGAATCCTTAAGCGCTGAGGAACAGGCCGCGTGGAAGTTCCTCTCGCATAAGCGAATCTTCCGGTCAAGAATTCTCTCATTTGAGGCGATCCGTAAGCGGCCTTCCACACTTCGCCGCCTCGATCTCCTCTGGTGGCATTTCGATTCGTCTAAGACTCTCCCTCCTTCTGCTCTGGACCCGCTTGTCTGCGATGCTCTACGCGACTATCTCGAGGGGGGCGGGGCGTTGCTCCTTTCCCTGCTTGCAGCACAATACCCTGTGGACCTGGGAGTCGAGGAAGTCCGGCCGAACGTGATCCTGCGCGGACCATGGTCTGAAGAATCCTGGACGCGCGACTATCCGGACATCCGGGGCTTCGCGACCTATCGGGGACATCCGGTCTTCTCCGGTTTCCTGGGTGGCCTCTATACGTGGACACCGACCGTCGGAAAGAACAGCGCCGCCGCGTACTATGAGAGCATACTCCCAAAGCAGGGTGCGATTGCCGGCGTCGAGAAACTCTACATTACCATCGATGAGCGACGGAGAAATATCGTGGAGTATGCAGTGAGCAAAGGATCGATCCTTGCGATTGGCGCCCACTTCTACTTCGAAAACGAGCGGCAACGCTATCGGAAGCACCTCGAACGCTTCCTCGCCAATTGTCTCTCTTATCTTTTGGGCAGACAGGCAGGACGCGTGCGGCAGAAGATTCGAAAGACCTATTGGACGTTTGGAAGGCGGACGGTCGAACCATTCAAGCACAGCAGCAAGCCCCTCGGAACAACGAAACCAAAGCTCGAGAGTATTCGTGGCGATCTCTTCATCAAACGTGAATTCAGCTCAGCTACAGACGAGGGTGAGCACTTCGACCTTGGGGGAAGCAGAATCCTGATCGAAGGAAACGAGCGAGGAGGCATTTCCGAAATATGGTGCCACCCGATCCGAATTCTCAAAGACCTGAGATCTGCCTTCAGGATTGGCGATTCTCCGCTGCAGACTTCCAACGCAGTGAAGAGCTCTGTCATCGTCAGACCGGAGTCGTTGACACGGACATACACCATCGGTCAGGCAATTATTGAGGAAACGGTATTTGCTGATCCGTCGAAACCCTCAGGCGCGATTCACTATTCACTTAACTCCCCCGGCGCGGTCGATCTACTAGTTACGGCAAAAAGTGACCTTCGAATAATGTGGCCCCTCAGTGAAGAAGCCACAGGCTCCCTGTGCTATGCCTGGGATACCGGCCTTCACGCCTGCCTGGTGACCGACAGAAATCGAGAGCTTGTTGCGCTCTTCGGTTGCTCAAAGGAGCCGGATGAGTACCTCGTCGGTCAATATGCCCAGATCCAAGGTGAATA
>VGWB01000150.1 GCA_016873755.1 Ignavibacteria bacterium | reverse complement strand
ACAGCAAGCGGCTCCCGAATCAGGTCGAGCACGTCGGACAACTGAGCCAGGATCTCCTCTGGGAACTTCTTGGCTTCGAGAAATCGCTGCGTGATCTCCCCATCATCATCGCACCGCAACGCAAACTCCTGCAGATTATTATCCTCAAGGAACCGATCGAAGACGTCGGTCCCCAGGACAACAGCCGGAGGCACGGAGATCTCTATTCCCTCGAAGCGATCGGTGATGTCAAGATTGTAGATCAGTGTGTTGATGAAACCGAGGCCCCGGGCCTTCCCTCCCAGCGAACCCCCTCCGATGCGGGCAAAGCTGCTCGTGGGATCAAATGTCGCCTTGTCGAAATCAGTGATTTGACCAAGCTGGCGCGTCCGCCGGTATGCCTGAAGCGACGCAATCAAGTCGTTCCGTAGCCCCTCGACAGATTCGTAATCGCTCACCTGCCGCGGACGCAGCTTGTGAGCAAGCCAAAACTCCGTTCTGGCCTTGAGCCAGTTGGAGAAATGATTCCGTTCAGCGTGATACTCGATGCTGTCGGCAGGAACGACCTGCAAGAGCTCCTCGAGGGATTTCAAATCGGAGGCTCTACCCACCTCAACGCCATCTGACGTCCGGAAAATGAAATCGCCAAAACTGAAGTAGTGAGCCATGAATTGGCGCAGGTCGTGCAGGAAGGTCGGCGAATCCTTCAGGAGAAACGAGGCACCGATGGCATGCGCCTTTCCTTCATTTTCCACGGCAGTAGATTGAAGAAGCACAGGGATGTCGATATGTCGAGCCTTGACCGCCTTGGAAAACTCGAGACCGGCCGCGGGATCATGCACTCCTTTACGAGGGAAATCGATATCGGATATTACCCCGAGAATGCTATCTTCGTACCTCTCAAAATACTCCCAAGCTTCCTCAAAGGTCGAACAGAGAAGGATTTTCGGGCGGGCTCGCATTCGCAAGTATCGATCGGAGAGATTGATCCCCTCGGCAATCAGACGCTGAGATTGATGGTGAATCTCTGTGTAGATGATAGGCAGGAACGACGAGTAGTAGCGGACATCGTCCTCAACCACGATGATCGACTGCACTCCGATGGCACGGGTGTCGTGCTCGACATTCATTCGATCTTCGATATGTTTGATCGCAGCAATGAGAATGCGAAAATCGCCCTGCCACAGGAAGACGCGATCAAACAGCGAGCTCTCATTTCGGAGCATGAGTTCCGATTGCTCGCGGTTATCGTATGCCATGAGCACCAACGGAATTCGCTCACCCGATGCCCTGAGCCGCTTTGCAAAGCGTGAGGCAGACATATCCTTGATGTGAAGCGTAGAGATAATCACGTCAAAACTGTGTCCTGACGAGATCAATTCCAGCGCCTCCTCGCCAGTCGACACATGAGTGATCGAGGGGGTGTGGCTCATGCTCAATCCCTCGTATTCAGTCCGGAGCATCTCGTAGAGCCTTCCGTCCTCCTCGAGGATGAAGGAATCATAGAGACTGGAGACGAGAAGAATATCACTGACATGGAAAAGCATGAGGTTCTGAAACCCTTGGAATCGGGTCGCGTAGCCTCTTACTCCCCATCGAGCTTCAGAATCTCGAATGCTCTGGTTGTAGCTTTTCGCCATAGAAGCGTTTCTCTCTTCGGACCATCACCAAAAAAAATCGGAGTGGCCGGAACCACTCCGATTCAAAGCCTTCACGTTTGTCTCAGACCAGCCCCTGATCAAGCATAGCGTTGGCAACCTTAAGGAAGCCAGCGATGTTCGCCCCAATCACATAGTTGCCTTTAGCCCCGAAGCGCTCTGCCGTCTCAACGCACGTGTGATGGATGTTTTTCATGATCTGATGCAACCGCTGATCGACCTCTTCCCTCGACCAGGGCAACCTCATGCTGTTCTGCGTCATTTCGAGCCCTGAGGTCGCCACGCCGCCGGCGTTCGACGCTTTGCCGGGTGCGTAGAGGATGCCGGCTTCCTGGAACACTTTGAGACCGTCGAGCGTTGTGGGCATGTTCGCCCCTTCACAGACACACTGACACCCGTTCTTCACGAGTTCTTTGGCGTCGTTCTCATCCAGTTCGTTCTGCGTTGCGCACGGCAGTGCCACATTCACCTTCACCCCCCACGGGCGCTTGCCGGGGAAGAACTCCACCTTGAACTTGTCCGCGTAGTCTTTCACACGATCATTTGCACTCGCGCGGAGTTCTAGCATGTAGTCGACTTTTTCGCCTTTGACACCGTTCTTGTCATAGATGAAGCCGTCCGGTCCCGAGAGCGTCACCACCGTGCCGCCCATCTGATTCACTTTCGAAACCGCGCCCCAGGCAACGTTGCCGAAACCTGAAACGGCAACTGTCTTTCCCGCAATCGTCTGCCCCTTTACCTTCAACATCTCCTCCGTGAAGTAGACGACACCGTATCCGGTCGCCTCAGGCCGGATCAACGATCCACCCCAGTTCAGCCCCTTGCCGGTGAGCACCCCGGTGAATTCCCGGGTGAGCCGCTTGTACTGCCCAAAGAGGTAGCCGATCTCTCTTCCGCCGACGCCGATGTCTCCGGCCGGGACGTCAACATCCGGACCTATGTGGCGGAAGAGTTCTGTCATGAAGCTCTGGCAGAACCGCATCACTTCGTGTTCGCTCTTTCCCTTCGGATCAAAATCCGATCCTCCCTTTCCTCCCCCCAACGGAAGCGAAGTGAGACTGTTCTTGAAGACCTGCTCGAAGGCCAGGAATTTTAGGATACCAACATTGACGGATGGGTGAAACCGAAGGCCCCCTTTGTATGGGCCGATTGCGCTGTTCATCTGTATCCTGAATCCGCGGTTGATCTGCACTTCACCCTGATCATCCATCCAGGGCACCCGGAACATGACAACACGCTCCGGCTCGACAATGCGTTCCAGGATCTTTGCGGCTCTGTACTCAGGATGCTTCTGTAATACCGTATCAAGCGATTCAGCAACTTCTTGGACAGCTTGATGAAACTCTGGCTCGCTCGGGTTTTTCGCCTTGACCTGAGCCATCAACTTTTGCACATATTCTGACATAGAATCCTCGGATTGTTTGCTTACGTGGAAAGTGTCTGCGTGAGCCTGGCTTCACTGCATGCTCGACAGCCAGATGAAATATAAACGGTTTTCCACGACGGAGCAATACAAATAGGACTCCCTTGATTCCGTACCGACGTTGGAAACGTCGGACAATAGTAGTCTGCATAGATCTTCCCAAGGTTGGCAAGCCAGCTGGAAGCACACACCATGGCCCAGCACCTTAACAAAAAGGACGACCTCTTTCGAAATCGTCCTTTCCAAAATTGAACAACGTTAATGCGGGCGGTGCGCCGAAGCGTCGCGCACCGAGTCTACTTGACCAACACGACTTTCCGAGATGCAATAAACCTCCTGCTGGATTCAGTGGACTCCGTAAACAGGCGAACGAGATACACTCCGCTCGGCGAATTACCCGCAACCCATTCGACTTCATAATATCCCTTCGGTCGCTCGCCGCTCACCAACTCAGCAACCACATTTCCGAGCATATTATATACCTCGAGCCTCACTCTGCTGCGTTCAGGTAATCCATATCGAATCTTGGTCGAAGGATTGAACGGGTTGGGGTACGCCTCATGCAAAGCATAGTCCTCCGGAATCACGGACAACAGATTCTCAACTCCGGTTGCCGGTGAGGTGTCCACGGTGAATCCGCCGGCCAGCGTCGCCGTACCTCCACCCGGTGAGGGGTTTGTGACAGTAACGTCTCGAGCTCCGGTCGATGCAGCAGCACCGACGCTGATATTCACCTGGATTTGTGTGGCGCTAGTGACCGTTGTCGAGTTGACCGTGATCTCCGGACCGAAGCCGACCGAGCTCGCACCATCAATGAAGTTCGTTCCTGTCAACACAACATTGATCTTGCTCCCTCTACCTGCTCTGGTCGGCGAGATGCCCGTGAGGGTGGGTGCTGGGTTAGTTACCGTGAAAGCTCCGGTGAGGGTCGCTGTGCCTCCGCCCGGCGAGGCGTTCGTGACCGTGATGTCACGTGGACCCAGAGCCGCTGTGAAATCGATGGTGACATTTGCCGTGACCTGCGTAGTGGTAGCCGAAGAGACGGAATTCACCGTTATGCCGCCTCCATATGCGATCGTCGTTATGCCCGGAATGAAGTTCGTTCCCGTGACCGTCACATTAAGGGTCTGCCCTCTGTTGCCGCTCGTTGGCGTGATACTGGCGAGCGTCGGGGCCGGGTTGACTACCGTGAAGGCGCCCGTCACCGTTGCCGTCCCTCCGCCGGGAGCAGCGTTTGTGACAGAGATATCCCGTGAACCCAGGGCAGCGTCGAGAGCAATGCTGATGTTTACCGTCGCTTCCGTTATGCTGCTGATCGTCGTCGAATTTACCGTGATCCCCGAACCGAAGCTCACGCTCGTGACACCATTGATGAAGTTCGTGCCGCTCAAGGTCACGCTCATCGTCTGGCCGCGTGCGCCCGTGTTGGGACTTGCTCCGGACAGCGTCGGGACGGGATTCCCGATGGTAAACGCACCTGTAAGGGTGGTAGTGCCTCCACCGGGGGCCGGATGCGTGACGGTCACATCCCGAGAGCCCGTGGCTGCGCTCGGGGATATTGCAATGTTCACAGTGATTTGGGTCGCGCTGTCAACCGACGTAGTATTCACCGTGATGTCTGGTCCGAAGCTCACCGAGCTGAGGCCAGTGATGAAGTTCGACCCCCGCAGGACAACAGAGAGTATTTGACCACGGTTCCCGCTGGTCGGCGAGACGCTTGTGAGTGCCGGCGCCGGATTGTTGATGGTAAAGGAGTTCTGTAGCGTGGTTGACCCGCCGCCGGGGCCCGCATTGTTCACCGCGACTGATCGCAGTCCGGCGGATGCGTTCGCTCCGACTGTTATGTTGGCGGTGAGCTGGGTCGTGCTTGTGATGGTCAGAGAGTTTACGGTCACACCCGCTCCAAAACTCACGCTCGTGATACCAGAGTAGTATCCATCACCGCTGATCACTACATCCAGCGTCTGACCGCGGCTAGCTGTGTTCGGAGCAATGCTTCCCAGGCTTGGAGCAGGATACTCGATCGCCAGCGCGTTGGTAAGCGTTGCGGTTCCACCTCCAGGTGGGCTATTCGTGACCTCGACGGTTCGTGCGCCGATCGCCGCCGAGGCGGGAACTGTCACATTGGCGGTTATTTGCGTGGAGCTATTCACAGTGAATGAATTGACTGTAACGTCCGAACCAAAGCTCGGTGTGCTCACACCATTGGCGAAGCCAGTTCCTGTGAGGGTGATGTCCAGCGTGGCACCAAGGCCCGCACTCGTGGGAGCGATGCTCGCCAACGTCGGCATGGGGTTCCCGGCGATCACGTTGAATGCGTTGGAGAGCGTCGCCGTTCCTCCTCCAGGAGAAGGATTGGTCGCACTGACGTTCCGTAGCCCGGTTGACGTGCCGGCGGAGATGGTGATGTTTGCCGAGAGGGACGTCGAGCTGCCGACCGTGACGGAATTGACCGTGATGCTCGTATCGAAGGTCACCGTCGTGCTACCGGAGATGAACCCGGTTCCAGTCAGCGTCACGTTCAGCGTTGCACCGAGTGTGCCGCTTGTCGGCGAGATGCTTGTCAGAGTTGGAGTCGGATAGGATTCACCCGCAGTCCAGCGTGAGAACGAATTGATGCCGGCTTTTGTGATCTTGTTATTGATATTGTCCACAGTCCCGCCTATGGCCGTCCACGTAGAGCCAGCGTCTGTGGAATTGTAGAGGATGAGCTTTGATTCCGTCCGCCCGTTCAGTTCCGTGTCGAAGTAGCGGAACACCATCGTCGCGTTGAGGCCAGTGTTCGTTGCCGGCGAGATATCAAAATATCGCAAGATAGCCGGGCCGGTCGGAAGTGTGGAGGCAGTCCCCGTAACCCTTGTGACCGTCGTCGATCCCGGATCACCGCCCAATGCATTGATCTCCACACCCATGCCTCCGAAGTTCTCGTTGACGCCCGACGTGCAGGCGCGCGTCGTCATGAGTTTCCCGATTACAGAGTACGGGATCGTCTCTGAGATCGTCGCACGACCGTCCAGGGTTACGATATTCGAACCTGTCGCAAGGTTCCCTCCCGTCACGGCAAGCGTTCCGTTTACTGTAGCAGAGTTTGCGAGTGTCACTCCACCCGAGTTGTCAATGGTTAAGCCAACGAGCGTCGTTGAGGAACTGGGTATTTCCGGACCCGTGGTCACTGCGACAGTACCCGCGTACGTGACGTCGATGCTCGAACCGAATGTCGGCGTCCCCGACAGCGATCCCACTTCCCGCAGGATCGATGCTGCGTTTCCAAAACTGAGATGTGTGCCGGTCGAGAACGCTCCCGAGGTTAAGTCCAGTTGCCCACTGACACCGGCTGGCCCGCTCAGGGTTGCGCCGGAAGGATTGTTAATTCCCAGGTTGCAGTACGCCAACGGAACCACAGTCTGTGCAGATGTCCCTTTGTAGATGATGGTGCTCCCACTGCTCAGCGTCACGCTGCCGTCTATGACCAGGGGCGCCGGCGCGCCGGTGAACGTGTGCCCGCCGTTCACAGTGGTGCTGCAGTCCGTCGCGATCGTGAGGAAGCTCCATTGACCTGCGCCATCTCCACTTATGGATTTCACATCTCCGTCGTTGTCTTCGAACGTAGTCGCCACATTGACGATACCGTTGTTCGTGAAGGTCCTGGCATACCCCTCAAACACGAGGCTTCCGCCACCGCTGATGGTTCCTTGCTGCAGTGCTGTGGGAGCACTTGATCCGGGTGCTTGCTTCGCAGGTACACCACCCCCGACGATTTTCGGTTCAACAGGATATTCACGCTCCACCGTCACGTTGCATCTCGTTGTGAGAGTCTGGCCTGAGGGGATATTAAGCGTTCCTTCCGGTTTGACCGTAATCGATCTCAGGAAGAGCCCTGAGGTTGTTGTGGTGCCGTTGACGACTTCAAGCGACTCATCGAAAATGCCACCTTGCACGATGGTCACGGTGCCCTCGGTTTGGACCGTCCCTCCACCACCGGTTATCCTAGCCGTCGGTCCGATTTCAACAAACGCCGCCGAGGTTCCCTTCACCAGCAACGTATTCTCTTGAGTGTCCAAAACACGGTTGATCGTGAGGTCAATGTTTTCCATGGTCACGTCCGCCGCGGGTCTGACAACGACAGACGATTCGATGAGGACATTGCCCCACACTCCGTCGCCAGCGACGTAGTAGAAGTAGAGTCCTCCCTCTACGTCTACGAAAGTGGTGGAAGCGCTGATCATCCCGTTGTTGGTGAGCGTATCATTATGTGCTCTGAACGCAAATTCGCCCGGACCGCTAATCCTTCCGTACACTGAAGCCGATTCACGCTCGACGGTCACGTCGTCATCAGCCGTCAGAGTCTCTTCGGCAGGGACTGTCAGTTCGCCATTCGGTCTCACAATAATGGGCTCGGAATACGTTCCCGATGTCGTGGTTGAGCCGCTGTTCACCACTAGCGTTGCGTCAAAAGAACCATTCTGCACGATTGAAACGGTCCCCTCCGTTTCAAAAGAATCCCACTCGCTGCTCACAGTCCCTTCGTTCGTGAAGGTTCCGCCATCAAAAACAAAAGCATAATCGCCGATTACCAGCCACCCGCTGTTGTGTACGGTGGAGGATCGCATCGCCATGTCATCGTCCACGTAGACAACGGTGCCCTCCGGGATGGTCAGATCGCTCCAGGTCCCGTCACCAAGGATATGGGGGTGTCCTTCGCCATCTTCCAGGGTTGTCGCGACCGAGACTGTTCCGTTGTTTTCAAATGTTGAATTTTCCCCGACGAAGATGAGACTGCCCTCTCCGGCAATCGTCGCACCCGTCTCAACAGTGATCCCATAGCCATCGTGGGTAAGGGTCTTCTCAGCAGGGAGCGTCAGCGTGGCTCCACTCTTCACGGTGATCTCGCCCCAAAAGTTGTTGGCCCCGGAAATCGTCGTCGTACCGCCCAGGATTTCGAGCGACTCTTCGAATGTGCCGTCTTGTGTGATGCTCGAGGTTCCCTGCACTTTCACCGTCAATCCGCCACCATCAAGGCTGCCACCGGAGTTTATCACCAGCGCGCAACCGTCCAGCACGAAATCGAATTCTTGCGTGCTAAGAGTACTATTCAAGGTGATAGTGGAATTCGTAAGAGTCACATGGTTGGCCAAGTAGACATGGATAGGATCGTTCACCGTAAGACTCGCCCACGTTCCGTCTCCATCCAGATAGGTATTTCCCGTTCCCTCGAAGATGGTGGGAGCGGATACAGTACCGTCATTCGTGAATGTATTCTCGGGTGCGTTATAGTACAGCGTGCCAGGACCATTAATCGTCGCGCCGTCGACCGTGAAATCGTACCCTTCGATCTCGATTTTACTTGAGCTCGTCACGTTCACTGTTCCACCGGCTATTGTTGCTGCACCGGAGAGTTTCAGAGTTGATGAATTATCGATGTCGAACGTTGCACCTGACTCAAGACTGCCGGTTCCGGAGAAGTAGAGGACGTTCATTGCCCCGACGTCCACTTTCACCTTCACTTGCGAAATCGTTGCACCGGGACTCTCGGTCGGCAAGGTGAAACTGTTCCATGAACCCTTCAGAGCGACAACCGAAGTCGAAGCACCGCTCAACGTCCCGTTGACCGTCACATTCGACATGGCCTCGAGCATTTTCGATCCAGACACGTGCAAGACACCGTCGACGGTGAGATCCCCATGGCTAGTTACGTCACTCGACACTGTGCGATTCCCACCAATCACGAGGTTGGTTCCGTACGA
>VGWB01000149.1 GCA_016873755.1 Ignavibacteria bacterium | reverse complement strand
TGCCCGCATGATGCTGAACGGGAGCGTTCTGCACCGCGCGTTGCGAACAACACGCGTTGACCACTCATTATCGGCATCATAGATCAGAACGTCATCGTCTCTCTGGTTCATGAAGATGCGCGCCTTTGCGGCGGCATAATCTCGCATCGAGTTCCCGTAGCGATCCATATGGTTTTGCGTGATGTTCAGGATCGCCGCGATCCGCGGCCGAAACGTTTGACAGTGGTCGAGCTGAAAGCTACTTACTTCCAGAACAGCAATATCTGCCGGAGCCAGCTCCAGAACGACAGATGAGAATGCCGTCCCAATGTTACCCGCAACTGCGTGTTTTTTCTTTGCATCGCCGAGGATCCTCCCGATCAGGGTGGTTGTAGTAGTCTTTCCGTTTGTGCCCGTGACGGCCACAATCGGTGAACGACAGAACCAGCTTGCCGCCTCGACCTCGCTGACGACGTTGATGCCGCGCCGTTGGGCTTCGACCACCACGGGAGCGTTGCTCGGAACTCCCGGGCTGATCACCATCAAAGAACAATGATACGCTCGTTCAGTATGAGCGTCGAACTCATACGCGACTCCCAGTTTGGAAAGCGACTGAGCTTCTGATTTCAGCTTCTCCGCCTGTTGCTTGTCACTGACAAAAACACGTGCACCCTTGGCCTGCAATAACCTGGCGACCGCGACTCCGCTCCGCGCAGCACCGATGACGGTGACCTCTTTCCCTTGCACTATCGGGTGTATCACGACCTACCGCACCTTGAAAGTTGCCAAACTCAATATCATCAGAATGATCGCGATGATATAGAATCGCGTTACGATCTTCGGCTCGGTCCATCCAAGCAGTTCAAAATGGTGATGGATCGGCGCCATCTTGAATACGCGCCGCCCTTCTCCATATTTGTTTTTCGTATACTTGAAGTACACGCGCTGGATGATCACCGACAGTGTCTCCATCAGGAAAATTCCGCCCAGCGTCGGCAGCAGCAACTCCTTTTTGATGAGCACACACATCGCTCCGATCGCGCCTCCAAGGGCGAGCGATCCAGTGTCGCCCATGAAGACTTGCGCAGGATAGGAGTTGAACCAAAGAAAGCCGAGCGCCGCGCCGACGAGGGCGAAGCAATAGATGGCGAGCTCTCCGTTCCCCCGCAGATGCGGAATGGTCAGATACTGGCTCCACTCCGCGTGGCCGGAGACATATGCGATGATCGCCAGCGTCAGGGCAACAATGCCGACCGTCCCTATAGCCAGGCCGTCGAGTCCGTCCGTGAGGTTCACAGCGTTCGATGTCGCCGTGATAATGAATATCACCGTGGGGATATAGAACCATCCAAGGTCAAATTCAAGATTCTTGAAGAACGGAACGGTGGTCTTGGAGCTCAAGGCCACTAGACTCTGATCGATCCATTGCGGAAAGAAATAGATCACAGCACCGACGATGAGACCTACACTCACCTGCCCAGCGATTTTGTACCGACCGATTAGTCCCCTTGGTTTCTTTCTCACGACTTTAAGATAGTCATCCAGAAATCCCACAGCGCCGAGTGCAATGGTCACGAAGAGAATGAGAATCACATACATGTTCTTGATGTCCGCCCACAAGAAGGCGGGAACCACGAGCGCAGCAAGTACAATCAAACCTCCCATTGTCGGCGTGCCCGCTTTGCTCAGGTGCGTTTTCGGCGCCTCGAGCTTTGCCGATTCACCGATCTGACGCTCGCGTAGCCGCCGGATGATTTTCGGGCCCAGCCAGAACGCAACGATCAACGCCGTAACAGCTGCAGCGCCAGCGCGAAATGTGATGTAACGAAAGACACCGAAGCCTGGAATGTCAAATTGTCTATCGAGATATGTCAGGAGATAATACAGCATATCTGTGGATTCCTCATCCTGCCTTGCGCGGCACGTTCTCCACCTCTTTGAAACGTTCCGTCAGGAATGTCACCACATCCTCCATTCTCATACCGCGAGAGCCTTTGACGAGAACAATATCCCCTTCGGTCACAAGTTCCGCGAGATACTCGGAGAGTGCGTTCTTCTGGTCGTAATGGGCCTTGAACTTCGTCGTTGCGGCTTCGTGGATGTGCTTGGCCAGCGTGCCGTACGTCAGCAAATACTCAACACCGTGCTTCTCGGCAGCCAGCCCAACGCGCCGGTGTTCCTCCACTGCATGTTCCCCGAGCTCTAGCATATCCGCCAGCACAGCGATCTTCTTTCCTGTCGAGTTGGAAGCTTTCAGGGTTTCGAAGGCTGCAATCATTGAATCGGGATTCGCGTTGTAGGTATCGTTCAAGATCGTGATTCCCCTGAGCGTCAGGAGCTGCATGCGTTTAGCGGCAGCGGCAAATGATGCGAGTGCCGTCTGGATTTTTTTTGCAGGCACTCTGAAGAACAACCCGACCGCGGCGGCTGCCAGCGCATTCTGCGCGTTATGCTCACCGGCGACTGAAAGCTCAACGGCAAAAGGCTTTTTGCCTTTCGGTTTCACCCGAACGAGCGCACAGGCGAGCTCGTTGACAGCAAGAATGCTTCCCTTCACAGTTGATGCACCCTTGCCGAAACCGAACGTCAGTCTCCTCTTGATCCCGCCAGCCTGTTTGGCCACGTGGCGATCATCGGCGTTGATGAAAGCAACCGCAGCAGATTTGCGACGCGCGCGGAGCCATTCGAAAACCTCCCCCTCAGCGCGGGCAACACCGTCCAACGATCCAAAGAACTCCAGATGCTCCCGACCAACATTGGTCATCAGCGCATGAGTAGGCTCAAGGATTGAGCAGAGGTACGCAATCTCGCCAAAGTGGTTTGTGCCGATCTCAATCACTGCAATCTGATGCTTCCTCTCCAGCCGGAAGAGCGTCTGGGGGACACCGATGTCATTGTTGAGATTTCCCTCGGTCCCGAGGACCTTGTACTTTGACCGCAGGACAGCGGTGATCATGTCCTTCGTTGTGGTCTTGCCGTTGCTTCCGGCGATAGCGAGAACTGGAAGCCGAAAACGGCGCCGGTAGGCAAGGGCCAGCCGGCCGAGAGCGTGCACGGTGTTCTCTACGATCACTCGCGGAGCGTTCAGGCTGGAAAGCATGATCGGATTCGCTTCCGCCCATCGCTGATCGGCAATGACCGCACACGCTCCGCATTCAACCGCTTTCGTGATGAAATTATGCCCATCAAAGGTTCCACCGCGAATCGCAACGAAAACCTCCCCCTTCTGCAGCGAGCGGGAATCCGTCGAGACACCTGTGCATGCGAATGTCCGCGACTTCTCAAACCCGAGCGCCTCCAGATGAGGGATGCTCAGTATATCCTCTTGCGTCAGCTTCACGAACGGATAACCTCCTCCACAATCTCCCGGTCACTGAAGTGGATCTTCTCTTCACCGATCACCTGGTAGTCCTCGTGCCCTTTGCCGGCGATGAGGATGACGTCTCCCGGTTTCGCCTGCCGCAAAGCAGCCTCGATGGCGGTTCGCCGGTCGACTTCTCGAGTCATTGTCACCCCGCTGGGGATCCCCTTGATGATGTCATCCATGATCCTCTGAGGATCTTCCGTTCGGGGGTTGTCCGACGTAACAACGACAAGATCGCTCAGGCTTCCCACGACGCTGCCCATTAACGGCCGCTTCGTGCGGTCTCGATCTCCACCAGCACCGAAGACCGTGACGATTCTTCCGCGGTTCGCCTCCGGCAGAACATCGCGAATTGTCTGCAGGCACTTTTCCAGCGCGTCGGGCGTGTGCGCGTAGTCGATCACGGCTGTCCAACCGCGCGGCGAGGGAATGCGTTCGAACCGTCCGCGGACGCTCTTGACGTCCGCAATCCCTGTTGCAATGGCATCGGTGGACAATTCAAGCGCAATCCCTGCTGAGAATGCCGCAAGAATATTGTACACATTGAATCGTCCGACCAGAGGGGAAGAAATCAACGTGGACTCGTCACGATACCAGATAGTGAACGATGTGCCGTTCAGAGAGAGCTGTATGTCCCGGGCCTGGACATCAGCAGTCGCATTGACTCCATAGGCTATCTGCCGCGCCCGCGTGGAACCGAGTATTTTCCACCCCCACTCGTCGTCGGCATTGGTAACCGCACACGAGCCCTCCGGCAGTCCGTCGAACAGCAATTTCTTTGCCTCGAAGTACTCCCCCATCGATCCATGGTAGTCAAGATGGTCCTGCGTCAGGTTTGTGAAGACGGCAGCGTTGTACTGAAGTCCGTGAATGCGGTACTGGTGGAGGGCGTGTGAGGAAACCTCCATCGACACAGAGCTGCATCCGGACTCGACCATCCGAGCAAGGAGCTGGTTCAGTTCCAAGGACTCTGGGGTCGTGTGCGATGCGGGGATCACCTGACTGCCGATGTTGTATTCGATGGTGCCAATGAGCCCAACGTTCTGACCTGCGGCTTCAAGGATTGACCTGATGATATGGGTCGTTGTTGTCTTGCCGTTTGTGCCCGTCACACCCACCATCGTGAGATGATGTGAGGGGTGACCGTAATAGTTCGCAGACATCAGTGCGAGGGCCTTGCGGCTGTCCGGCACAACGATTTTGATCACGCCAGCGTGCAGAAATATGGACTCTGGGAGTGCAGCATCGTTTTCTAACACGACGGCAGCGGCACCACTGTTGATCGCTGCCCCGACGAAGCGGTGGCCGTCTGCTCCCGTCCCGCGGATCGCAACAAAGCAGTCACCGCGCTGCACCTTGCGCGAATCGTATTGAAGGCTCCGTATTTCGACGTCATGCGTCACCGCAAACCGGCCATACGTTATCTGAAAGAGTTTCGTGACCAGAACGCCGTCTAAAAGTTGGGCTAACCTCATACCTTTTTCAATACAGTGCTGCAGAAAGCAGGGTGCGCGGCTCACACACCAAGTGGATAGTTGCGCCAGCATGTACGTTTTGTCCCGCTGCGGGGACTTGTTCCACTACGACCCCTGAGCCGCGCACCTGTACATCGAAATTGCTGACAACCAGCCGGTTGATTGCGCGCCGCAAACTCATTCCGCGCACATCGGGGACAGCCGCCCTTCCGCCGGCAACGTTTGCCTCCGTGCCGTTCAAAACGAGCTGAACGACATCCCCGGCTTCCAGTCGCTTCCCCGGATCAGGGATTTGCCGCACGACGATATCACCAGTGCCGATCATCTGGCCTTTCAGCTCTTGTCCTTCCAGGATTTTCGTCGCGATCATCACCTGGAGCGTCCGCACATCCGGAACGCTGATGCCGTTCTCGGGCTGGCTGTGTTCCCTCGGTTGCGGTGTTTTGGTGAAGCGCCCCGTCGTATTCACGATCCGTTCTGCAATTGCCCGGAAGACCGGCGCGCTTGTCAGTCCGCCGTAATACCCTCTCGCGCGCGGCTTATCTAGCATAACAAGACAGACGACCTGAGGATCCGCCGCCGGGAAGTAGCCGACGAACGACGCGGTGTAATGCCCCTCGCCGTATTTCCCGTTGATGACCTGCCGTGCTGTTCCTGTTTTCCCGGCCACGCATACTCCTTCGATGCGAGCGTCCAAGGCTGTGCCTCGTTCGACAACACCCTCGAATGCACGGGTGAGCAGCGTTGCAGTCTCGGAAGAAATAACGCGCCGAATTCTTTGCGGCCGTTGCTCGAGAATGACCTCGCCCTCATTGTTCTGCACACGGGCCACCACGTACGGCTTCATCAGGACTCCACTGTTCGCCACGGCTGCGTAAGCGGAGGCGATTTGCAGCGGTGTAACAGCAACCTCGTAGCCGTAGGCAAGGGTTTGCAGTGTTGTACCCGACCACTCGAACGGTTTCTTCAGCCGTCCCCGAACTTCGCCAGGCAGGTCAACGCCGGTTGGAATGCCGAATCCGAAGTCTCTCGCCTGCCGATACAGTCGTTCGGCACCGATGGTCGGACCGACCTTCGCCATCACGATGTTGCTAGACACCTCGATGGCTTCTTGAAACGTCAGCCAATCATAGGCGTGCGAATCCGTGATGAGCCGAAACTTTGACCCAGCGAGGGGGGCTTTGTACTTGCCGCGCTCAGCGTAGAAGCGTTTCTCCGGACTCACGAGGTGGTGCTCGTACGCCGCCGAAGCGGTCACAGCCTTGAATACCGATCCAGGCTCGAAAACATCGGTCACCACGCGGTTGCGCGCCGAACTGACATCATATGAACTGAGCTTGTTCGGATTCAAACCCGGGACGTTGGCGAGAGCCAGGATCTCTCCCGTTTTCGGATTTAGCATCACCGCGAGGCCGGCATCAGCCTTGTTCACGGCGACGCCGCGCTTCAGTTCTTCCTCAACGATCGCTTGATACGCGAGGTCAATTGTCAGTGTCAAATGATAACCGTCACGCGGCTCTTTGCGCGGATAGTCGACGGAAGGTCGCGGTCGACCCAAACCATCGCGCAGCATGACGATGGACCCATCCTTGCCTCTGAGATATTCTTCAAACTGAAGCTCGAGGCCCGATATCCCCTTGTTGTCAATGTCGGTAAATCCAACCAGCGTCCCGGCAACATCATCGTAGTGATAGAGGCGCTTCGCCTCATCCACCAGCACGATGCCACTGAGGCCAGAGGGCTCAAGGTGTTGACCTAGCTCGGGGTGAACGCGCCGCTCCAGCCACACAAATCGCCTCAGTGATCCAGAGGCAGTAGTGCTTCGCAACTTGGCCAGATAGAACGATCGAGGTTTGCCGAACACCCTTGAGAACCTCCCCGCCACCCGGTCAGCGTGCTCACCCACCATTACGGGATCAGCGGCAAACGAGATATGCATGGAGTTCGACACCAAGACGTTGCCGTACCGATCATAAATGGCACCGCGGACAGCAGGCAGGGCATGTGTTTGCTCATACTGCCTACGGGCAAGGGCCTGATATTTCGCGGCCTCGAGAATCTGAACTTCCACTAGCCGTCCGGCGATGAGAACAAAGAAGAGCGCGAATGCCAGCTTGAGCGCGATCAGACGTCCTTTTGGCAGCTGAACGGCATCCGGCTGGGGTCCAGCTGTTGATGCCGGTGGTACTATGGGGTCCTTCTTCAGCATCATCGTTTAGGCGCAGATTCTTCGATCTCCCGCACCTTTTCCAGATCGACCTGCAGCCAGCCCGGGGCTGTGCTCGGATTGCGGAGCCCAAGCTCCTCCTCGGCGCGCGCTCGAATACGTTCCAAACTTGACATCTGGTTGACTCTGGCGCGGAGTATTTCCTGCTCGTTCAGGATATCTTGCAGCCTGATCTCTTTCTTGTGGATGTCATGGACTAGCTGATCGACGGCAATGATATTGCCGATATACAGAACGATCGCAGCCGCGAGGCCTATCAGCATCAGAATGATATTGAAGGGGGAGACCTTTCGCTTCGCAATCCTGCGGTTCCGCGGTGGAAAAGAGTCGCCGGTTGGAGCATCACCCGGCGGAGGCGGCATCGTGCCGCTGTAGATCAGTCGCCGGGGCGGTTCGGGGTTTTCCCCCACACGAGCCCGCACGGCATGCTCTTTGCCGCTTGTTCGCAGCGCATCAGGTTCAAGCGCACGCTCGGCAAGAACCTCAGCACTGTTTCTGAAGAATTTTGCCATGAAATTATTCGCGCCGAAGCAGCGGGCCTGCTATGGTGGCTGCTTTCTCTAGAGTTTCTCAGCAGCCCTGAGTTTTGCACCCCGGGCACGTGGATTCTCTTGGACTTCCTCCTCCGAAGTCTGCATCGGTTTCTTCATCAAGAGCTTGATCCGCGGCTGAACCTGAGCATCAGGCAGAAGCCTGCTGCCCGACCGTTTGACACTTGCTGCCGCGTTTCTGAACGCCTCTTTGACGATCCGATCTTCCAGGGAATGATATGAAATCACAACGAGCCTCCCCCCGCTCGTCAAAACTGTAATCGCTTGCTCAAGCCCGCGCCTGAGGCTCTCCAGCTCGTCGTTCACTTCTATCCGGATCGCTTGAAAAACTCGGGCCAGCGACTTAACCGGAAAGCGATCGCCGACAACCCCACGCACAATTGCAGCAAGCTCTCCTGTTGTGTCGATCGGTGATGCCGATCGGCGGTGCACAATGGCTCGCGCAACTGCACGAGATTTCTTTTCCTCTCCATAGCGCCAGAACAGGTCCGCCAGTTTTCGCTCAGTGTACCGGTTGACGACTTCGTGAGCGTCCAGAGCTTGCGTTCGATCCATCCTCATATCGAGGCGGTCATCGCTGCGAAAACTGAACCCCTTCGAGCGCTCGTCAAGCTGATACGACGAGACGCCGAGATCAAACAGGATACCGCTAGCTTGGTTGAAGCCCCTCTGCGACAGTGCGGACGAAAGATTCCGGAAATTGTCGTGGACAGTAACAAACCGATCTCTGTACCGCGACAACTTCTCTGTTGCTACGTGGATGGCGTCAAGGTCAGCGTCAATGCCGACCAGTTTGCCGGTGGGATCAAGCCGTTGAAGAATCGACTCAGCATGGCCGCCTCCCCCGAGCGTGGCATCAACGTACACACCGCCAGCCGCTGTGATCAGGAGCGAAAGGACTTCTTCGCGCATAACCGGCGTATGATACGGTGCCAGACGCACAGCCGTGTACGCCAACTTAGGAGCTTGGCTTCAGAACAACCTCGGCAACGGTTTCGTATGTTGCCGGCTGGTTGTTCATGTACGCTTCGTAAATCTTAGGATTCCAAATCTCAATGCGCTCCAGAACCCCAAGGATCAGAACTTCGTTCTCGATACCCGCGAACTTCAACAGATCCTGGGGAATCGACAGGCGAGCCTGACTATCCAGCTGACAGTCAATAGACCACTGTAACAAGGTTCGGACAAAGAACCGGTGCTGGGGATTCGACGGGGAGAGACCGCGTATGGACTCTTCCACTTTTGCCCACTCATCCTGAGGGTACACGAAGAGGCATTGCTCAAAGCCGCG
>VGWB01000148.1 GCA_016873755.1 Ignavibacteria bacterium | reverse complement strand
TGGAACGAAACGCGGTTTGGAAAAACGCGGGAGGCGGAACACGTTCGCATCGCGACCGCATCGTTTCTGCTCATTCTGATGCTCTTCAATCTAATGTATCTTGCCGTCGGCACGGGGAAATTTGCCGAAGAGTTCCTGCCGCTCTCAAGAGGCCAGTCGACATTTCTTGTCTTCGCTGTTGTCGGCATCTATGTTACCGTGGGCGGCTTCTTCGGCGTTGTGCTGACCGATATCTTTCAAACGACGCTCATTACCATAGGAGCGGTGATTTTGACAGTGATGGTGTTTCAGATTCCGGAGGGCGCGTCGCTCCTCGCCTTCAAAGATTCCGAATGGAGCTCATTGACACCGACCTGGACTCTCTGGGAAACCTTCCTTCAACGAACACCCGAAAGCCATCAACACTACTACTGGCTCGGCCCGATTCTGCTGGCCGGGCTGGCGTGGCTCGTCTTCAAGCTTCTTGCCGGGCCCGTGGTATGGGATTTCACTTTTTTCCTCTCAACGAAGAACCCCCGCGAGGCCTCGCTCGCTGCCGGAATGTGGACGGTCGGACACACACTGAGGTGGTTTGTTGCAGGGTCCTTCATATTTCTTGGGATCTACTACCTCGGGTCAACAGCAGATTTCGACGCGGAGAAGATCATGCCGTTGGTCTTGAAGAAGATGCCGGTCGGACTCGCGGGACTCTTCATGGCGGTTCTGCTCGCCGCCCTTATGTCGACTATCAGTGCAATGATCAGCGTGACGAGCTCGGTCATCCTCAACGATTTCCTGAAGCGATACCTCGCCAGGAATCTGGGCGAAAAACAGCTCGTGCGGCTCGGCATGGTTGCCTCTGTAGGCGTGGTTCTGCTGGCCTTCTCGTTCAGCTTCCTTTACAACCAGATCGTGTCCATCTGGGAGTTGATGATCTTTGTCGTCCTGACGATGATCCTCCTGCCCGGCACGATGCGCTGGCACTGGTGGCGGTTCGGCGCAAGGGCGTTTGTATGGAGCATGATCGGAACCGGTTGCATCGCCGTCGTCCAGAAACTGGTCTTTACCTCCTGGCCGGTTCACACAGCAGTCGCCGTGACGATGATTGCCTCGTTCCTCCTTACCGTCGTCGTGACATTCATGACCAAGCCGAGCGACATGGAGGTTCTCGTTCGCTTTTACTCGAGGATCCGGCCGTTTGGATTCTGGAAGCCGGTCAGAGAAGAAGCGGAACGACGCGGACTCGTACCCATGAACGACAAGATGCCCCGCATCGATATCCTTAACGCCTTTGTTGCTTCCCTCTTCCAGCTCTGTCTGGGGATCATCCCCTTCTACATGTTCTTGAGAGACTGGACCCAGGCACTGGTATGGCTTAGCATCTGTCTTGCAACAACCGTTGTCCTCTATTTCACGTGGTACAAGAATCTCCCTGCCGCTGATGAACAATAATCCACTACAAAGCTTATGAAATCCCTCCTAACCTCTCTCCGCCGCTCTGTGGCTCGACCCCCGAGGGTCAAGCATGCAGATACGGAGCAGAAGAACGCGCGTCCTTCAAATCGTTTCCCAGGGCTGAAGATACGGACAGCACTAGGGGTCGTGATCACCCTCGCCTCTCTTCATTCCGCATCGCCCCCAACGATCGCTCAGGGTAACAAGCCAACTAACCGGAAGGCGCTCGTCACGGGCGTCTGGATGCATCCTTCATTTTTTGGAGTTGAGAAGGACAAGGCAATCGCAAAGATGCGATCAACATTCGATGACTATACGAGGGCAGGGATCAACACGCTGATCATCCTCGTGAAATCCACATCGGGATTCGTCTATTTCAAGAGCGCAATCGCGCCGATGGACACCGCGTGGCACTGGGATTTCTTCGGGACCTTCCTGCGAGAAGCGCAGAAGCACAAGATGGCCGTGCACCCCTGGTTTTGCGTATTCACGGAAGGAGCTCAGACTGGACAGGTGAAGAACCACCCTGAATGGCTCATCCGAAGCGTGCGCCAGGAGACAACGACGGTTGTCAATCCTGTTCTTCCAGCCGTCAGAGAATACGAGATCAGCCTGATGACGGAGCTTGTTCGTCGATACCAGGTCGATTGGATTCACCTAGACTACATCCGCTTTCCGTGTGAGCCGACTGAAGTCTTCTTCAGCTTTGATGAAGCGACGCGAACACTCTTCAGGGGACACGCCGGTCAGGATCCCGTTGAGATCAGATACAAGAACTCAGGCAGTGTGATGTGGAGTGAGTGGATAGAATGGAACACCGGACATGTCACGAAATTCGTTCGCGAACTGAAGCAGGCGCTTAAGGGTGCACAGCGCCCGATCAATCTCTCAGCGGCGGTGTTCCCAGACGCAGAGAAGGCCAAGGTGCTCATCGGACAGGACTGGGCTGAGTGGGTAAGAGAAGGCCTGATAGAGATGCTCTGTCCGATGCTGTATGTGAATCAGCACGGAGTCTTCGAGAAGTACTTACGGCGGGCCGTCGACATCGGAAGATATCACGCCCTCGTTTGTGCCGGCATCGGAATCAGCGCAGGACACAACCAGAACACGCCGCCGGGCGTGCACCAGCAGATTCAGATCGCGAGAGACGGGAAAGCCGACGGCTTCGTTCTGTTCTCCTCCGGAAGTCTGACAAAGGAGTTCCTTCAGGAATTGATGAGAAAGGAGTAGAGGCTATCTGAAAACAACCTGTCATGCCCGCGGATTGTTAGCGGGCATCCAGACATCGCTTTGTTCTGGATTCCCCGCCTGCCTCATTCGTCCTGTAAGGCGGGCAGGTATCTTGAAATTCGACGGAATGACTCTACGTTTCTGAAACAGGTTCTAGGCACAGCAAGGAGGGTTCGCATGAAGACAACCGCGTTTTGCTTGCTTGTCACTCTTGTCTCGGCAGCGCAAATGGCTCCGCTCCTGGGACAACCACTGGCATTCCGAGCTCCGGCTACACCGCTCGTCACCTGCGATCCATACTTCAGCATCTGGTCATTTGCCGATCACCCGGCTGACGACTGGCCCCGCCATTGGACGGGTACGAACAACGCACTGTGCAGCATCGTCCGAATCGACGGAGCATCCTACCGTCTCGTGGGAAGGGCACCCTCCAACATCCCGGCGATGACGCTCGCCTCTCGGACGGTTCTGCCAACAAGGACGATCTATGAGTTCACAGAGGCAGGCGTTCATCTCACATTGACATCTCTCACCCCCCTTCTGCCTCATGATCTCAATATCATTTCTCGTCCGGTGGCCTACGTTTCATGGCAGGTCAGGTCGATCGATGGAAAGGAGCATGCCGTTTCCATCTACTATGACAACTCCGCTGAGCTTGTCGTGAATACTGCGGATCAGCGCGTAACGTGGTCCCGTTTTCAGAACAAGGAGCTGGACATCCTCAGAATCGGTTCCCAGGAGCAGCCCATCCTGCAGAAGTCAGGAGACAACCTCCGCATTGATTGGGGGCACCTCTACGTCGTTTCGCCAAAGACGCAGCAAGCCGCCAGTGTCGTCGCGAGCCACCACGCCGCCAGGAATGCATTCACCCGGACCGGCGACATTCCTTTCTCTGACGACATGCGCGCACCGCGAAAAGCCCACGATGATTGGCCTGTGCTTGCCTACGCCTTCAATCTGGGCCATGTGGGATCGCAGACCGTCAAGCGTTTTCTCCTCCTTGCTTACGATGACGAGTTCTCCATCCAGTACTTCCACCGCAATCTCAGGCCATACTGGAGAGCCACTGGGATGACGACGGAAGAATTGCTCAAGCGGTCAGTGCAAGAATATGGAGCCCTTTCATCACAGTGCAAGACGTTCGACGAGGAGCTGATGGCCGATCTGGGCCGCGTCGGCGGGGAGCAGTACGCTCTCCTTGCCGCTCTCGCTTACCGTCAGGCCATAGCAGCACAGAAGCTCACAGCGGATATCGACGGCACTCCGCTCCTCTTCCCAAAGGAAAACTTCAGTAACGGGTGCATTGCGACAGTTGACGTGATTTATCCGGCTGCGCCAATCTTCATGCTCTTCAATGTGGATTTGCTCAAAGCCACCGTCACGCCGGTCTTCCAGTACGCTTCGATGAAACAGTGGCGCTTCCCGTTCGCGCCGCATGACCTCGGGACGTACCCTCACGCCAATGGGCAAGTGTACGGAGGTGGAGAGGTAAGCGAAGAGAACCAGATGCCCGTGGAAGAGTGCGGTAACATGTTGATTCTCGCCTATGCCATTGCACACATGGAGGGAACGGCAGAATACGCCTCCCGCTATTGGTCCTCGCTCGAGCAATGGGCACGATACCTGAAAGAGAAAGGGCTCGATCCCGAGAACCAGCTCTGCACCGACGACTTCGCCGGTCATCTCGCGCACAACGTCAATCTCTCGCTGAAGGCGATCCTTGCCCTCGGATCGTACTCCAGGCTCTGCTTGATGCTTGGAAAGAAGAAGGAGGCGGAAGAGTACTGGAAGATCGCGCAGCAGTTCGCGCGTAACTGGGAACGGATGGCGAACGATGGCGATCACTATCGCCTTGCGTTCGACAAGCCGGGCACGTGGAGCCAGAAGTATAATCTGGTGTGGGACAAGCTGCTTGCTCTCAATCTCTTTCCGAGGGAGATCGCCCGCAAGGAGATCGCGTACTACAAATCCAAACAGAATCCGTACGGCCTGCCGCTCGACAATCGCAAAGACTACACCAAGCTCGATTGGCTCGTATGGACCGCGACTCTTGCCGAGAGCCGGGTAGATTTTGGAGAGATTGTCTCGAGGGCTTACGCCTTTGCCAACGAGACGCCAAACAGGGTTCCGCTGACTGATTGGTACGACACAAAGACAGCGAAACAGGTCGGATTCCAGGCTCGCTCTGTCGTCGGGGGTGTCTTCATCAAGATGCTCGATGATCCTGCCGTGTGGAGAAAGTGGTCTGAGCGGAGGATGCAATAGAGACGGCAGACGAGAGACTGACCAAAAAGTCATTCTGAGTCCCACTGCTTCCCAAGTGGGACGAAGAATCTGATTCAAAAAAGCAGATTCTTCTGAGCCGGAGGCTCATGAGCCTATGGCTCAACTCCGCTTCCCTGCCTGCCGGCAGGCAGGGCTCCGTTCAGAATGACATTTGGTCCTTTTTGGACAACCTCTCACCTTGGAAGTCACGGCGATACGTTGATTTTCCCCAGGCCTTTGAGTATCTTGCTCTCGCAGCGGTCCCTGCCAAATCCCAGATCTCTTCAAGTAGAGATCATTTCTAGCTCGCAATCAGGCCATGATCGGCCAGACCATCTCACATTACCAGATCCTGGAGAAACTCGGAGAAGGTGGGATGGGAGTGGTCTATAAGGCCAGCGATCTTAAGCTCAACCGGACAGTTGCGCTGAAATTCCTTCCTCCCCAGCTCACCGACGACCCTTCGGCGAAATCCCGCTTCTTGCAGGAAGCGCGAACAGTCTCAACCCTCGATCATGTCAACATCGGCACTGTGTACGATGTCGATGAAGCCAACGGCCAGATGTTCATCGCGATGGCGTACTATGAGGGCGAGACCCTTGGCTCCCGAATCCGTCGCGCACGCGCGGAAGGCCTCTTCGTGCCGGTGCCTGAAGCCCTTGACATCGCCGCCCAGGTCGCTCAAGGCTTGGCGGAAGCTCATCGGAAAGAGATTATCCATCGCGACATCAAATCGGACAACATTGTCCTGACCGGCGACCGCGTGAAGATCATGGATTTTGGACTGGCGAAGCTAAAAGACAGCCCACGCTACACACAGTCCGGAAGCCTTGTTGGTACTCTGGCGTACATGTCACCGGAACAGATACGCGGCGAGCCGGTCGATCATCGCGCCGACATCTTCTCGTTTGGTGTCCTCTTCTATGAGCTGCTAACAGGCGACCTCCCATTTCGGGCAGAACATCAAGCTGCACTCACCTACGCGATCGCACATTCAGCACCCACTCCCCCGCGTTCACCGAGAGGGTGGTCTTGAAATGTCTTGAGAAGGAGCGGGAGAACCGGTTTGCATCGATGGGGGAGGTAGCCAAGACGATTGAAACCATCCGGAGAGCGGAGCCAGAAAGTGAACGCCTTCCATCGAACCGGCGGATGATTGGCCTCGTTGCTGCTGCGGCAGCCCTCGTGATCGGTGTCGTAGTCACTTGGTACTTGTTAACAGACCGTTCATCTGCCGGAGCTCCGATTCGGCCGTCGATTGCCGTGATGTTTCTTGAAGACCGAAGTGCCGGCGCGACCCAAAGAGAGCTTGCAACGGGCATTGCCGATGAGATCCAGACGGAGCTTTCCAACATCCCAGGCCTTCAGGTCATCTCACGCAACGAACTGTCACTGTTCCGAGACAAACCGATCGGCGCCCGAGAACTGGGTAAGCAGTTGGGTGTTTCCTACGTGCTTGGTGGTTCCGTCCGGGCTGAGGGGTCGCGTTTGCGGTTCATTTGCGAGGTCGTTCAAACGGAGGATGGATTCAACCTGTGGTCGCAAGGATTCACACACGAGTTGAAGAGCACGCTCGACGTCCAGACGGATATCGCACAACAGGTCGCTCTGGCGCTCAAAAAGAAATTTGCCGAGAAGACCGCTGAGCAACGACTCGGCTTACCGGCCAACAGCCTCGTGAGACGATAACCGGAGAACTCCATGCGCTGGGTCATCCTAACCTGCATTCTGGTGTCGGTTGCCTTTGTCGGCGTCTATGTCTCCACGCGTGACATCTGGTTCGCCACGAACGCCGCCGGCGTCATCATCGGTGTCTATCTTGTCATTCTGGTTGCGCGGGCAACCCGTGGAATGCAGCCCAAGTGGCGCTGCATTGCATGGCGCGCAGGTACTGCCGTGGTATTCGCCGGTATGACAGTTCACTGGGTGACAATGTATTCCATGACCACGTGGCAATATCAGACTCTCCACACGATTCGCAAAACGGTTTTCCATGCCGCCCTCTTTGACCAGCTGCAGAACCGCGGGATCAAGACACTGCAGGAGTACTATTCCGGGAAGACTCGATCGAACTCGCTGGCTGAGGTCTTCGACAGGCTCAACCCACGACTGGAGCCTCGCACAACTCTTCTGGACACGCTGCCAGCGGAGGACGGGATGAGAGTTCACGCGGTCTCTGTCTCCGATTCCGAAATCGTGCTCGTCGGTTTGTCCACGTTCATCGAGGGGGAGGAGCCGAACTTTCAGAACTACGACGGACGCCTCGGCAGAGTGCAGGATATGCTGAAGATTACCCCACGAGGGCTCTTGCATGAAATTCAGAACTGAATGGCAAAAGTTGCGCGCCGACCCGCTGAACGGGGCAGGAATCGCGGTGTACACCTTGATTCTCTTCTTGATCATCATTGTGATCGATGTCGGATTTCGTGCCATCGTCGGTACAAGTGAAGGAATGTGGAGTCGAGTCCTCACTCCGGCTCCGCATGTCTTTGCCGGTAGCTTGAAGATCGGATATGCGCTCGAACGCTGGGGGGAACAGCTTGAGCCGGATCTATGGAATGGCAGGCTTACATTCTTGTGGTTCTTGCTGGTTGTTCCCTACGTTATTGTCCCTGGGCTGGTGATCTGGGGAATTCGTGCGCGCAGGCAATGGCGCCTGGAGAGCTCACACCGTGGCTTCCCGTGGAAGATTGCCCTCGCTTTGGCACTTGGTTGGTATGTCGCAATCATGACTTGCCTGATGGCTCTGGCCGGATCGTTGATGGGTGTTTCGGTATACAGGTCCATTCAGATCGCGCAGACTGTTCAAACGAACAGGGATGCGCTTCTTGCCGATATGAATCTCGTCGTCAGCCGCGCGAGGACGGCCTTCTTTGTCCCGCGAGAGATCGGTGGGGCTGGTGGAAGCTGGTGGAAAGACAACGAATCCAAAGATCCTCAGATTAGCCTTGACGCACTGGCACCTACAACGCCTATGCTTGCACGCCATCTGGCAGCCGGATTCCCCCAGAAACCTAGCAAGTTCCTGATAGAGGTGACAGCTCCGGATACTCTCATCCTTTGGGGCATTGGCACGGAAATGGGAGATGAAGAGACATTTGAGAACAAGGACGGGCAGAGAGGCAAGATCCAGATTCGAGAGATCGTTACACCAAAGGGACAATCTGTTGAGTTTCAGAACTAGAGGTCATTTCAACGACTATTCCTTCCCACCTCAGTGAGGTGACCGTCACCTCGAACGTGACAATTACCCACGCCCGCCGCGCGTGAGATGTTGCTCACAGCACCTCTCGATCTAGGATTGTAGCATACTGGTGAGAGCCCATAAGGGGGCTCCCGTGATGACCGTCTAACGTCGTCAAGGGACAGAGCTATGATCAACCGCGCCGTCACCCTTCCACTGCTCTTCACCGTTTGCGCAGCCGTCGCCTTCCCACAATCTACAAGATTCCGCAGCGGAGTCTTTCTCCACCATTCAACGGGTGGATGCATCTGGGGTCCGAACGGAAGCGCGACGAGCGTCCCCAAGGAGATCACAGCGTACAACCAGCAGCGCGGCTTCACGGGGCAAGACGCCGTGTCACTGACAGAGAGCGGCTGGCCGACCAATCCCTGGAACAACGAATGGGAGCGCTGGCACAGGATCTTCGAGAACGGCGACACCGTCAACGCGGACATCCGTCCTATCCTCTCCTCGCAACGGATCATCGTCATCAAGTCGTGTTACCCTTCATCTGCGATGACGGGCTACGGGAGCGCAGCCGATACGCTCACTCCGACGCGCAAATCGATGTACAACTACAAATGGCATTGGCGTCACTTCCTGAAGGCAATGAAGGAGCGGACGCAGAACTTCTTCGTCATCTGGACGAACGCACCTCTCGTCGCCGCCTCCACCAACGATCAGGCAGCCCAGCTCTCCCACCAATTCTGCCTGTGGGCAAAGGATACTCTTGCCAACGGGCTCGACGCGGGATTCGGATCCTTTCCGGCAAATGCCTACGTCTTTGACTTCTTTCACAAACTGGCCGGGCCCGACGGCAAGCTCCCTGCAACGTACACCAATAGCTCCTCCGACAGCCATCCAAACGGGGCGGCGACGCTCCTGGTTGCTCCCCAGTTCGTGCGTGAGGTCTTCGACGCAGCTCTTG
>VGWB01000147.1 GCA_016873755.1 Ignavibacteria bacterium | reverse complement strand
CCGGAAAAGACGGTGTACAATTCGGAGAATCTCTGGGACGCGATCAATGGGGCAGCGGAGCTCTTTCTTCTGTATGACTTCATCGATCTCCGCACCGCGCGCTACACTCGCGGCGACAGCATCGAAGTCAGTGTTGAACTCTATCGCCACCGCTCGGCTTCCGACGCGTTCGGCATTTACTCTCAGGAAAGACATCCGGGCTATAACTTCATACAACTCGGGGTCCAGGGATATCTGCAGGAGGGCGTTTTGAATTTCCTGAGCGGGGTGTATTACGTCAAGATCTCCACCCTTGAGGTCGGGGATGCCGCTCAGAACGCGCTTTTGATGATTGGCCGGAAGGTCGAGAAGCATCTGGGTCAGGAGAGTGCTTGGCCGGAGATCATCCGTCGGTTCCCGGCCGCCGGGCGCCTCCCCAACACCGAACAATACGTAGCGAAGAGCTTTCTGGGTTACAGTTTCCTGAACGGCGCGTACATCGTGAGCTACGACGATGGCGCACTGTTTCGCATGTTCGTGATCGCAGCAGAAACTCAGGGGCACGCGAAGGAAATGGCGGAAGCGTACTGCAATGCGGTACCGAAGGATTCAGTCAAGAGGCTCGATGGTGGGAGATATGAACTTCGTGATTCCCATTATGGAGTGGTTGCGCTGGCTGTTACGAAGGGATACCTCTGTGGAATTGTCGGCAGTAGCGTCGGTTCAAGGGAGCAATATCTCAGGCGATTAAGCAACGCCTTCTTGAAGTAACGCGGTAGAAGTCCGACTTCTTCTTGAACCTTCCGAAGGTCTGAGAGCTTACAGGAGAACCTTCGGAAGGTTTCTTGGTAGAAGTCGGACTTCTCGAAGTGGCTGGCCGCACGAAAGCTCACCACGAGTAGGATGTTCCGACCCCCACCGTTAGCATCGTGACATTGTTCTTGCCGAACGTCTTGAGGATACCAAGATGGGGATCCACGGTCCACGCACCTCGGAGCCCAATGGTTGGCGCGAGTCTCGCAGAGACGGCAAAATCAGTGGTCGGCGAAAACGGGATATCTCCTTCCTCTCCGCTCCAGAAAAAGAGCGGACCGAAGCCTGCTTCACAACGGACATCTGTCGAGCCGACCGCGAACAACTTCAGATCACCCATGAACTGTAAGATCAGCCCGTTGAGTGACGGTGGCGGATTTGCCGGGAAGTCGAGAGCCGACTGCGCAGATTTCGCTACTACCCCTCCCCCGTCCGATCCCTGCGGACCGCGTACAGAGTAGTAGCTCACGATCGTGATGGGTCCAGAATCTCTCTCCTCCCACCGGAACATCTGGACGGTACATTCACCTCCAAGACGAAGGCGCCCACCGAGCAGATCAGTTGGGAAGAACAACCTGAGGTTCAGGCCCAGTCCCCCGTAGTGACCATCATCAGCTGTTTCTGCGTCCCCTATTCCAAGGGATGATGCATCCGGCAAAAAGAAGCTGGCGTAGCATGACCGAATGTTGTCGCTCGGAGAGTAGAATCCGTACGTGACGGACGCCTTGAACACGCTACGTTCCTGGGGCTGTTCTTGAGCTTCAGCCGCGTTACCCAAGCCACAGAGAAGAGCACACATTGCGAGGGTGAGGCTTCTCGTATTCATTTGACATGATTCCTTAGAGTATCATTTCTTCTTTGGTTTCGTGCTTTTTTCTATGACAGTTTTTGCGGCACTCCGCACCATTGAGTCCGGATCAGAACGCGATAGCGCCGTCAAGCGCGGAAGCACCCTGGGATCGCGAAATTTTCCGAGGATGTGGACCGACATCCAGCGGACGCGCTGGTCATCTTCCAAAGTGCCGAGGAGTGAATCGACAACCCGCGGGTCCTGGTAGTTCCCCAGTGCCTCCACAACCTGGAGTCTGATATCCTTGTTCGCCAGGAGCTTGAGCAACGGGTCGATGGCCGCGCGATCCCCGAGCTGGCCGAGGGCATAGACAGCGTTGTCCCGGACTGAGTAGTACGGGATCGGAAGGGAATGGCCGACGACTTTGAATTTCTCATCCAGAAAGATTTCTGTGAGAAGCTCGGGATCTGCCAAACTGACAATCTGCCCTTTCGAGCGTCCGGCGTCACTGCAGGCACGCACCAAGGCATCAAGAGCCCTTTTGTCTTTGATCTTTCCGAGGGCGTTGACGGCAAAACAGCGAACAAGGACGAAGTTGTCCCCCGCGGCTCTGATCAGCGGCTCCGTTGCATTCGTATCCTTGAGCTCCCCGAGCACCCAAGCCGCGAGGTACCGGTGCTCGTTCGATCCGCCCCGAAGAATGCTGACGAGAGAAGGAACAGCCCGTTTGTCCTTCACGTGGGCGAGTACTCTCGCAATCGGGCCGTTGAACTCAAGAGACTTGTTCCCCAGCGCCGCGACAAGCGGCGTCGCCTCGATCCGATTGAGCCTCAGGAGTGCGCCTGCCATTGCCATGTACGGATCATCATTCAGCGCCGCCATAAGGTGTGATTCGCTCAGCTCGCTCAGAGAAGCATATTTGATGGGCGGATAGAGCGTCGGGGGAGAGTTCGGGATGTCTTGCGAACCTCCTGACCGCCTCCCAAACCCGAAGTCCCTCCAGGTGTAGATCTGCACCCTCCTCTTATTAGACTCTTTGGATCCCACGTGAGCTTGAGGGTCGGCGTACGTTAGCTCAAGAACAACCACCTCTCCTGACTTAATCGTTGCTTTCGTACCCACAACAACCGTTGGCTCGACACTGAACCAGGTCCACTCTCCTTTTTCAATGTCGAATGCCCCTCGTGCTCCCGATGCTAACCTATCCGACCTTCTTGTAATTTCAAATTTGTACGTTCCAGCCGGAATCTTGATGACTATTCTTCTCTGAGGGCCGAGAGGATCTTTGTCGGCAATGCGCCCGAGGAAGAGTCGGATCCCTTTCGGCGTATATGCCGAAACATGCCAGTCCATATCCCAGCCGGAAGGCACCTTTCGCGATTTGGGAATCTCAAGAATTACATGTCCCGCTGAGGAGGAGGCCTCCTCTCGTACAAGACTGATATACGGTTCTTTCTCCTGTGAGCGCACAAAACACACCAAGCTGCAGAATACGACAATGAACAGAGTCAAGTCTTGCCACATAATCTTCATTTCAGATCTCCTTTGATCTTGCTGAGCTTTGCACAGTCAGACATCTCGTCAGCGCGGCTCACATCGTCTTGATCGAACCAGACCTTAATCGGGATTTCCCCGTTTGGGGAAACGTCAGGGTTCGTTCCCCATCTTTTGACAGCCTGATCTCCTTCTTCTTCGGATTCACGATCGAGATCCTGACAGCAGTGAGATCGAATCGCAGGGTGTCGCGGGGAACTACAATGACAAGAGGCCCCTTCGAGTTGTTCTTGAGTGTCAGCTCGAGGTTTGCCCCGTCGTCCTTCGCTGTAAACGCGAGGGCGAGCTTCCCAGATTTGTATGCTTTCATCAGGTCCATCGTGTTGGTATCCCGGGCGTCCTGGGGTTGCCACACGAGGGCGATGAAAGAGAGGGTCATGACAAGAATCTTCATGGGTTCACTCTCCGTTTTGTTCCTAGAGGTGAGGACCTGACGCTCCCACTTTGAAACGTGGTCAACAGGCGGTACGGAATCCCATCACGTCCCGCGCGTCAATACGAATACTCCTCACGTGTGGACTTCTTTGGTCATTGCGTAAAATGCGTACACAATTCCGCTATTCCCCGCATCACCGCAGTATTCTTCCGACGAGAACGTATATTTCTGCTTTCCTGCCTTGAGACCCCCGACCAACTCAGGACTGTTTTGCGTGATCATTCTCCAAGCAAATGAATAGTCGATCGCCCGCTGAACGTCCGACGATTCAGCATGCCCGATGGTACTCAGCAACTTCTCGTCGCGAAAGAACGTCACGGGCACATCAGCATATGCCATTGTCTCCGGTAGAAGCGATCGGACAACGCCTCTGACATACTTGGATTCGTCCTGCGGCACGGGACCGGAATCGAAGACAAAGACGTGCACCAGTGCTCCTTGCCGCATCGCGCCTCCGGGTTGCTGTTCCATACCCTCCCGTTCCTCTTTGCGAAAAAGCCTCGATAAGATTCCCATCTAGATTCCTTGGAACCAGCCAGTTGAAGCGTTGAAAACAGGAAACGATGAGACCGAGCTACAGAGACACGTTCCCCGGGGTTCTTTGTGAGAATACCGACAATTCACCTTGCCCGCAGAAAAGGACCTCAAAAAATGAAAAGAGCCGGACTATCCCGCAACCTCGTTGGATAATCCCGCCCTCGTATGCGACTTCTCAATTCTGCCAGAGCTACATAGTGGCACCCCCTTCAGATCCTCCTCCTGCACCAATTCCCTACTTTCTCGCAACTCCGTCTTGCTGATTCGCCTTCGTCGGCTCGTTGACAAACCGTTCTCCGTTCCAGTACAATACCTGTCTTCGGAGATCCTCGAAGAATGCCCCGTCGAGTGTCCGTTTCAGCTTCCCCTCATTCTCGAGCTGCCTGTGTGCTGCAGCAAAGTGATCTGATCCGCGAACTCGGACACATCTCATAGAGGTATCAAAGTAGTAGTACACTTCCGCCTTGAACCTTTCGAGGGGTTCCATGACGACAACTTCAAGCAGCCCGTCCGCTCTCATTGTCAAGCCGACCGTCCGGTTCGTGATATCGACCCATTCTCGTTTCAGATCGGTTGGCGGAAAGACCAGATAGTACTCCTCCATTCCTTTGCTGACACCTTCGGGTACGTACTCCTTTGGAGCAGGGGCGTAGCCATCGATCTTTCGCGGATCAAGGACCACGAGGCAAGCCTGGCCAAGCCGATTGTTCTGTCCGGCGAAAAAGAGCTCTTCCACTCCATCTCCATCGCTATCCGTGTGAACAACATACGGAATGTGACCTGGGTGCCAGTACTCGCCCTGAAATGAGCCATCGCTTGCATCCAGGCGAACGATGATGTTGGGAAACCAGGGATTATGGCTGACGCCGAGAACGACCTCTGAACGTCCGTCCTTGTCGTAATCGTCAACCATCATCATATGGATCTTGTAGTCATCGGCATATGCGACGCCACCGATCACGATCTGCCGATGGATTTCGTACATCCAGCGCTCGCTGCCGTCGCTGTTGAAACAGATGATTCTCTTCTCGAAAGGCACATTGTGGACGCGAAGGGATGTCCAGCCAAAGATCGCCAGCACCTCGCGCTTGCCGTCACCGTTGACGTCAACGACATTCAGGCCATGCTCGCGCTGCCCCACTATCCACGGCGGGTAGGCCCGTTCGTCGTATCCCTTACCGATATGCCGACGCCAAAGCTCCTCACCTTGGTCGTTGCAGACAATCAGGAATTCTTCCTTCGCGTTCCCGTGGGTCGGATTCAGATCCTGTTGTCCCAACTGCGGGAGCAGGATAAGAAGTGCTGCAACGACCCCGACGATTCCTACGGTCCAGCGAATCGGAGAGCGGCGCATCGATTGGACAAACCGCTGAGGCAACCTCGACTTCCGGTCAGCCAAAGCATCCTGTCGTTTGTGCTCCAACGGTCGGATCGCCCGGTCAGGTGCATAGAGGGCGTGCATCGCTCTCTTCGCCTGCTCGTCTTGTAGCTTTTTCACATCGGCATAATACTCAGAGATCTCCTTGTGCAGTGCGGCGCAACCGGGGCATCGTTTCAGGTGCCTCGCCACTTCCGCGCGGCGATCTCTTATGAGCTCCGACTGCAGGACGAACAGTTCGATCGCCCGTTCGTCGAGATGATGCTGATCTTTACTTTCTCCCTTCATCTTCCAACCAGGGTCGTTTCAGGATTCCTCATGAGTATTATAGTCGCAGTTCTACTTGCCTGCGGAGGAGAGACGCTTTAGTTCCTGTTTCATCTGCCTTTTCGCTTGTTTCACCAGGTACTCGAGCACGCTACGATGTTGCCTGCTGTAGGTCGTCTTAGTGAGATCCGGCATGAACACCTTCAGATGCTCATAGTAGGAAATACTGTTTGATGCACTTGCGCCATATTCACCGAGGAGGATTTCTTTGACAGCATCCATGTACTTCTGGAACGTCTCCTCGGTCCGCTTCCGCGTGCCGACGTATGTTTCCCTGCCGCTGGCTGCAAGGCGTCGGCACACGTCGTCCGCGATCCAACGGATGTCCGACTGCTCAGTCTGAGGTTCGACCGACCTTGTTTCTTTTTCCTCGGCTTCCCAGCCGAGGGTGTACACCTCCTTCAAGAGCAATGCTGCCGTGACAAGCGGAACAGCCCGCTGATATTCTTCCTGACTGAGCAGCATGCGAGAGAGCTTTCCAACCATCACCGGGATCGAATCGCGGACTGAGACGAGCTGGGAAAACCGTTGCCGCAGGAACTCCCCTGTTACCGGAGGCAGATGGTAGTTGGGATTGATAACGCGCGGGACGATACAAGTCTCTCCGAAGCGCACCTGGAGCTCAAGGCTCTTGTTCCCCTCCAATTCGAGCTGCAGGTTGCGGAGTATCTTTCCGAGCACAGGATCCACTTCGCTATAGAGGCGAACGATGGACTGGCGCACCTTTCCAAAGACGAGCCTCCGCAAGGCTATAAGCATCTCGTCATCGGGGCAGATGGCAGGATCGATGTTCTGTTTCATGAAGAACGATTTGACTTGCACGAAAGAACCTTCCCTGTCCCGCCTGAAGAGTTGAGCCAGGCAATCGTACACAACATCGATCTCTTTCAGACCCAAGATATCAAGATTCAGCTTTCCGCAAACGATTTTCGAGCGTACTAGAGGAAGGGCGAGGATGTAGCACAGCTGCACGAACTCGCGTACGTCCAGGGGCGTATATGTGCCGTCGAACACTGCGCGAACCGCCAATCGTTGGGCGGAGGTCAGCTTCATAAAGGCAACTTCCTCGTGAGAAGAGGCAGAATCCAGTCGCGACAACTCGACTGAAGGAATCCCACAAAGCTACTGCAGTTCGGTCTGAAAGGCAAATCGGAGGGTTCTCAATCCTGGTTCGAGGCAGAAGTCCGACTTCTCTCCGCGCACCCCCCCGGAAAAGTCGGACTTCCTACAGGGCTTTGGGTTCGAGCCGGGCGATTTCCTTCCCTTCTTTCAGCAGAATCATCTCGATATCACCTCGGCTTGGATTCTTAAAACTGAATGCAGACTGGTCTTTCTTGGGATAGGCTGAACGAAGCTGAATCGCGTACACCAAATCTCGGCTTGCCCTATCGATGACCATGAGCGTGCAATCTGACACATCACCGCTGGGGCAGATCGATACGGAGTAATCCGTATTGCCTTCCTTGAAGAAGGTGATAGCCAGGTCCTCCGTGGCGTGGTGAAGTCCCCTCGTTCCGTGATAAGGGTACATGAATTCACGCCACGCGATGGATTCGCCGGGAAGCAGCGCGAAGTCCTTGTCAAAACCTTGAGTGATGCCGCCCCACATCTCAACATAGCCTGCGTTCGCAGAATCTCCTGAAAACAAGAACCGCACCTTGGCTTCCGGAGCGGCCCCCCAGCTCCAGATGTTGCAGCCGGGTGTGTATTCAAGGGGGAAAACCCTCACGATGCCTTCGTTCTGCTCATGCGAAAACGCACTGTAGAAGCCATGGTCCAGTTTCCACGCCAGCAAATCGCCTGAGCCTTTCCAGTTCTTGAGATACCTCATCGGGTTTTCGTCGTAGGGCTGAAGTCGCTTCCCTTCGGGATGATAATCGAGCATCCACGCATTGAAGCTTCTTTCTGTCGCATACACTTCTTTGGTGGGAATGATGAACTCAGTGTTTGGCGTCAGCTCACCTCTCCCTCCGGGCGTCCACATGGGATTGATCCAGTGCTGAAAATGAACAACGCTGTCCGTCGGATTGGTGATTCGGAGATCAGCGACATAATATGCCTTGTCCGGCGTAATCGAGATCTCAATCGCTTCTTCCAGTCCGAAACGCAGCTCTTTCACTCTCAGCCTTACACTCTTCCGTTTGGCAGAGTTCTCGGTGATCTCCCATTTCCAATCGGTTGCCCAGGTGTCACCATGCTCCTCGTCCGGCATGGTGTATTCAACGCCTCCCAGCATGAACCACCACCCCAGCTTATTTGGGGAAATGTGCATGTGTGCCACTTTCGGAATGAAGAACTCCTCGTTGCCTGTTACCTTGTAGATGAACGAATAGGGTTTGCCGAGTTTCGGCAAGAGGGTCAGCTTTACGTACTTATTCTCAAGGATGATGGCATCATACTGCTTCTGTATGTCTCCCTGATTGTCGACGTTGAACTTCTTGAAATCGATTCGTTTGTACTCCAGGTCATCAAGATAGAGAGCGTGGACAAAATCAGCCTGGTGGATCTTGATGCTTGTTTCCGTCAGGGTGAACTCCCCTGTCGGCGGTTGCTCCTCCAAGACCACGACGTTCTCGTCCTGCCTTCCGCAGCCAGGAATGAGTGTCACACAAGCGATCAGCAGTAACAGATATCTCATAGCTGCTGGTTCCCGATCAGTTGCCGTTCTGCAGGTGAATTCGGGGCGTTTGTTTGACCTTCTTGAGCGAGCGGAGTTTTCGGGGTAGGCCGTCGTTTTCGTCTGTCCTTCCGCCCCTTAGAAGCTGGTCAATCGATACGAGAAAGTGAGCAGGAAATACCGATTCAGGTTCTTCGTTTGTTGCTCTTCGAGGTAGGTGTCGCTCACCGTTTGGTTCACATTCCTGTTCTGATTCAGCAGATCGAACACCTGGAAAGAGATTTCGCCTTGGTCGTTGGCAAAGAGCTTCTTGCCGATGCTGGCATTCCACATGATGAAGTTCTGGTTGAAATTGGTCTCCGTTCGTCTGTTCAGTTGATTCCTGACATCTGAGCGAATAACAAAGCCCTCCCAGAAGATCCAGTTCAGTCTGAAGCTCGCGGTGTGCGAAAAGTACTTGTTGTCAAGATTTGCCTGGATGCTGTTTTCCACCGAATTGAAGTTAGCCCGGTACGAGAGCGAGAAATCCAGGTCCTGACTGATGTTGCTGTTCAGCGTGAGCCCCGGCGAGAGCGTAGAAGAGTAGCTGGTGTTCGTCGCGTTGTTGATGAGAGATGGCGTGGACGTGTAGGTAAAGCCAAGATTGAGATTCAGGTTGCTCATGATGAAACTCGCCGGGAAGGAATAATTCACCATACTGCGAAGAGTGCGTTGTCTGCCGAGATTGACAGGCTTGGACAATTGCGACCCTTGCTTGAGGAGCAC
>VGWB01000146.1 GCA_016873755.1 Ignavibacteria bacterium | reverse complement strand
CGGCGGGTATTTCCGGCGAAAGCTCGCGCGATGAGTTATTCGAAGAGGCTGCGAAGATCGTCGTGCGCCATCAGCAGGGCTCTGTATCGTTGCTGCAGCGACGCCTTAAGGTCGGTTATTCCCGTGCCGCACGCCTCATTGACGAGCTCGAAGCGGCCGGTATCGTCGGTCCCTTCGACGGCAGCAAAGCACGCGAAGTTCTGGTAGAAACGGAAGCTGAACTTGAAGCCATCTTGAGGAGCCTGGAATGAAGCGAATTGTCGGATCACTGATCGTCTGCTGGGTTGCCCTTGCCGTCGGTCAGCAGCGGGAGTGGACAGTGCGGGAGGTAACTGAGAAGGTACAGCGGCGATATCAGGCCATCCGCGACGCAACCGCTCAGTTCACTCAGCATGTGAAGTTCGGATTCTCGCAGATCGAGCAGAACTTCGCCGGCACACTGACGATGAAGAAGCCGAGCAAGTACCGCATCGTATCCGAACATCAGACATTTGTCACTGACGGCTCAACCGTGTGGGCATACTCGCCCGTCAACAAGCAGGTGCTGATCGACCGGTACAAGGAGAACGAGAACACGCTGTCACCCGAACAGTTCCTTCTGAACCTGCCCGCGAACTACTACTCGACGCTCCTGGGCGGCGAGCGATCCGGTGATTCTTACCTGATTACACTGAAGCTAGTTCCGAAGGACGACCAGTCGTTTGTGAAATCGATGAAGGTGTGGGTGGAGGAGGGAAGCTGGATGGTCCGGAAGGTCGAGATGGTCGACGTGAACGATACCGAGAAGACTTACACCGTGCAAGATGTGAGAATCAACACAAACGTCAGAGACGACGTTTTCGCATTCACACCGCCCCCCGGGACCGAGGTGGTGGATCTCCGGTAACGATCGAACGCCCTCCTCATGCCCTCGAGACTCACGAAGCCCTTCCAGATGGTCCTCGGTTTCCTGCTCGCCGCGGTCTTTCTCTACCTGGCGTTTCGCGGTGTGAACTTTGCCGATCTCTGGAACTCACTCCGCAGCGTTGACTATATCTGGGTGTCTTTGCTTATCCCTATTGTCGTCATCAGTCATTGGCTGCGCGCTGTCCGATGGGCCTACCTGCTCTCCCCGGTAAAGGAGAAGATGTCGCATCACAAGCTCTTCTCAGCCGTGATGATCGGTTTCTTGGTCAACAATGTGCTCCCGAGGGTTGGTGAGATTGTGCGCGCATTCGCCATCGGACGGTCGGAAGGAATCTCAAGGAGTTCAGCGTTCGGTACCGTCGTGGTTGAACGCATCATCGACATGCTCACCTTTCTTTCAATCCTGAGCGGGGTACTGTTCCTGTACCCCCATTCCCTTGACCCGTTCGTTGATGATGTTGAAGCTGTTCGGCCTTTCTTTCTTGCCGGATCGCTCTTCTTTGTGGCAATTTTCGTTGTCTTGTTTTTCAAAGCCGAGTCGCTTTTTGGCGTCTTGAATCTCGTGAAGCCGCTGGTGCCGAAGCGGTACAAGGAGCGATATCAGCGGCTTGTTGATTCGTTTCTCTCAGGTTTCAGCGTCGCCCGGAGGCACGACAAGTTCGCGGCGATTGTTGGGCTGAGTTTTCTCATGTACTTCTTCTATGCCCTTGGCCTCTACGTGCCGATTTTTGCTTTCGAGGATCTCGCAGGTCACAACCTCGACTTCGGTGCGTCCGTGATTATGCTTACCGTTTCTTCGATCGCGTTTGTGCTTCCTGCTCCCGGTGCTCTGGGCACCTATCATTCCTTTCTGACGGTGGCGCTCGTGAAGCTCTATGGGGTGGATGATATCACGGCGTTGAGTTTCTCGATCGTCACCCATGAGACCGGGTACATCCTCACGACGGTTATCGGATTGTTCTACTTCGTCAAAGATCACCTGAAAGTCTCCGACGTGGCTCTCGAAGCTACCGATGGGACACGGTCGAACGTATGAAACAGGTTACTCAACACAACAAAACGGGCGAAGTCCGCGTTGAGCAGGTACCGGTTCCCGCTATGAAGGCCGGGCACCTGTTGGTGAAAACGCGATTCTCGGTTATCAGTGCCGGCACCGAGAAGGCTTCCGTCAGCCAGCGCAAATCTTCCTTGCTCGAAAAAGCCAGAGCGCACCCCGAGCTCATCCTGCGCGTTCTTGAGCAGGTCAGGCAGTACGGGCTGCTGGCGACTTACCGCAGAGTGAAGTCGCGTCTCGAGGCATCGGCGCCGATCGGATACAGCGCCTCGGGCGTGGTGGTCGCGGTCAGCGACGAAGTCTCCGAGTTCAAACCGGGCGACCGCGTTGCCTGCGCGGGAGGCGGGTATGCAAATCACGCGGAGTTCATGCTCATTCCGAAACATCTCTGCGCGAGAGTACCCAAGAACGTCGATTTGGAAGATGCTGCGTACTCCACGCTTGGTGCGATCGCTCTGCAGGGTGTTCGACAGGCGGAGCCGACACTCGGGGAAACCGTTGTCGTCATCGGCCTCGGCCTGTTGGGACAGCTCACGGTCCAGCTTCTCAAAGCGAATGGCTGTTCGGTCATCGGCATCGATCTTGATGCCGCCGCCGTGAAGCTCGCCAAGGAGTGTGGAGCAGATGTTGCATTGCACCGGGAAACCAGCGACGTGAAGAACGTCGTTCGAACCTTCACGAACGCTCGCGGCGGTGACGCGGTGATCATTACGGCAGCGACGCGGAGCAGCGACCCGGTCGAGCTCGCCGGTGAACTGTGCAGGGAGAAAGGTCGCGTTGTCCTTGTGGGTGATGTCGGCATTCGGCTTCCACGCGCGCCGTACTACATGAAAGAGCTTGATTTCAGGCTTTCGCGCTCCTATGGACCGGGCCGGTACGACGTCCAGTACGAAGAGCGGGGACACGACTACCCCGTCGGCTACATCCGGTGGACGGAGAAACGGAACCTGGAGGAATTCCTCCGACTGGTATCGGCGCGTGCCGTCGACGTCAAATCATTGACGACACATCGCTTTTCGATCGATGAGGCAAGATCTGCGTACGGCTTGATCACGGAAAGCAAACCGAAGAAGCGGGAGCACTACGTTGGAATCGTGCTGAAGTATGGAGACGTAGAGAAGGAAGATGTTGAATCTCTCCAACGCACCGTCGAGCTCTCCACGGAAGGCGTTGCACGAGCTCCTGCGGATGTCAAGATCGGATTTCTGGGTGCCGGGAGCTTTGCGCAGGGGTATCTCCTGCCCCATCTCCAACGGGCGCGGGAGATCTCGCTCGTCGGGGTGTGCACCGGGAACGGACTCAACGCAACAAACGTCGCGCGGACTTTTCGGTTCGAGTTCGCGACTACAGATCCAAGAGAAATCCTTGGAAAGGACCCCATCAATTCCGTCTTTATCGCTGCTCGCCACAACCTTCACGCCCCATATGTCGTCGACGCGTTGAAGGCGGGAAAGCATGTCTTTGTCGAGAAACCTTTGGCGTTGACGTCCGACGAGCTCAGATCGATCGAGAGAGCATATCGATCGGCGAGGGGCCGTAACCCCCAGCTCATTCTGATGGTTGGCTTTAATCGTCGGTTTTCACCTCACGCGCAGCACGTCAAGCGTTTCTTCGACGCCGCTATCGGCCCGTTTGTCATCCAGTATCGTGTGAATGCCGGGTTTGCTCCAAAGACACACTGGACGCGCGATCCGGTGGAGGGGGGTGGGAGGATCATCGGTGAAGTGTGCCATTTCGTCGACCTGATGCAGTACATCACCGGCTCGATCCCGGTGAAAGTCTCTGCGGAGCCCCTCGTAGCTGACGGCGGCAGGTCCGCTGACGACGACTCGCTCGTCGTGACGTTGACATTTCGGGATGGTTCGCTCGGCACGATCGCGTATCTTGCGAACGGAGATACCTCGATGTCGAAGGAACGAGTGGAAATCTCATCCACGGGTCGGAGCGTGGTGATCGACAATTTTAAGCATCTTACCCTGTATCAACAGGGCAAAGAACGCACCTTCAGACTGCGTGCGGTTGACAAGGGACACCGCGAGGAAGTGCGGTTGTTTCTCCAGGCGGTGCGACTTGGGATGCCTTCGCCGACACCATTTGAGAGCGTTGTTGCTACCACCAACGCAACCTTGAAGATCCTCCAATCACTTCAGCTCGGGATACCGGTGAGGCTGTGAGAACCTCGATTCGCCTCTGGCTCCTTTTTGCTGTTTTCGTCTTCTGGATGCATGAGAACGTTCAGGCACAGTCCAGTGGCGGTGAGCCGGCGAATCGCTTTTTTAATATCACGGTCGGCATGGGCGTTGGTGCCCATTCAGCACCGTCGGTTGCAGACTATGTCAACGCTGTGGCGCAGCCTCGCACGGGTCAACGGCTCGACGAGTTCACATCTGTTATCGAGTTCTTTGTCGCTCCTGAGTTGCAGATGGCGGAAGAATGGAGCGCGGCGCTCGAATATGGCCTTCTGTTGAAAGGGTACACACTGGACGACCAATCTGGCTATCTGCGGTCGGATTTCTCTTATCAGGTTCACATGCCCACGCTCCTGCTCCAGTACGTTCTGTTTGGCGATGGATATCGGTTGAAGCTCGGCGGTGGGCTCGGGTACCATTTCGTCAGGTTCAATCAGAGTTATTACGCGTACGGCAGTGAGGAGACCTTCCACGCCGGAGGCGTCGGCTTGAAGCTCGGTGCCGTCGGCAATACGCAATTTGATGAGACGTTCTTTGGCAGTATCGGCGTCGATCTGCGATGGGATTTCCTCGGCGCCCTGAAGCGAGGTGACGGCAGTGAGGTTATTGACCGTGTCACCAATACGGTCCTGAAGATGAACTGCTTCACCCTCGTTGTAAAGTTCGGTGTGATGTTCCAACTCTAGCGCACAGCATCCTGCATGTCGACACTCCAGGCGATCCTCCTCGGCCTCATCCAAGGTCTCACGGAATTCCTCCCGATCAGCAGCTCAGGGCATCTTGCCCTCGGTCAGCATCTCTTCAGGGTCAACGATCCATCTGTGCTGTCCTTCGACGTTTACGTTCACTTCGGGACACTTATTTCAGTGTGTGTGATCTTCTGGCGGGACATCCTCGAGATCATCCGCTCAACCTGGGCTGCGCTCGTTTCGTGGAGACTCAGAGAAGCATACAGGACGGCGGACCACGTTCGGCTTGGAGTGGCGATTCTCATCGGCTCGATTCCGGCAGCTGTCGTAGGTTTGATGTTCCGAAGCGCCATCGAACAGGCATTCGCGGACCCGAAACAGGTCGCGGTCAACCTCGTCCTGACAGGTCTGATCCTCTTCCTGACCCGGCTGGCCAGGCCCGGCGAAGCAAACAAACTCGGCATCGCTGCAGGATTCGTCGTGGGGATCGCACAAGCCGTTGCCATTCTTCCCGGGATATCCCGCTCCGGAACGACAATGAGCACCGCCTTGTTCCTCAAGTTCCCGCCCGTTCTGGCGGCTCGGTTTTCATTTCTTCTTTCCATACCGGTCATCGCTGGGGCGGCACTCCTTGAGTCAAAGAATGTGGTCACGCACGGCATGGAGACGGGCTTCGCGCCGGTTGTCTTCGGTACAATCTCAGCGGCCGTCACCGGCTATATTGCGATCAAGCTACTCCTCAGGGTTATGGAAAAGGGAAAGTTCAGTTGGTTTGCATTTTACTGTCTGGCACTAGGCGTTGCTGGCATCCTCTTCATCTAATCTGAAATACCGTGAGCCGTACTCTCCTTGCTGCAATTATCCTCATGGCTTGGCTGCTTCTCTCTGCATGTCAAAAGAGGGCGATCAAGGCCGAACTTGAAACAAGTAAGGGGACGCTCGAGCTCGAATTGTACGCGAGCGACGCTCCGAAAACAGTCAGAAACTTCGTAGGCCTTGCTGAGCAGGGATACTTCGACGGACTCATTTTCCACCGCGTGGCGAAGGGGTTCGTCATCCAGACGGGCGATTCGATGGGAACGGGAGAAGGCGGGAGAAGTATCTACGGGAAGGAATTCGAAGACGAGCTTTACCCGAGCACTCCGTCGTTTCAGGCTGGCTACAGGCGAGGGGTCGTCGCCATGGCGAACAGGGGGCCGAACACCAACCTGAGCCAGTTCTTCATTGTTCTTCAAGATGCTCCCTGGCTCGAAAAGAACTACACGATTTTTGGGAAGGTTATCAGAGGAATAGCAATAGTCGACTCGATTGGTACGGTCGAGATCGTTCCCGGGTTCGGGCCGACGGACGGAAAGCCGAAAGTCGATGTGGTGTTGAAGAGGGTGAGAATCCTGAGATAGTATTTTTGCGGATGAATCATCGGGCGATTGATGTTCTCGTGGCCCCATGTCCCAATGCCTCGATGTCCCGATGCCGATGACAAAATTCACCTATGACGTACTCCGAGTTCCAGACGGTCGTTCGATCTAAGCGCTTTGCACCGGTCTACCTTTTCTACGGCGAGGAAGATTTCCTGATAGACGAGTGCATCCGCGCCGTCATCGAGAACACCATTGATCCAGAGGCACGGGCATTCGATCTTGATGTGATCGATGGAAGCAAGGCGGCCGCGAGGGATGTCGTGGCCCATGCCTTATCCTTTCCCATGACTGGTCCGCGGAGGGTTGTGGTGGTCAAGGAGTTCGAGAAGTTCGCCACGACGGAGACGGAAAAGGAGATCCTTGCTGCGTACATCGAGCGGCCGCTGGAATCCACATGCCTGGTCGCGGTGTCGCTCGAACCGGATTTTCGCCGGAAGCCCTTCACTGACCTCAAGAAGCGCTCGGCCCTCGTCGAATGCAGGCCGCTCTATGATAATCAGGTCCCGGGGTGGATTTCCGAGCGAATTCGACGTTTCGGCAAAGAGGCGAACGCTGAAGCGTGCCGCCTGATTCACGCGTATGTCGGGAATTCCCTGCGGTCCCTCCAAAATGAGATCGACAAGCTGTTCATTTTTGTCGGCGATCGCCAGCAGATAACGGCGGACGACGTCACGACGATCGTTGGCGCATCGAAGGGGTACACGATTTTCGAATTGCAGAACGCGATCGGCCGAAAGGACACGAAGCAGGCCATGAGAATCATCGAGCGCATGACGGAGGTGGGGCAATCGCCCCAAATGATCATCGTGATGCTCACGCGGTTCTTCAACCAGATCTGGAAGTTGTCGGATGTCCGGGTGCGTCGCTTTGCGGAATCGGACATCATCCGAGAGATCGGCATCCCGCCGTACTATGTCCGTCAGTATATGGAGTTCCACGCGAATTTCACGATGGAACAGATCGAACGAAATTTCATGAGCCTTCTCGATGCGGATATTGCGCTCAAGACGACGAGTCGGGCTCCGCGCCTCGTGATGGATCTCCTCGTTCTTTCCCTCATACAGCCTTCGGGCGAAGCGACTCGGCTCTCCTCGTAGCACATGCCCGATCAATTCCTCATCGGGATTCTCTTCGGTTTCATCGTTTCCCTTGCGTCATACTACGCGCGATTTCTCGATCTCAGCGGCGCGGTCGCCACATTCATTCTCGCTGTGATCGTCTTCGGAATCGGCGGCTGGCCGTGGACCGGGCCGATCATGGCGTTCTTCGTATCGTCAAGCCTGCTTTCGAGATACGGCAGAAGCCGCAAACGACAATTCGATGCAGCGTTCGAGAAATCAAGCACGCGTGATTGGGGGCAGGTGGCTGCAAACGGAGGGATTGCCGGAGTTCTCGTGATCGTTTCCGCTGCCTTCCCGGTGCATGATTTCTACCCGCTCTACCTTGGAGCCATCGCAGCCGTCACGGCTGACACGTGGGGAACGGAAATCGGATTACTTACGAAGGGCAAGACAGTCTCTATCCTCACATTGCGCCCTGTCGACAAGGGAACCAGCGGCGGAGTTTCGGAGGCCGGCGTGATAGGTGGACTCTCCGGCGCGGGTTTGATCGCTCTTCTGGGCTCGTTCTGGTATCCCGATTTCCTCACCGCGATCGTCGTTGTGGCAGCCGGGGGGATCGGAAGCACGGCGGATAGCATCCTAGGTGCCACCCTTCAGGCTCAATACGAGTGTGTTGTGTGTGGGAAGGGCACGGAACGAAGGCAACACTGTGCCGAACCTGCACGATTGGCACGGGGGATCGCTTGGGTGAACAATGACGTGGTGAACGTTGTGTGTGCCGCCGCGGGTGCTGCAGTGGCGTGGGCTCTGATGATCATATAGCGGACGAGGGAGTTCTACCCTTTCGTTCCGAGGGAGCTCTGCTCCCGAGGCTCCCGCATAGAGACGTGAGTTTGTTCGTGAGCGGAGCTCACTCACAGCGTGTTGATGAAATGAGGGATTCCAGTGTCCATGATGTTCCGAGGGAGTTCTACCCCCAAGGTTTACGCTCAAAGACACTCCACTCGAATCACCGAATGGTCACCGAAGAGATAGTTCCTCGCGCTTGAGTATCGCCACTGCTCGGCTCTTTCCACAAGGCCCTTCCGTACCGGATTGTCGTGAAGATACCCGAGCTTCTGGCGGAAGAACTCCTCCTCGACAATTGCGATGGGGTGAAAGCCGGTCTGCCACACTTTGAATTCATTGCCGCGTGCATCCCTCAACGCTGCATCGTGGAATACCCGTAGCAGCGTCCTCTTTTGCTCCTTTTTCAACAGATCCGTTATCTTGCGGGAAGTGTGAGTGTTGAAGTCCCTCATGACGTTTGAAAGGGTGATGGCTCCACCTGTCGACACGATGTAGTGGGCGTGGTTCGGCATGATGACGTAGCCGTGGAGATGTAGGTTTTTGTGCGCCATGCAATGCCCGAGGCTTTCGACGATTACCTCAAAATATGGGCGTGATGTGAAGACATCTTGCCACCCTACGATCGTCGTGGTCACGTAGTAAGTGCCTATCCCAGGTATGATTTTCCATTGTGACATAGCGGAATCTCCAAGCTGTTCCGAGGGAGCTCTGCTCCCGAGGCTCCCGCATAGAGACGTGAGTTTGTTCGTGAGCGGAGCTCACTCACAACGTATTGGGGAACGGAATGACGGCTAATCCCCCTGATGTTCCGAGGGAGTTCCACTCCCGAGGTTTATGCGAGAGGACCGTAGTGTGTGCCTATCATGGCTATGGTTTTCCGTCGTGACATGGATCGGATTTGTTCGTGAGCGCAGCTCACTCACAACGTATTGGGGAACGGAATGACGGCTAATCCCCCTGATGTTCCCCGCTTAGAGACGTGAGTTTGTTCGTGAGCGCAGCTCACTCACAACGTATTGGGGAACGGAATGACGGCTAATCCCCCTGATGTTCCGAGGGAGTTCCACTA
>VGWB01000145.1 GCA_016873755.1 Ignavibacteria bacterium | reverse complement strand
TGTTGATGTTCGTCGTGAAAAATCCGTTCGCTTTCATCTGGGAGACATTTCCTGATGATCTCATTCAGGTCGGTCCGATACCGGCGGGTCTCTCAAACCTTGTCGTACTTGATTCAGCAAGAGGCGTGTGGGCCCGGTTTCCCGCTGAGGGAAGGGGACTCAATCCCCTGCTGCAGAACTACTGGATGGTGATCCATCCTCAGATCCTTTTTTCGGGTTTCTCGGCGATGGCGGTACCCTATGCTCTTGCGGTTGCAGGATTGCTGAAACGAGACTACAAGTCGTGGATCCGGGTTGCCACACCGTGGTCTCTCTTCGGCGCAATGGTTCTAGGGGCGGGGATTATCCTGGGAGGGTACTGGGCGTACGAAACACTTGGCTGGGGCGGTTTCTGGGGCTGGGACCCTGTCGAAAACTCTTCACTCATTCCTTGGTTGCTCTGTGTGGCATCGATTCACACTGCCCTGACGCAGCGAAAGAGCGGCGCGTTTGTGAAGACGAACTTTGTTCTGAGCCTGCTGGCATTCATCGCCGTCCTCTACAGCACTTTTCTTACCCGCAGCGGTCTCCTCGGAGATACTTCCGTCCATTCGTTTGTTGATCCGGGGATGTGGGTCTATTGGCTGTTGCTGTCGTGCATCGCCGTCTTTGGCGTGATTGGCTTTGGACTTCTGTTCGCACGGATGAAGGAGATGCCAAAAGTACCTGTCGAGCACTCGTTCTTCTCGCGAGAATTTGCACTGTTCCTCGGTGCATTTGCGCTTGCGTTCGTGGCCCTCTTTGTCGTTATTGGCACATCGTCGCCGATCATAACCTCCATCATCAAAGGCCGGGCATCGGCCGTGGAGGTTTCCTATTATGTAAAAACAAACCTGCCGCTCGGTATTGCGATAACCTTCCTCTCAGGTCTCGGCCAACTTCTCTGGTGGCGGCATTCTAAGGCAGGATCCCTTATCAGGAATTTGCTCCTACCGTCATTGCTTTCCGTCGCAGCGACAATCGCAATGTTTCTCATCATGGGATCGGAGGAATTTCTCATCCTGCTCTTCACGTTCTGCTCGGCGTTTTCCCTCTTTTCGAATCTCCAGGTCGGCTATGGCATCTTCATGGGCAACCCGAAGTTCGTCGGTGGCTCTCTTGCTCACATTGGCGTTGCCATTCTCTGTTTGGGATTTATAACATCCGAGCGGTATGATGACAAGGCAACGGTTTCTTTGGAGCGTGGAAAGACGGTCGAAGCCCTCGGCTACCAGCTCACCTATGTCGGATATACTGCAATCGACAATGAACGGTATGCATTCAACGTGGAGATACAGCGCGACGGGCTGAAACGGTCCGTCAGTCCGACGATGCACTTCAGTAACCAGACCGGTTCCACGTTACGCCACCCGGACCTGATCAACTTCATTAACAGAGACTTCTATGTCTCGCCGGTCTCTATCGAATCACCGAGCGAGGCGGAATCGAGATCCTACACGGTGGAGCAGGGAGGAAGCGCGGAGGTTGAGGGACTAACAGTACGGTTCCTGAGTTTTGACTTCACCGCCGAGGCTCACGAGGCGATGTTGGAAGGGAAAGATTTTGTTATGAGCGCAGATTTTGAAGTGATGGATGAGAGAAAGAGGATGCCGCTGACGTTGAGGGTGACGAACGGTGCGAATGGAACGCAGTTCACACCGGAGAAGCTCACTACGGCGGGAGGCCGGGAGTATGAGTTCAGGCTTGCCCGGATCATGCCGAGTCAGAACGGGGAAACGACAACTACGGCTGAATTCATGGTGAAACTGCCGCTGGATGAAAAAGCTCAGAAGCGTGAAGAAACGCTGGTTGTCGAAGCGAGTGTTAAACCATTGATCAATCTCGTCTGGATGGGGACTGTGACACTCATTGTTGGATTTGCCCTCACCATTATCAGAAGGGCTGAGGAAGCGCGCGTCCAGAGCGACCGCTGGAACCGAGAGTGACCACCCGATGGGTCCCACGCACCTTCAAGGTGCGTGGGACCGCACCTGAGCTACTCCTCCTCATCGACATCGATCTTGCAGCATTCGCTGATCTTTTCGTACGCCTCTTGATTTCGCTTCGTGTCGTTTGCGTTGTACCCGGCATCGGCAATCGCTTTTTCTAGGCTTGCCAACGTCGCTTTGGTGGGATTGTATTTGACCATCGCCACCTTTTTTTCTGCGTCGACGCTGACGCTCTTCACGCCTTCGACTTTTTTCACTGCCGACGAGATGGTCTTCGCGCACGAATTGCAGACCACCGTCGGGACTTTGATCATTACCGTTTGCAGATCTGACTCGGTTTTCTTTGTCTGCCCGACTCCGATCGTCGAGAGGGTGAGCATCGCTGTTAGCAACCAAGAGAATGATTTCATCGATGTACTCCTTATACGTGTATGATTAGTAGATGAGACTGCGAGGTGAACAGAGTCCGAACCTACAGCGTCTCCAATTCCCCTCGGCAGATTTGTTACAGGTCATTTCATCGGTCCTTCCTTAGTCTTCAAGCAGCCGACCTTCAGCAGCCAGCTCGCGCTTCAAACTCCGGCGTTTCCATAAGAAATAGATGGCAGGATAGACGGCCAGCTCAAGGAGCACCGACGTCACCACGCCTCCGACCATCGGAGCAGCAATTCGCTTCATGACATCAGCTCCGGTGCCGAGGCTCCACATGATGGGGAGCAGACCCGCGATAATGACCGATGCCGTCATGATTTTCGGACGCACCCGCTGAACTGCACCATGATGGATGGCCTCCTTGAGATCTTTCAAGCCGCGCATCATTCCCTTCCTCTTCCAGTCATCGAACGCATGGTCAAGGTACAGCAGCATCACCACGCCTGTCTCGGCGTCAAGGCCCGCAAGTGCGATGATGCCCACCCAGACCGCGATGCTGAGATTGTAGCCGAGCAGGTAAAGGAGCCAGAATGCTCCCACGAGAGAGAAGGGAACCGCAAGGAAGACAATTGCGACCCTCGTGACGGAGCGGGTGTTCAGGTAGACGATGACGAAGATAAGGAAGAGCGTCATCGGGACGACGTACATCAGCCGCTCCTGGGCCCGTTTCATGTATTCGTATTCACCGCTCCAAATAATGCTGTAACCGGTTGGCAGCTTGATCTTCTCCGCAACGACCCGCTGCGCGTCCCTTACATAGGATCCGACGTCGATGTCTTTGATGTCGATAAAGACCCAAGCATTCGGGCGCGAGTCTTCACTACGAACGACCATCGGACCTTTTCGTGGGACGATCGCCGCCAATTGCCCCATGGGAACCTGGGCGCCTGATGGTGTGGGAACGAGCACCCGTTTCAATGACTCCATATTGTCGCGGAGCTCCCGGCTGTATCGCAAATTCACCGTGTACCGCTCCAGGCCTTCAACAGTGTTGGTAATGCTCATTCCTCCGAGCGCCGTCTGGATGATCGCCTGCACATCCCCGATCGTCAGACCGTATCGTGCAGCCTCCTTACGATTGATCTCGAAGTCGAGGTAATAGCCGCCAACGGCACGTTCTGCGAACGCGCTGAGTGTGCCGGGCACCGTCCTGACGACGGCTTCAACCTCTTTGCCGATCTCCTCGAGGACTTTGAGATCCGGTCCCGAGATCTTGATGCCGACGGGTGTCTTGATACCTGTGCTTAACATATCCACACGGGTCTTTATCGGCATTGTCCACGCGTTGGTGAGACCGGGAATCTGGATCGCGCGATCCAGCTCCTCCACAAGCCTCTCAACCGTCATTCCAGGACGCCACTCGCTCTCAGGTCTGAGCATGATTGTTGTCTCGATCATATCAAGGCCCGCAGGGTCAGTCGCTGTCTCAGCACGCCCAATCTTGCCAAAGACGTTCTTGACCTCGGGGAATTGGCGAATGATTTTGTCAGTCTGCTGCAAGAGCTCGCGTGCCTTGGTGATTGAGAGACCGGGAAGGGTTGTCGGCATATAGAGCAGGTCTCCCTCGTAAAGGGGAGGCATGAACTCAGAGCCGATCTTTGAAAAAGGAAAGTAGGTGGCGGCGAGAACGACGATCGCGGCAGCCAGCACCCATTTGTTTCGCTTCAGCACGAAGTCGACCACCGGGTGATAGATCTTCACGAGAAGTCGATTGATTGGATTTCGCTGTTCCGGGAGGATCTTTCCGCGAATCCAATATCCCATAAGGATAGGCACTAGGGTGATAGACAATGCCGCCGCAGCAGCCATGGAGTAGGTCTTGGTGTACGCGAGCGGCTTGAAAAGACGCCCCTCCTGGGCCTCGAGGGCGAACACCGGGATAAACGAAACCGTTATCACAAGCAAGGAGTAAAAGAGCGCGGGGCCGACTTCCTTTGAAGAGTCGAGGATCACCTGCCAATGGTTCCGTCGCTCCTGCGGCGGCTTCAAGGCCTCATGCTCCATGTGCTTGTGGGCGTTTTCGATCATGATGATGGCGGCATCCACCATCGCACCGATTGCAATTGCAATTCCACCCAGGGACATGATATTGGCGTTGATACCCTGCATCTTCATGACGATGAATGATATCACGATCGCGGTCGGCAGGGTGATGATGGCAACGAGCGACGACCGGGCATGAAGCAAGAAGATGATGCAGACGAGGGCAACGATGATGATCTCTTCGATCAACTTCTCTTTCAGAGTTGATATCGCCCGCTCGATCAAGTCCGAACGGTCATAGACAGTCTCGATCTTCACGTCTTCAGGTAGGCCCTGTTTGAGCACTTCGAGCTTCGTCTTTACCCGCTCTATAACATCGAGAGCGTTCTGCCCATACCGCATGACCACAATCCCGCCGACAACCTCTCCTTCTCCGTTGCTCTCCGCCAGGCCGCGGCGCATCATGGGACCCACGGTCACATCGGCGATATCCTTCACGTACACCGGCGTGCCGCTCTTTCTGTCGACCATGACCGGGATGTACTTCAGGTCTTCAGTCGATTTAATATAACCGAGGCCGCGCACCATGTATTCCGTCTCGCTCATCTCGATCACTTCGCCGCCGACATCATTGTTGGAGCTCTTGATGGCCATCTCAACCATGTGCAGCGGTATGTTGTACGCCAGCAGCTTTGCAGGATCGACTGTAACCTGGTACTGCTTCACAAATCCACCGATGCTGGCGACCTCAGCTACTCCTTCCACCGCTGTCAACTCGTACTTGAGGTACCAATCTTGATACGAGCGGAGCTCCTGTAGTGATCGCTTGTCGGAGCTGAGGGTGTATTGAAAAACCCAGCCGACCCCGGTTGCGTCTGGACCGATCGTCGGAACCACGTTCGGCGGCATCCGCTTCGCAGCATAGTTCAGATATTCCAGGACGCGGCTGCGCGCCCAATAGATGTCCGTACCGTCCTCAAAGATTACGTAGACGAGGGAGTAGCCAAAGAAGGAGTAACCCCTCACGACCTTAGAGCCGGGTACGGAGACCATAGCGGTCGTCAAAGGATAGGTGACCTGGTCCTCGACGGTTCGGGGCGATTGGCCAGGATATTCAGAATAGATGATTACCTGGACGTCGCTCAGATCCGGGATGGCATCGATCGGGGTGTTCAGCATGGAATAGACGCCCCAGCCAAACAGAAAGAGGACAGCAAGGATCACGATGAGCTTATTATGAATGGACCATTCGATGATTTTCTGTAGCATACCGTCCTCCGCTAGTGCCGATGCTGGTTGTCAGAATCTTCCTTGGGTATGAGCGTCATTCCGCATGTCGGGCAATCACCGGGCTTATCGCTCACAACGTCCGGATGCATCTCGCACGTGTAAAGCCGTGACTTTGCAGTCTTTTGCGCTTCTCGTGTCTTCGCCGTTTCTTTCATTCCCTGATGTCGCGCTGGGGCTTCTTGCGCCTCCAAGCTCTGCTGCGGTGATGACTGGCCCGCACCGTGTCCCTGATGTCCAGCCATCATCCCAATGGCAGCTTTGAGGTTGCTTTCGGAATCGATCAAGAACTGTGACGAGGTCACGATTCTTTCTCCCTCCCGGACACCCTCCAGGATCTGTACGTATCCATCGGCTGCGATGCCCAGCTTCACTTCACGGGGATCAAAATACCCGCCACCGAGCGCGATCACGACAAGATCACGCTCACCCGAGCGAATAATTGCCTGATCGGGCAGAGCAAGAGCGTCCACAACAAGGGGGGATGTGATCTTCACAGTTGCGAACATCTCCGGTTTGAGCTCGAGACCTGGCGTGTTGCGGACCTCGATCCGGACCTTAGCAGTTTTCGTCATGTCGTTGAGGTACGGATAGATGTATGTGATCCGCCCTTTGAAGGCTTTGCCCGGAAGGTAGGAGAGCTCAAGGTCGACCGGCTGACCCACTTTCACCCACGGTAGCTCGTACTGGTAGATGTCCGCCAGTACCCAAACGGTAGAGAGGTCGGCGATCTTGTACAGATCCATCCCCACCATGACACTCTTGCCTTTGAAAGCCATCTTGTCGATCACAATCCCATCGACGGAGGAAACAAGGGTCACGGTCTTCTCCGGGGAGCCGCGCTGCTCAAGTGCGTCGATCTCGGGTTCAGGAACGTCCCAGTATTGCAGTCTTCGTCTCGCGCTTCTCACCAGTTCTGCGGCACTTCTGCGTGCCTCTTCCATGCCAGCCAGCTTCAGCTGCTTCTCATACCGGAGCGCCTCGAGATACTCCTCCTGCGTGCTCACGAGTTCCGGGCTGTACAATTCCATCAACGGTTCATCCTTGCGCACAGACTTGCCCGTGTAGTCAACGTACAATTCTTCCACCCACCCCATGACTTTACTACTGATCGAATAGAGCCTGGTCTCGTCGAAGTCGACCTTTCCCGTCGTCCGGATGGTCTTGTTCAGCTGGCGCCTCGTGACTTCTTCCGTCTTCACGCCGATGTTTTGAATCGTGATAGGATCGATCTTGATCCCCTGGGCCTCACCTTCGCCTGCGTAGACCGGCACCAGGTCCATGCCGCAGTCAGGAGCCTTCCCGGGCTTATCGGATGTATACCACGGGTGCATCGGGTCGTGGTAGTATGCGATCTTGCGCTCTCCTGAGCCTTCCGATTCTCCTGCGTAAACCGGCACATAATCCATTCCGTCGGAGGATTTCTTTGGGGTCGGCGAGGTCAGTCGCGGGTTCATAGGATCGCGGTAGTAGAGGACCTCCCTCTCGGTCACTGTTCCTGGAGCGTCTCCTTGGCGAAACAGGAGCCAACCCGCTGCAAGCCCCAGAACGATGCTGATGATTCCTGTGATAACGGCGGTTTTCATAGTTGCATGCTCCTTAGGTAGTCAACGAATTCTCACTTCCATATCGCGGATATCCATTCCGACGGCCTGCTCGAGTTCCGCCTGGCTTGCCATGGAGTTCATGACTGCCATCTGGTAATCCAGACGTGCCATGAGCAGCATACGGTAGGCGTCGATGACCATCAGAAATTCCGTCTTCCCGGTTTGGTAGGCAGAGGAAATGCTTCGCAGTGTCTGTTCGGCCTGAGGGATGACGGTGTTCTTGTACAGCAGCACAAGGTTGTGGTTTGTCTGGACCTTCACGAGCGCGTTCTGCACTTCGTACAGGGTCATGTTCTTCATATTCCGATACACTTCCTCAGCTCTCCTGACGTTGAGCTCGTTTTCCTGCACCTTTGACGTGTATTTCGAACTTGACCATGGGCTCAAGGGAAGGCTGATACCGACCATGACAGACCAGAAGTCGTTCTTTGTCATCCCCATGTCTTTGTACATTATCCTTGTCATCAAATCGGGAAAGTACTCCCGCTTTGAATGCAGCAGCTCCGCGTTGGCCATTTCGATGTTGTGCTGCATTGCCTTCAGCTCGGCACGAGCTTCCAGCGCGAGCCACTGCACCTGATCGAACGTCCATTGAGGAGTCTGTGCTTCGATATCGGGCACATACCCGAGGGGGGTGTTCACTGGCCGGCTCAGGATGGTATTGATCATCGATCCGACGACCTGTTTCTCTTGCTGGAGAGTAATGTCGTCGTTGATGAGTATGGAGAGCTCGGTCTGCGCTCGCAGGATGTCGGATTGCTTCCCCATGCCCAGCTCGTACTGCTTCGACGCGATCTGAACGAAATTCCTCATAAGGCCCTGGCTTTCCGCGTTGATCTGAATCTTCCGCTGGACGAGGTAGAGTTCATAGTATGCGGTCTTAAGATCGCGGATGATCCTGCGCTCGAGGGCCTGTGCACTTTGGTCCATCATCCCGGCGTTACTTTCTGCGGCAACGCCCATCGCTGAGAGCTTCCCGGGTCCCGGGATCATTTGTTGCAGGAAATAATCCACTTCCATTTGATCCTTGAGCGGATTTGGAAATGAACGAATCGGTGTCTGGAAGAACTCGACACCGAGCTGAGGCGCCTCCCAGGTAGTGACTTGGGCAACTCTTGCTCTCGCGGCGGCTGCGCTGTTTCTGGCAGCGCGAAGCTGCAGATTTGCGTGGAGCGCTTCAGTTATCAAGGGCTGGAGGTGTTCAACGCGGGATTCCTGTGCAGCGGCCTGAGGCTCTTGCGCGGGCGATGTCGCGTGCCACCTGACGAGAAGCACCAATGCCAAGGCGAAGTACTTCATGACAGTTCCTTCTGTTAATAAGGAGTAGATGGTTATCCCTGCGCGGGATAGGCGTTCTGCTTGCGGGCGTGCTCGGGTTGAGCTAAATCAGAAGAGTAGAGTTTCGAAGAAACAACCGTTCTGTCGGTGGAGAAGAAGAGGCTGAAGGAGCACTCGTATACACCGAAGAGAAGGCGGGGCCTGGGATCTCCCAGGAAGTCACGCTGAGGACGTGGAGTGCAGCGATCTTCCACGTTGAAAGGTTTTCCGGATTGAGGAATGGAGTTGTATTCCTCTCCGCGATCAGATACGAGCCGCAGCAGTCGCCCCCTTGATAGACGAAGGCCGGCTCCGCCGTTTTCTGCGCTGAGCATTCACAGGTGGGCTTATCCGGGCCCATCATTGGACAGAGGTACTTCACTACAGGTACCCCTACGCTGAACAGCGTGAACACAGCTACCAATGAGAGGGCAACCGCTCTATGGAAATGCGGGATGTTCATGGCATGCTATGATAACACTTCCGAACGCCAATTTGTTTCACGGTCCTTGACGTTATTCACGTAACAACCTAACACCTTTCTCTCGCAGTTTCAAGCCAGATGCACGATGGAGGGCTCTCCGACGATCTAGCGGCCGGTTTCGAAAGCGGTGAAGCGTCGCACATCGACGGAAGGACCGTCGATGAAAGAGCATAACGTTGACA
>VGWB01000144.1 GCA_016873755.1 Ignavibacteria bacterium | reverse complement strand
ATGGCAGTTGGGCACCGTGCAGGCGGACTATGTGATGCCTGAACGCTTCGACCTTGAATATACAGGCGCAGACGGCCAGAAACATCGCCCGGTCGTTATTCACCGCGCGCCATTTGGCTCGATGGAACGGTTCATCGGCGTGATGATAGAACACTTTGCGGGGGAATTCCCCCTGTGGCTGTCACCCGTGCAGGTCGCGGTCTTGCCAATTACGGATCAACAAGCTCAGTACGCGCAGGAGGTGTACAATCAGCTGAAGACATCAGGAATACGCGCAGAGTTGGATGACAGGAACGAGAAGGTTGGGTACAAGATTCGTGATTGGGAGCTCAAAAAGGTCCCCTATATGCTTATCCTTGGCGAGAAGGAAAAGACGAATGGTACTGTGTCGGTGCGGCAGCACAAGAAGGGGGATCTGGGTGCTGTGACTCGGGAATCGTTCCTCTCGAAGACTCTCGAGACCATTCAGCGGAAATCACTCACTCTATAGGAGAGACGCCCATCAAGCAAGAGCGAGCACGAATCAATACCGAAATCCGCGCGCCGAAGGTCCGGGTTATTGACGAAGAAGGAAAGCAGGTCGGCGTTCTCACGACGCGTGAGGCGATCGGTATCGCTGTGGGAAAGGGATTGGATCTGATCGAGATTGTGCCGACTGCGGATCCCCCGGTTTGCAAGATCATGGATTTCGGCAAATACAAATACGAGCTGGCGAAAAAGGAAAAGCTCCAGAAGAAGCACCAGCACGTTACTCAGGTCAAAGAGATACGTTTCCATCCAAACACGGATACGCACGATTTTGACTTTAAGGTACGACACGCGCGAGCATTCATTGAGGATGGACACAAGGTCAAGGCCACGGTCGTCTTCAAGGGCCGGGAGATAACCTATCAGGATCAGGGGAAGGCCATGCTTGACCGCTTCACGGAGAGGCTCGCCGACATCGCCAAGATCGACGCGCCGGCGAAAATGGAGGGGCGACAGATGATTGCGTACTACATCGCCGATAAAAGCAAAAAGAAAACAGCCGAAGCGAGCAAACAACCAGTTGGACGAACATAACGGAGTTGCAGCATGCCAAAAATGAAGAGTCGGCGACGTGCACTCAAAACGTACAAGATCACAGGTACCGGAAAGATCAAGCGGCGCAAGGCATTCCGGAGTCATATTCTGACGTCGAAGTCGACCAAGCGGAAGCGCCACTTGCGCAAGCCGACCATTGTGTCGAAAACCGAGGCGTACAAGGTGAAAAGGTTTTTGTTAACCTAAGAAGGAGAAGGTTTCATGCCGCGTTCACAGAACAAGGTGGCAGCACACCGGCGTAGAAAGAAGGTCCTGAAGCAGGCGAAAGGATATTGGGGTGCTCGCAGCAAAGTCTACACCGTAGCGAAGCACCACGTCGAGAAAGCGCTGACGCATGCGTACCGTCATCGTCGCACGAAGAAAAGGCTCTTTCGAGGTATTTGGATCGCTCGCATCAATGCGGCCGCGCGAGCCAACGGCACAACGTATTCCAAACTGATTGCAGGTCTCGACAAGAAGTCAATTTCAATCAATCGGAAGGTCTTGGCTGACCTGGCGGTGAACAGTCCGCAGGCCTTTGCCGAAATCGTAAAGTTTGCTGCCTCGTAATGTCGTATCTTCTTGCCAGCCGAAATCGGCGTACGGGAGCTCGTCTTGGACTGGGGGGTTCCTGCTGGTTGGTGAGAAGATTTTTTCTATTCGACAACAGGAGGTCGGAGGACCGCCGCAGTATATGCCGATCTCATATTTGTGAGGTGCGATGTGCTTCGTGTAGGAAAGAGACGGGCTGAATTCGTGATCGTAGCTGCCACGGACGCCCGCGGACTTGACGAACGGCGGTTCACCGTCTTGCACGGCGTGTTTAGCGCTGCCAACTCGGACTTCTGGGAGTTCGTGAACCCCGCCACGTTCCTCGCTTTCTTTCTCCGCCCGGACAATGGTGATACCCGCGCGGGCGAGCTGCAGGCAACTCTGGCAGAACTCAAGAGGATCATGCCGGACTACGCGAGCCTCGGTGTCGGCTGGTCGAAGGGTGAGCTTGTCGCGACCTTCACATGGCGAGGCAAGATCAAGACGGCACCCCAGGGGATCGCGAGGGACGAGGCGATCAGGCAGGTGACTGAGAGCTGGCACTGAGCGTCAGAGAGAAGATCGAGTTAGTGTAGGGTTTTCGGCTTTGAACCTGAGCGGCGTGTCCATATGACTGAACGGATCGAGAACATACGACGTGAGTTCACAGAGGAGCTCTCTCGGGTTTCCAGCGATTCAGAGCTGGAGCAGGTTCGCATCAAATACCTGGCTCGAAACGGGCTTATCGGGGCACTGTTCGATGATCTGCGCTCTCTTCCGGCCGCCGAAAAGCCGGCGGTCGGGAAGATGCTGAATGACCTGAAGCGACAGGCTCAGCAGGCATTCGATGACAAACGCTCGACGCTCGAGCAATCGAGGGGGAGCAGGGAGCCTGCGCCGGATTTGACACTTCCAGGCCGACCCAGACCGACTGGAACGAAGCACCCGCTCACCCAGACGATGGACGAGATCAAACGGATTTTTGCCGGTATGGGATTTTCCGTCGCGATAGGCCCGGAGATCGAAACAGACTACAACAACTTCGAGGCACTCAACTTCCCGAAGGATCATCCGGCACGGGATATGCAGGACACGTTCTTCATCTCCAAAAACGTATTGCTGCGTACCCATACGTCGCCGGTCCAGATTCGAACGATGCAACGCCAGAAGCCGCCGGTTCGGGAAATCATGCCCGGGCGTGTTTACCGGAACGAGGCCGTGAGTGCGCGAAGTCTGGTCAGTTTCCATCAGATCGAAGGCCTCTATGTCGACAGAGGTGTCACCTTCAGCGACCTGAAGGGCACTCTCGTTGCCTTTGCCCGCCAGTTCTACAGCATCGATGTGAAGTACAAATTCCGGCCCACCTTCTTCCCGTTCACGGAACCGAGCGCGGACATGTATATCTCGTGCTTTCTCTGCGCCGGGGGCGGCTGTCGCATGTGTAAGTTCGCCGGCTGGCTCGAAATTCTAGGATCGGGCATGGTGCACCCACATGTACTGCAGAATGTTGGCTATGACACGGAGAAGTACACCGGGTTCGCCTTCGGAATGGGAATCGAGCGGATCGCGTCCCTGCGATATGGAATCGATGACCTCCGCATGTTCTATGACAACGATGTCCGTTTCCTGCGACAGTTCTAGGTGAAGTGGATCGATGAAGGTCTCCCTCAATTGGCTTAAGGACTATGTGCAGATTCCGTTGAAACCGGCAGATCTTGCCGAGCGCCTTTCTATGCTCGGTCTCGAGGTCGAAAGCTTCGAGGATCTGGCGCGGAAATTCGATAAGTTCATAGTCGGAGAAGTCGTCGAGAAACGCAAGCATCCCAATGCAGACAAGCTCACACTATGCCGGGTGGACGTAGGAAGGGAGAAACTCGACATCGTCTGCGGCGCACCCAATGTTGCTGAAGGGCAGAAGGTGGCCGTTGCTCTCGTCGGTGCGACGATTCCGCGCAACCAGCATGATCCCGAGGGGGGTCCCTTTGTGCTTGAGCGCGCGAAGATCCGAGGGCTTGAATCAAATGGGATGATCTGCTCTGAATACGAGATGGGCCTGGGGGATGACACCGAAGGAATCATGCTGCTGGAACCGTCGGCCAGAGTAGGAATGCCTCTCGCAAAGCATCTTCACGCAGCGGATATCATCTACGACGTGGAGGTGACGGCCAACCGCGGGGACTGGCTGAGCCACATCGGTGTGGCGCGCGAGATCCAGGTCATCACCGGGAAACGGGCAGTCCTGCCAAAGGTTAAGATAGCACAGAGCAGAGTATCTGCGCGGAAGCATGCAACCATTCGAATCGCTGATGCACGGAAGTGCAGGCGATACTCCTCCCGAATTCTGCGCAACGTCAGGGTGGGGACTTCGCCGCGGTGGCTTCAGGATCGTCTCTCGTCCGTCGGAATCCGTCCGATCAACAATATTGTGGATGTGACAAACTATGTGCTGATCGAGACCGGCCAGCCTCTCCATGCCTTCGACTATGATACTCTGGCGGGCCACGCCATCATCGTGAAGTGCGCTCAGGATGGAGATCGCTTCGTAACGCTGGACGGCAAAGAGCGTATGTTGAATTCCGACATCCTGATGATCTGCGACGGCGAAAGGCCGGTGGCGATCGCCGGTGTAATGGGTGGTGCAAATACGGAGATCAGTGAGCAGACGACGGCGGTTCTTCTCGAAAGTGCGAATTTCGAGCAGGGGAGCATCCGTCGCGCCTCGAAGTTCCTCGGACTGGCAACGGACGCCTCTCAGCGCTTCGAGCGCGGCGTCGACATTGAGATGACGGTGTTCGCGGCAAATAGGGCCGCGCAGCTCATCCAGGAACTGACAGGAGCAGAGGTTCTCCAGGGCGTCATCGATGTGTATCCTGTCAGGGCAAAGCCAAGGAGGATAAGTCTCCGCGTATCCCGAACAAACGCTGTTCTTGGAACGGCCTGCACCCAGCAGCAGGTGATTGGGTTCATGAAGCGTTTGAATATTCGCCCTTCCTCTGTCCGGAAAGACACGGTGGTGTTTGACGTGCCGAGCTACCGGTATGATCTCGCCGAAGAAATCGACCTCATTGAAGAAGTGGCGCGTGTGTACGGTTACGACAACATCGAGACCAAGACAAGTGCCAGCGTCGATTTCTCCAAGCCGATCTTCTTCACCTCGCCGGTGGATGAGGTTCGGAGCTATCTGATCGGGGCGGGATTCAATGAGATATTGACGGACAGTCTGCAGGATCATGAAAGTGGCTATCTCACTCAGGAAAGAGCCGTGGAGGTCCTGAATCCGGTTAGTAGTGAGGCTTCGGTTCTTCGAACGAGCTTGATACCGGGTGCGCTGCGTGTTGTCCAGAACAACAGATCCCGCGGTCAAAATGACCTTCGGCTGTTCGAGATTGGCAGCGTCTTCGATGTCCGGGATGAGCGGCTTAGGGAAAGCGTGGAAGGCTACGGCGAGGAGGAGCGACTCCTTTTGGTGATCTCAGGTCGAGTGCATGCGATGCACTACGCTCTGGTTGAGAGGCAGGTGGATTTTTTGGACCTGAAGGGTGAAGTTGAAGCCCTGCTCAGCAAGTTTTGCCTTGACAAATACCGCTTTATTTCTTATGATAGCGGCAGCGCTTTAATTGATAGCGGTTTAGCAGTTGAAATCAATGGCAGTTATGCCGGATTTCTCGGGAAGATCAGCAAGTCGATAGCAGAAAGATTTGATATTGAGGATGACGTTCTTGTCTCGGAGTTCAAGACCGCAGTCATTCTTAAGGAATCGATCACCGAGAAGAAACTCCGGGCGCTGCCACGATTTCCCAGCGTCAGACGCGACCTGGCGTTCATCGTTGAGGCTACTGTTCCACAAGAGAGAATCGAGGCGGTGATACGGGGGACCGGTGGGGGATTGGTGACACAGGTGCGGCTATTCGACCTGTACGTGGGGGGTCAAGTGGGAGCTGGGAAAAAGAGCTTGGCTTATGCGCTCGAACTTCAGCCATTGGATCGCACGTTGACTGACAGAGAGGCTGACGAGTTCGTGGGGCATATTGTCAGGCAGGTCGAGTTGGCGTGTGGTGCAAAACTGCGAAGCCTCTAAGGCGCGGCGTCGTTTCCCTTAAGGGCTCTGAGATATTCCAATTTCGCCTGAGCTGCAAGTGGAACCTGAGGTTACTAGCGGCAAAGACATCAAAACCCTCGAGGCGGCTCTTCAGACGTTGTGGGAGAAGGCCCGGATGGTTTCCGAGTCCCTGGTTCGACTCAACGAGACCAATGCTGCTCTACGCCGCAGGGTGGCGGAGCTCGAGGGAGACGAGGGGCGCTTGAAGGAGGAGCTGTCGAGTCGCGAGCGAGAGTTGGAGCGACTGAGGCAGGAAGCGTTGCGTCTCCAATCAAACGGAAGCGATACGTTGACGAAAGAAGAAAAGGAGGCACTCAAAGCACGGATAAAGGACCTGATCGCAAAGATCAACTCTCATTTGTGATCCTTTGAACACAGTCAAGGTCATGGCAGTACGGATGTTCCAGAGCTTTGCGCAAAGCACTCGTGTAGCAGCTGATCAACTATGAATGGCAAGAGCATCAAGGTCAAAATATTCGGTTCGGAGTACCCGCTCCGGGGCGAAAACGAGGATTTCACGAAGAAAATTGCTGCGTATGTGGATTCCATGATTTCCACGATCCATGAGAAGATCCCTGAGCAGCCTCCGCTGACCGTCGCGGTATTGTCGGCTTTGAACATCACAGAAGACCTCGTCAAAGAACGGGAGCGGAATCAACAGGCACTCACGCATCTCGAAACGGAAATCATCAAGCTGTCGAATTACCTGGATAATTGCCTTGAGGTAGCCGCGCACGATTCAAAGAGTGATTGATCTGATTTTTTCTGGAACGTTCTTTCTCAAGTAGGGACGGTCGGAACGTTGCTTTGTAGACAATCCGCACCGCCAGCCGTGATCAAAGCTATTAAAGAACCTGACAAGTTACTTTAATAGGGAGCTTGACTCATAAGCGTGGAGCACAAGCCACCTCTCCGCCTGCGCGGAGATGCCTAGCGACGACTCTCAGCGGGCTTGAGACGAGCGGAACGTGGAAGTGTGAAATGCTTAGGCAGGCACCCACTGTGTTCAATTGAGGTTCTCTCAATACACCTTGATCTTCGGCCGACGAGTGCGGATTTTTTTTAGTGGATTGATGTTTGAGTAGATCGCAGGAGCTGTCATGGAAATGTATGTTCTGATACCGATGGTGGCAATCATTGCGGGAATCACGTTCGTCGCGGGGTGGTATCTGAACGCGAAGTCTGGACAGAACAAGATCGCGAGCGCGGAGGAGCGGGCCAAACGCATCCTTGAGGAGGCGGAAAAGGACGGAAATGCTCTTAAGCGCGAGAAACTTCTGGAAGCAAAGGACGAGTGGTACAAACGAAAGAAAGACTTCGAATCGGAAGCCCAATCCAAGCGCAACAAACTGCAGGCGTTGGAGAAACAACTGACTGCTCGCGAGGAAAATGTAGACCGCAAGCTTGATTTGCTGAGCAAGAAGGAATCCAATTTGCAGAGTGTCGACCGCGAACTGGCAGAGAAGCGGAAGCGCGCTGACGAGAGAGAGAAGGAGCTTAACCGCCTCATTGAAGAGGAAAACCTCAGATTGGAAAAAACGTCCGGACTGACGCGTGAAGAGGCCAAGAAGCAACTGACGGAGAACTTGATCGAAACGGTCAAGATCGAGTCTGCCCAAACGCTCAAGGAGCTCAGGGATAGGGCAAAGGAAGAAGCTCGCAAGGAAGCCCAGAAGCTCATCGTTCAGGCCATCCAGCGGACGGCAGCCGATCACACTGTGGAGACGACCGTTAGCGTCCTGAATCTGGAAAGCGATGAAATGAAGGGCCGAATCATCGGCCGTGAGGGGCGGAACATCCGAGCATTTGAAGCGGCAACAGGTGTCGACGTGATCGTCGATGACACCCCCGAGGCCGTGATCCTCTCAGGGTTCGACCCATTTCGGCGGGAAGTGGCTCGCGTGGCTCTCGAGCGACTCATCGCTGACGGCCGCATTCATCCGGCGAGAATCGAAGAGGTCGTTGAGAAGGTCAAAAAGGAGCTCGAGGAGGAGACCCTGCGAACAGGGGAAAATGCGCTCTTGGAGGTCGGGCTGCATGGCTCACACCCTGAGATTATCAAGCACGTCGGACGAATGAAATACCGCTCGAGCTACGGGCAGAACCTCCTGCAGCACAGCATCGAGGTAGCGCTCCTGTGTGGAATCATGGCCTCCGAACTTGATCTTGATCCTGCCCTGGCCAAACGGGCAGGGCTCATGCATGACATCGGCAAGACGATCGACAGAAGCGTGGAGGGTCCACATGCACTTCTCGGTTACGAGCTCTGCAAGAAGCACAATGAGCACCCGATTGTGTCGAACGCCGTCGGCTCGCACCATGAGGATATCCCGATGGAGCATCCGATTGCAGCCCTTGTGCAGGCGGCCGACGCCATTAGCGGTTCCCGACCGGGCGCAAGACGTGAGTCCGTCGAAGGTTACGTCAAGCGGCTGGAGAAGCTGGAGTCTCTGGCGAAATCCTTCGCTGGGGTTGTGAATTCATACGCCATTCAGGCCGGCAGAGAGATCCGCGTTATCTGTAACCACGAGCTCGTGGACGACGCTGCCGCCGACCAGCTCTCGCACGACATTGCCAACAAGATCCAGCAGGAGATGGAATATCCCGGCCAGATCAAAGTGACGGTTATTCGAGAGGTTCGTTCGGTCGCGTACGCCAAGTAGACCCACTGAGAATTCAGCATTGCATCGGCATTCGACAGGATCCTTGGGTGCATCCTCTCATCATATGCTCCGCATCGGCGTGACTGGAGGGATCGGGAGCGGTAAGTCATTTGTGTGTTCGGCCTTCGCACGACTTGGCGTACCCGTGCTCTCCGCGGATCTGCTCGCCAAAGAGCTCATGCATAATGATCCGGCACTCCGTCGCAAGGTCCTCGCCCTGCTTGGTTCATCCGCCTATGACTCCGATGGTTCGCTGAACCGCCAATCTGTGGCTGCGAAGATCTTCTCGAACGAGACACTCCGGGCGAGGATCAATGCCGCTGTTCACCCACGAGTTGTGCATCAGCTCGATCGCCAACTGGGCAAGCTCGAGCGGGAGGGGCGGTCGATGGCCATTGTTGAAGCTGCGTTGATTTACGAAGCAGGATATGACAAGAGGCTTGACGTTGTTGTTGTGGTCGATGCGAATGAGCGGGTTCGCATTCAGCGGCTGATGGATCGCGATAAGATGACCGCGGACGAAGTTCGAAGACGAATACGTTCACAGTGGAGTACCGCACAGAAGGCTGAGAAAGCCGACTATGTCATACGAAACAACGGATCCCTTGAGGAGCTCGAGACGAACGTTCGATTTCTTCACTCTCTTTTCACTCTCATTTCCGGAAAACGATGAGCCAGAACGAGACCCTGTTTCAGAAGGAAGAGAGAATCTTCTTCCGGACGTACAAACGCCTGTCGTTAGACATCGAGCGTGGAGATGGTTGCTACCTCTACGCCAGGGATGGGAAACGCTACCTGGATTTCTTCGGCGGTCTGGCAGTTAACGCGCTTGGCTACAATCATCCGCGCATCAACAAAGCGATACAGGATCAGCTCCAGAAGTACGTCCATCTCTCCAATTTCTACGTGCAGGAACCACAGGTACAGCTCGCCGAACGGCTCATCGCTGTCACGGGCTTCGCGCGTGTCTTCTTCTCGAACAGCGGAACAGAAGCCATCGAAGGGGCCATGAAGCTCGCACGGAAGTGGGGAAAGAAGAACAGTAAGGTGCACCTGCTGGGATTCACCAATTCATTTCACGGACGCACGATGGGGGCGCTTTCGCTCACCGAGCGGGAGAAATATCGCGACGGATATGACCCGTTCCTCCCGAATATCAGTCACATCAAGTATGGCGACGTGGCTGAACTGCGTGGGGCCGT
>VGWB01000143.1 GCA_016873755.1 Ignavibacteria bacterium | reverse complement strand
CGGCCGTAGTGACAATCCCGAGCTCTTTCGCATGACGGAGGAACTCACTGCCCGCGCCGGGCTCCCAATGCCGAGGTTATACTTGATCCCGAGCGATCAGCCAAACGCGTTTGCGACCGGTCGCAACCCGCAGCACGCCGCTGTCGCCGTCACAGAGGGCATTCTTGGTTCCCTTTCCCGTGACGAACTCCGGGTCGTCATCGCGCACGAGCTGGCCCATATCAAGCATCGCGACATCCTCGTTGCATCGATTGCTGCGACGATGGCCGGTGCCATCAGCATGATCGCCAATATGGCTCAGTGGGCCATGATCTTCGGCGGCGGACGGGGCTCCGACAATGAAGAGAGTGGACATCCCATCGCTGGTTTGGTTGCGATGATCATCGCACCTCTCGCAGCAATGATGATCCAAATGGCCATCTCGCGCTCCCGCGAGTTTCTCGCAGACGAAGGCGGTGCCACAATGTCTGGCAACCCGCTCTCCCTAGCGAACGCATTGAGGAAACTTCACCGCCGTGCAGAAGAGATTCCGATGGAGGCCACGCCGGCTACCTCGCATCTCTTCATTGTCAATCCCCTCTTCGGCGGGGGCTTGATGCGGCTGTTTAGCACACACCCGCCGATGGAGGAACGCGTGGCGCGGCTTGAAGCCATGGTGTACGGTGAACAAGCGCGACAACTCGCCCGATAGGAAAAATGGAAGGACAGAGCTTTGTGAACTGTCCAGTCCGCGATGCGAGTGTCATACCCCCGGTCACATACGATGGGAAGCTTGTTGGGAGAGTCGCAATGGACAATTTGGGCGAGCTTCTGATGATCCAGGCGGCACGGGGATCATCCCAAGGGGGATACTCCCCAGAATCTGACCGGCGTCTGACCCTGATGCGACGAAAGGACTCTTGTTGATGAGTTATGATCTCTTCCCATTCACCGAGTACTGGTGGCTCTACGGAGCCTTCACCGGTTTCGTGCTTCTCCTGCTTGCGCTCGACCTTGGCGTGTTTCATCGGAAAGCACACGTGGTCTCATTCCGCGAGGCGGCGATCTGGAGCGCCGTCTGGGTCGCACTCTCGCTGCTGTTCAACTACGGCCTCTATCAGTACGCGCTTTGGAGATTCCCCCGGGTCGAGCGTTTGATGGCGCTTCCGGGATTCAGCCCGCAAGCCGCAGCGGAACAAGTCGGGCTGGAGTTCCTGACCGGGTACATCGTCGAGAAGTCCCTCTCCGTCGACAACATTTTTGTCTTTGTTGTTGTCTTCAGCTATTTCGCCGTCCCCGCGATCTACCAGCACCGCGTCCTGTTTTACGGTATTATTGGAGCATTGCTTTTCCGAGCAGCCTTCATAGCGCTAGGCTCCGTCCTGATACAGTACAAATGGGTCGTGATCGTCTTTGGCTTGTTCTTGTTGTTCACCGGCATCAAGATGATCTTCGCTCCTGAGCGGGGTGTGGAACCGAACAAGAACCCGATCATCCGCCTCTTCCGCAAGTTTGTGCCGGTCACACCGGACCTTCAAGGGGAGAAGTTCTTCGCGCGGTCCAATGGCATTCTGCACGCGACACCGTTGTTTATCACGCTCCTCTTCGTCGAACTCACCGATGTGATCTTCGCCGTCGACTCCGTTCCGGCAATCTTTGCATTGACGCGCGAGCCACTGATTGTCTTCACGTCAAACGTCTTTGCGATCCTCGGCTTACGGGCAATGTACTTCATGCTCGCTGGCGCAGTGGACAAGTTCTATCTCTTACGATACGGGCTCGCCGTCGTTCTGGTGTTCGTGGGCCTCAAAATGGTCTGGCTGAATGATCTCTACGCTGGGAAATTCCCCATTGAACTGTCGCTGGGGATCATTACCGGCGTTATCGCCATCTCCATAGTCCTCTCACTCCTGATCCGCAAGCGAGCCGTTACCCGAGTCAATCCTATCGGCTTGCCCGACGGCGGCGCCGACAAGGTGGAAGAAACCTAGTGACCCGCACATAGGCAGAACTGGAAGGAGCCAAGTCTCGGCTTGGCTTTTCTTGTTTTGGCGAGATCACGGGGTGTTCTCACTAATGAGAATCGCAGGGGCTGGTAATATTCGCAAAAAATCCTTGACACCGTTTCGATTTTTGCGCAACATGTGAATGAGATGAAGGAGAGGAGTTGGAAATCTGCTTCCTTATCTCCGCGTTCTGACGACTTTGAGCCAGCTGCCGGACAATCAGGAGTGCTCGCGCATCATGCGCGGCTTGGATTCGTCAGTATTTCGTTCACGCTATCTGCCCATTTCTATGGCCAGGAGAGTGCTGAGGATTCTGTGAGCCATGGTTGACCTGAGTTCATTGGCCATTGACCCCGACGTCCTGCGGCTAATTCCAAAGAGCACTGCTCTTGAGCTCTCCGTATTACCGCTCTCCCTCAAGAACGATACCGTGATCGTCGCAATGCCGGAGATGTTCAAGCGACAACTGGTCGCTGATGTCCAATTCCTGTTGGGCAGGAAGGTAAAAGCTGTACCCGTTCCCCAAGAGATCCTCCTTGACGCTATCCATCGATTCTATGAGGGAGCTTCCAACGGCCTTGGACATCCCCTCCGCGCAGCCACGATTCCCTTCCGGTCAGCATCCCGCGCAGGATTGCAGACTCAACTCGTCTCCGACACATCGACCACAACACTCGCGAATCGGCTGATCGGCACTGCAATACGAATAGGTGCGACGGATATTCACGTTGAACCGTACGCGCAGGCGTTCCGCGTTCGATACCGCGTGGACGGGGTTCTCCATGAAGCAGTTCAATTGACCGAAGACAAAGCCATGCCCCTCGTGCTACGCCTCAAATCGATGGCGAACCTGAGCATCGCGGACACGTTGTATCCTCAGAAGGGGCGTGCTCGCGTGAGACGGGCCGACCGCTCTGTCGATATTCGCATTTCGACCCTGCCGACGGATGCTGGCGAAAAGGTCACCATCCGGATCTTGGACAAATCTCGTCTGCAGCTTCATCTGGACAGACTGGGTTTTCAGGAACATGACCTCCGGCTCGTCCAGCACGCTTTGCGGTCACCTTCAGGACTCGTTCTCGTTACGGGGCCGGAGGGAAGCGGCAAGGTCACGACTCTCTACGCCTCCCTCACATCCATCAACCGAGCTGATATCAGCATTACCACGATCGAAGACCCTATCGAGTTTGATCTCCCTGGCATCAACCAAACCATGGTTCGCCCGGACCTTGGTTATACATTTCCGGCTGCTCTACGTGCGATTCTGAGTCAAGATCCAAATGTCATTCTCATCGGCGAACTACGGGATGCCGAAACCGCGAGAATGGCAATCCGAGCCGCCCAAACCGGACATCTTGTTCTCACAGCGCTCCACGCGCACGATGCACCTTCTGCCATCTGCCAACTCCTGGACATGGGGATAGAGCCGTTCCTCCTAGCTTCAACGCTTAAGATTGTGCTGGCCCAGCGGCTCGTCAGGCTTCTGTGTCCCCATTGCAGGGTCTCCACGCGCCCGACCCCCGACCAGATGCGGGATATCTCGGAGACCTCAGTTCTTGCGGGGCATTTCTTCGGGAGCAAGGGCTGCGCCGCGTGCCATTATTTTGGATACCAGGGCCGCACCGGTGCTTTCCAGGCTCTTCCGATTTCACCGGGACTGTGTCAACTCATTGCCAGAGCCGCAACGGTCACAGAGATCAGGCAGTGGGCGCAGACTTCCGGCGTTGCTACCCTCAGGCAGGCAGCAATGCGAATGGCTGAGCGCGGCGAGACATCTCTTGACGAAGTCCTTCGCGAAACGCCATCCCACGATTCCTAACCCGTGAGCACAGACTGTTGGCGGTTTCTCAATCTTGGGAAACAGATCGGTCGTTTTTTGCTCATTTTCCCAGTATCACAGCGACATCCATAAGCACTGTTACCTCTTTTCGTTTCTTCTCTTAAAGGCGCATGGCTCGGGTCTCCAACCAACAGATAGTCCGTGAACTCAAAGCGGGCGATCGAATCGCTTGTCGCCACCTTGTTGACATGTATCAGAGCCGGCTGCTGGCGGAGGCGATTTCGCTCTTCCACGTGCCGCAGCTCGACGCTGAGGAACTCGTCAACGATGTGCTGCTGGCCGTTGTGAGCAAGATACATTCATTTGAATTCAAGCGCTCGGATGGAGATTTCCACAATTGGGTGATGACGATCTTTCGCAACCGCGTCAGGGATGTCATGCGTCGTCACGCATTCACGGATGGTCTCTATGAGAGCTACGATGAGTCAGCGCTTGAGAACGAGCAAGCGTATACTCACATCGAACGGGACGTAGTTCGCAGCATCTTGCATAGATACGAAGAATCTGCGCGCTCATCAGTTGAAGAGGGCTCTGCAGGAAAGGGGGTAAACGCTCTTCAGGTGGTCGCTGAGACACTTGATGCAATGGAGAGCTGGGAGCGGGTGCTCCTTCGCTGCCGCTCGCTGGAGGTCCCGTACGAACAGATCGCGCGCTACACAGGAAAGTCTGTGAAGTACCTCAAGGTTTACCATGCGCGCGTGAAGAAGAAATTCCTGAAACTCCTTACGCAACGAGTACCCAACGCATCATGAAAACGAAGCGAGATATCGTCGATCAGTTGCTTCAGCTTGCTTATCTCGAAGGCAAGATCACCACACACGGATTGTACGAAAGGACCGTCATCCAGAGGAAGCCTGTTGTGCAATCCTCCGATGCCTCAAGAAACGCACTGGTGCAACAACTTGAGGCCGCCCTTCTAAGCAGCCGAAGCAAGGCAGTTGCGCCGGTTACCCTGGGCTCATTTCTACGGGGGCTTCGGGAACATCAGTCGCTGCAACTGCAGGATCTCCTTCCCCGTCTTGGCATTTCCTCCAACATCTATAAACTTCTTGAGCACGACCGGATTTCGCCCCTGAAGATTTCGATCAGCTCCTGGAGAAAGATACAGCGGTTCTTCCAGATCCCGCTGGACACGCTAGAGGAGATGATTCGCCGAACACACCAGCTCGTGTACTTTCGAGCATCGTTCAGAACGACGCTAGCCCGGTACAGCGCCCGAAGGAACAGGAAAGTGAAGGCTGCAAGGCTGGAGAAGGCTGCGGAGGAACTCTTTGCCCGGGCGACACTCCCACTCCCAGAGAAGGAGCAACAGCGACTGGATGCGTTCTTGCGAGCGCTTGCTGATGAAGATGTCTAGAGGTTGCCGAAAGACCCTTTTTCAGTCAGGCTGAATATCACGACCGAGTCAGGTAAACTCTAGGAGCGCAGTCTGCGTCGTAGGCGTATGAGCCGTCGGCTCAGAAGCCTGGTTTGAGCGATACGACAAACGTCACGATTGAACGGAGGTCACGGTACAGATGTATCGACAGATTGAGACATGTTCCTATTCTTCGTCCTCGTGAGCTATGAACCGACCAAAGAAGCGAACCGAACTCTGCGTTTCCACAGCACAGAAGTTTCTTGAAGCATATGAATCGCATAAGGGGGCTCTGGTTCCACCGATTCCCGTTGTGGATCTTGCTTCATGGCTCGGGTTCCAGGTCGTTTACCTTTCCCTGGTTGAGGACGATTTCTCAGCCCTAGTGAGCACGCGTGAGAAACTCATCGGAATCAACAGCCGACACCACCGTCGCCGCCAGCGCTTTTCCATTTGCCACGAACTCGCCCACATTCTTCTCCACCACCCACCGGAATCTCGATGCTCGGTGAGGGAGATCGAGGTGTACAATGCCGAAGCGGATGAATGCGCCGCCGAGATTCTGATGCCCACCCGCCTGATCAAGCGCTGGCTGGAGCAAACACAGAACCCCTTTGAGCTCGCTCGAGTCTTCGACGTTAGCGAACAGGCGATGACGAGGAAGCTCATAAGCCTTGGGTTCTTTGGGGGACTTGTGCGGGATACGCTCGTGGGCTGGGACGTCCTGGGAAACGAGACCTGACCGCTTTTTCGAAGGTGTTACCTCCGTTCGTTTCTACTCTTAGAGGTACTCCTAATTCACTATCAATAAACCAACAAACGGAGGTTACCATGACAAAGCCAAATTCCCTTTTCTCCACGATGGTCCGTGCGGGCCGAACGACCTATTTCGTCGACGTGCGAGAGGCCAAGAATGGCAGCAAGTATCTCTCGATCTCCGAGAACAGGCTCACCGGCGACCAGAAGAAGGAGCGGACCACGGTGCGCGTATTCGGTGATTCCATCGAGGAATTCAAGCAGGCCGTAATCGACGCCGCAGCGGCGGTGTCCGGGTAGATGCGCCGCCGGGAGCAAGCTGGAAGGCCAGTCCCAAAGTGTGGATTGGCCTTCCTGTTCCCTTTTTACCCTACATACTTTGGTGAATTTTCACTACACTTTTCGGCATCTATACAACCAGAGACTTGCCACTCAGCAAAGTATGTCCTGGCTGAAGGCCTTCATATCCTCACTTGCCCTGTCCGTTCTCACGCTGAATGTCCTCTCCGCTCAGGATTCACTCGCTGTCCGGGCCTCCTTGTGCAATGCAATTTACCACGACATCCAGTGTGTGGCTGACGATGCTTCCTCCTTTTTCACTTCCCCGTTGAGGTTTAAACAGAACGAATGGCTGTACACCGTCGGCTTTCTCGGAGGCACGGCATTGCTCATGACCTCCGACGATGCAATACATCGAGGGATTGGCAGTGAGGGGCGCAGTTCGCTCAATGAGGATTTCTGGGATGTCCCCACGATCTTCGGCTCCCCTGTCACGGCGGCCGGCTTGGCCGCATTCACCTACACCATGGGGCTCGTCAGCAAGGACGAGGAGATACGGACCACGGGCAGACTGATGGGCGAAAGCCTTCTGCTTGCCGGTGCACCCGTTATCATTGTCAAATGGATTGCCGGTCGTAGCCGCCCGTATACTGGTGATGGATCGTTTAGATTCTCTGGCTTCGAATGGTCCGACGCGAAACAGTCCTTTCCATCAGGTCACTCGGCGATGGCATTTGCTCTTTCAACGGTGCTTGCTGAGCGAATCGATAACATGTGGGCGCGGGTGGGCCTCTACGGACTCGCCACGCTCACCGCAATTGCCCGCGCGCATAACAACCAGCACTGGTTCTCAGATGTGTTCGTCGGAGCAGGCCTTGGGCTGGTCAGCGGCCTGTACGTCATCGGAAGAGAACACGAAAGGTCATCGTGGCTTGCTGCGGAGGAGAGCAGAATTATTGTACGTCCAACAGCAATTGGCGTGACGCTGACAATACGTTTGAGGTGAGGACGTCGAGTTGGTGAGAGAAGGAAGGGCGCACGTATCGGTGCGCGTAGGTCTTGCGGTCTGAGTGTTGTCTACAGAAAAAAGGGGCAGCTCAAGTTGAACTGGCCCTTTCCCGCTAGTTGATCCTTGCCGATGGAAGGGACGCGGGTAATCGCTAATCCAATACAGGAAACCCGAAATCGGCAATTGACAATCGGCAATTCTCAATTGCTTCACGCCCCCAATCGCGAAGGGATCCCTTCGGGACGAGATTCGAATCCCGCCAGATAGCGGCGGGACCTTCGGCTGGTGTGTTGTGCCCCCAACGGGATTCTCCGCCGAAGGCGGATCAGCCTACGGCTGAGAACCCGTGTTCTGTGCCCCCAACCAGATTCGAACTGGTGTACCGAGCTTGAAAAGAATTTCCTGCTTGCAGAAACACCCACAAATACTGGGGAGTTCTTGGCTCGAAATCCGAGGGTTGTTAGCACCTGTTAGCAGATGATCCCACCGCTAACACGTGGATTCACCTGCAAAGTATGAAAAATCCAATCCTCCCGCAACCTTCGAACATTGAATCAGCTTGGCACCTTGAGGTGTTTGCCCAGTTGCAGGTTCAACTCCGGGGCCCGCTATTTACGGCAGTCACAACCCTGCACAGGCTTTTCGAATTGGCAATTTGACAGACATCTATCACATCTTGGATCTCTTCTCGGGGGGCAGGTCAGATTCGTATCGGGACGGGCCGACAGTCAACGACCGGCAGAGATGTGCACACTAAAATCCCCACACCAGGCTTGCATCTTTTTATGGTGGCGTCCGTCTCTCTAGATACGAGTGAAATCAGGCAAGGGCAATATCCCCGCGGGATGGGCTTGGCTATTGGAACCTTGTCGAGCGCAGTTCCGACGGCGGGGAGATGATCCTCAGCCTGCAGCTACGATCCTATCTCACAAGGACTATCAGATGAAGAGAACAGCGGTTTTGGCCACATTCTTCCTGCAAATACTCTCGGCCCAAGTGCCATTGGGTGCGCAGAATGTAGCAGATTCCGATTCCTCCGATAGACTGTCGCAGTCGGTTCGGTCACCGTTGGTTCTACTGTTCGATCCGGCGCTAACAATGAGAAGCGGTTCGGAGACCATCATTACGCTTCATCATGGGATCACGCGGGCCGAAGATGCGTTGCTCGGAACGCACTGGTTTTCTGAAGACAACTTCATCGGGAAGACGGGCGGTGTTCTTGCCCGGTTCGCCAAACTCGCAATTCTTGACGTACCGGTAGACTACTTCTCCGTCGTCCTGTCACATGAGTATATCGGACACGGTGCCCGCTACCGCGAACTTGGAATCGACAACGTGCACTACGCTTTCGATCCTCCGCCTCCATACGGCAAAGGAGGAGGCGAGGCCAGCGTATCCCTTTCCGGAAACGTCATCAGCTACCACGAATGGAATGGCATCACGCTGGGAGGACTGGAGGTCCATTCCCTGATCAACAGAAACCTCGGCCTTCGTTGGATGGCAAGAAAGGAGATACAATACCGCGAGGCCCTCCAATACTTCTGGTCATGGCAGATCGATTATGTGTATGTCCAGGAAACAACGGAAGATCTCACGTCGAACGTCAAAGATAATGATCCCCGTGCGTACATAAGGATTCTGAACAGAGACAACGGGTACGCTGATCCCAACAACCCGCACCTGACTGTGCGACAGCTGAAGTCCATGGCCAAGCTGAACCTCGCAAATCCGTTTGTCGTCTTCGCCATGTTCGCCGGTCTGAAGACATATCTCTGGGATGGGAACCGATCGACCGAATTGCCAACGCTCCGGTTCGGCGAGGTTGACTATCTTCCCGTTCTGCGAGCCGGGTGGACGCCGTTCGGACCTGATTTCCATCTTGAGAATTATCTCCGGTTCGGGAATCGCGTGTCTCTGGTAGAGTTCAAGATCGGCGATCAGACATTTCACAAATCGTGGGGCGGCATTGGCGTGGGGCTCCGGAATATGTGTTCGCGAGGAAGATTCTCTGCAGACATGCATCTGGATGTCTGGAAGCAGCCAGCCCTCAGATTCGGTGGCATCCCCGGTACGTCGAAAGGCGGCGGCGTAGGCGGGGCTTTTTCGGTCAGAGGCTATTACGATTTTGACTACGCAGGCCAACCCCTCGTTGCGGTGTTGGAACTGGGGTACAAATCCGTCGGCTTTCTGGAGGGCTACCCATTTGACTCCTCACCGGTTTTCAGGATAGGCATAGGACTTCGGGAGTAGTAGCTTGCACATTACCGGCCTCAGCGTGAGAAGAAATGTACGAATGACGGCACTCAAGAAGAGGGACGCCACCGCAGGCAGTTCCTGACCGACGGGCGGAAAGAGTCGAATGAAAAAGCTCTCGCAC
>VGWB01000142.1 GCA_016873755.1 Ignavibacteria bacterium | reverse complement strand
TCCGGCGGAGTAGTTTCCCAGCAGGCTCAGTCGCCAATCACCCAAGAGACTCAGGCCTGCGACTTCTGGTCCAAAATCGGGAGGAGTGAAGAAATCGAGATTCATCCTGCCGTACGGTCGGGGCACAGGCCTTTGCTGATACAGATCTCTTTCTATGTTATCTCGCTCATATGCCCTTTGCTCCGACCGTTTCGCGGAGAACTGTGCATATCCGAATCGGCCAGCGGTCGAAACCATATACGTATAGTTGATGAATCCCTGTACCCACCTACCGCGGTTTTTCGACAAGGTTACCTCAAATCCTCGTATGTCTTCATAGGAATTGGGAGTGCTCACGCTGTAGCTCAGACCGATGGAAGGATTCAGATAACGGGTCGAAGTTGCCTGATTTGACACATCTTTGTAGTATCCCGCTACGCGGATGAGATACTCATCGAAGAGACTGTGTTCGTAACCGAGTTCGTAGGCTACAGTCTTTGGCAAAGGGTTATTCGGGTTTGCGAGATAAGTCAGGATATCACCGACGAGGTACCGGCGGACAAGGAAGAGATTCTCCGGTGTCGGCATGGAACGAAAATGGCCGTAGTTGAAAAAGAGCTTCGAATTTTCCGTGACGGGAAACGCTACACCAAGTCGCGGGCTCAACGTGAAATTCTTCGTTATTTCAGTTGTACTGTCCAGAACCGGATTGAATGGGTCATAGACGAACCACTTTCCGCGTGGGTCTGAGTAGTCTAACCTTAGCCCCAAGTTGACGATCATCCCTTCGAATTCAAGCTTGTCCTGCACGTACACTGCGGCGCGAATCGGAAATGTGTGCCATACGGAACGGGACCGTCCCTCCGGGAGAAACGCGTCGATCGAAGCGTAGTTCACCTTGTTGTCAGTGTAAATAAACTCACTTCCTGCCTTCAGCTGGTTGTAGCGGTCGAGCTGGTTCGTGTAGTCGATGCGCGCTGTTATCACAGAGACTTCGCTGCTGTCTCGGGAGTTGCTCATTCCCACGCCCATCCGCAGCCCGTCGATGCCCGTGCTGGGATTGGGCTGGAATCCGAATGGTGACTCGTCGACGTAGTATTCGTTCCCGAAATTGTATTTGCGCGTAACATCGCGCGGCCGGCCCGGATTTGTCGAATATGACGTCGCAAAATGACTGACGCTCAGTTCGTAGAATTGAGATGGACTGAGCACGTGCGTAAGCTTTCCACCATACATCTTGCGCTTGATTGCAGAGGGGGCCCAGTAGTCACTCGCGAATATCCTGGCGTCAATGTAGCTCACACGATGAAGCTGTGCCGCGATGCTGGCCGGTGTGGTAAAAAGTCCAGCGAGCCCGGCATTGTTGTCATTGGTTCCAGTTGCCTCTCCAGTCAAATATTCGAACGTTAACTTCATCCCCCTTCCGAGATCAGATGTCAACTTCAGTTGCGTGTTGAAATCCTGGTAGGAATCGCGCGAGAGAGGGACCAGATACATAATCTCTGAACGTCGATGCGATGCGAAGAACCGGAGATCGCCCAAGAACTGGCTGATTCCTGGAACTGGTCCGCCAAAACTCACGTCGATATCGTAATCCGGCTTCTCAATGCCCAACTCCTTCCTGTGCTGCCACAGGAAGACACGTTGCGCCGCTTCGGGAGTGAGATCATTGCTGGGGTCATCATCCTTTAGGGTCTTTGCGGCAAGGGCAATCCAGCCTTCGAACTCCGGATATTGATTCTGCGTGAATGGATCCCACGCACCGTTCTTTGTCCCCGTCCAACAGACTTCTGGATCCACGTACGGGCGAATCCAGTACGACGTTGGCGAATTTGGCAGCCCGCCAAACTGTTTCGGAGCGGGATGGCTGTAGCGCCCGAGGAAACCGACTGAGTACCGATCGCGGTTTCCCTCCTTCGTTGTTACGTTCACAACGCCAGAGCGGATGTTTCCGTATTCAGCGTTGAAACCCCCTGTCTGAATCTGAACATTTTCTATGGCCGTCACGCTGATCCCAAGGTATGGCTTGTTCGTGCGTTCATCCCGAAGGCTGAGTCCATTTAACATGAAAGCCGTTTGGTCCCCACCGCCGCCGCGAATAATCAAATCACCCGTGGTCTGACTGATCTGAATACCTGCCTGCAGGCCGATCACATTGGAGATCGTTCTTACGGATGGAAGATGCTCGATCTCGCGGAAGTTCAGGTTCAACTGACTTGAGGAGACATCTTTCTGCACGACCGGCTGACTGGCGATGATCACAACCTCCTGGGCCTGAATGGCAGCTTCGGACAGTCGGAACGCAAGCTCGGTGGTTTGACCGATATTGACGCGCACATCCACCAGCGTCGCTGCAGCGTAGCCGATGATTGACGCACGCAGCCGGTACGAACCAGGGGGGACACTCAAGATGGTGAAGAATCCCTCGAAGTCGGACGCAGCCCCCATCGATGTTCCCTCAATGACAACGTTCGCGCCTACCAGCGGTTCATTCGTCCGTGCGTCGGTTACCATTCCGGTTATCTTTCCAGTCTGGGCAAATGTCAGACTTGCGGAGAACAGTAGCACGAGCGCAGTATCGTACGCAGCAGACTTCATGTTATGATTCTCCTGTCACGATGGAATTTTCAAAGAAGGTAAGGCTCGAAAAGGCGGGTATTATCGAGAACTGCAGCATGAGCTCCACGCCTGCAATCATGTAAAGTAACAGCGGAATATTCAAAAAATCCGCGTCTCTGTCAAGCGAAATGACGCCTCTTTCGCCAATTATGACAACCCAAAATCAAACCCAGTCGGTGTCGTCACTTCTTCTCGGTTCGATGGTCCGAGCCACTGTAAGCCGTACGCCTAATGAGACATTAAACAATCTGCCTCGCGGAATGACCAGAACATCGAACCGATTTGATGCTCGCGCGAAATGTGAACAAACCTGAGCGTGAAGATGAACCGGTGAGGAAAGAATTGGAAAGATGGTGAGGTGATGTTGAAGAAAGGAAAAAGCGGTCGAGCGATGACAGTGATAACGATTACTCCCTTCGCGCATCGCTGGCTTGACCCGATTTCAGCGCCCGCTCAAAGGCATCCTTGTACTCTTTGATTCCTTGAAAGAGCGCTTCAGCGATTCTTTGCTGACCCTGACTGGTTCTGAGGATCCTTTCCTCCTGACGGTTCGAGAGATACCCTGTCTCCACAAGGACATTCGGCATCGAGGCACCGACGAGCACGTAGAATCCTGCCTGCTTGACCCCGCTATTCTGGATCTTCAGATGCCGGGCCATGGCCTCGGCAGCGACTTCCGCAAACTGCTCGCTGTACTTCATGAAGGCGCTCTGGCGCAGCGTCACCAAGATGAAATACTCATCCGTGAGGTCCTGATATCGGCTTTCGTGTCCTACTTCATACTTGACGACCGAGTTCTCCCGCTCGGCAATTCGGATGGCGCTCTCGGTCTTCCCGGGCTTCAGCAGGTAGATCTCGAATCCGTTTGCCGAGGAGGGTTTTCGCTCGGTGGAATTACAGTGAATGCTGACGAACAGCTTCCCGTTTGCCTCGTTGGCGATTTGAGTCCGTCGATAGAGCTCGACAAATTCGTCCGTCTTTCGGGTGTAGACAACCTTCACTCCCTTTAGGTTGCGTTCAATCAGTCTGCCGAGCTTCAGGGCCACGCCGAGGGTCACGTCTTTCTCCTTTGTTCCTCTGACGCCGATCGTTCCCGGGTCTTTTCCTCCGTGGCCGGCATCGATGACGATCACATCGAGCACCGACCGGCTGCGCTCCGCCTCAAGTCTCTCCTCGCGCATTTGCTCCTGCCGCTTTCGTTCAAGCTCCGCCTTGTCAATTTCTTGCCTCGTGTGAAGAGCAACAAGCAGGTCGTTCGAGCCCTTCTCCACAGAGGGATCGACCTGAACGACCTCGCGAGAAAGCTGGAACGTCAGTTGAACAGAAGTGGGCGACTGGAAGGTCAGAAGCTGGCGGACGACACCTTGGGGCCGGAACCGCCGGAGGGCTACAGTATCGGCCCTCGCATCCGCTATGGTGACGAAGAGCCAACCGTCCGGCTTCAGAAATGCCTCGAAATCGCCGAGTTTCCGGCTAGATTTGATCGTAAGGAGGTAGCCATTGAGTCGCTGCTCTATTTCAATGCCTGTGATGTCGAAGGGAACGGTTGCCGGGGTTGTCGGGGGCTTGGAAATCCGGCGCGAATCAGAACTGAAGGAGATCCCCCTCGGAGCCAACCGCTCAAGCAGATTAAAGAAGGGGGTGGCTGCCACGTAATACAAGCTGTCAACAAGCATCACGTCGTTCGGGAGCTGGTAGACAGAAGCGGCGTTCGTCGCGACATCTGTGATCACAAGGTACGGATTGCGGGCAGTGAGCTTGACGCGGTGCTCGGGAAGCCGAATCTCGATCTTCTGCCGCTCCGGACTGATGGCAAACGGCAGCGAAAACAGGGAGGCGTAGTCATTGACGGAGACAGAAATGAAGCCGGAGCTGTCGTAGGAACGCACATAGAACGGAGGCTGGCCTTCAGCATCGACCTTCAGGGTAGTTTTCTGAGCAAGCGCGGGAAGACATGGGAGTATACCGAGAACAACGGTTCCGGAAAGCAGCAGACCCCACGAACGTGAAATCTTCATCTATCGATAGTTCACAAATTGCAGCGCAAAGGGGAAGTCTGATTCGCGGAGCATCTTGATGACAGCCTGCAGGTCATCCTTGTCTCTTCCACTGACGCGAACCTGATCTTCCATGATCTGAGCTTGAACCCTGATCCTGGAATCTTTGATTCTCTTGACAAGCGTTCTTGCGCCGTCCTTGCTGATCCCAACCTGCAGTGAGATGATCTGCCGCACCGTACCGCCGGCGGCAGGTTCGATGGTGCCGTACCGCAGGGATTTGAGCGAAACACCCCGCTTCACCAATTTCGATTGAACAACGTCGAGTGCGCTCTTCAGGTGGAATTCATCGCGCGCTTGAAGAGCAATCTGTCGTTCCTTGGAACTGAATGTAATAAGGGTTTTAGAGTCTTTGAAATCGTAGCGCTGGCTGATCTCTTTGCGGGCCTGGTTGAGGGCGTTGTCGACTTCCTGCAGATTCACTTCCGAAACGATGTCAAACGAGTTCTGCTGCGGCATGCCCCGTCAGTTGATGACTTCGATGATGTTGCGCCGCTCGGTGACCCGGATGCGTATACGGATTGAATCTTCACCCGATACGATCTTCCCAACGCCCACGATCGTGCACTCATCGTCGTTGGCGGTTTCGACATAATATCGAGCGTTGGGATTCTCCGTCATAGGGTACAGCATACGTATGGTTACTCCGTTGAAACTCTTTTCGCCTCCGCCTAGATGGGCTGGTTTCCAAAAGTACGCCCTCGCCCGACCTGCGAAGTTGCCCAGATCGTTCATGATTGCGTTCCGGGTTTGCTCAACAGCGTTGGCTTGGAACATCTGCACGCCGACCGAAATTGCAATCCCAAGAAGAAGCAATCCGAGTACGGCTAGCAATAATTGTGTTTGACCCATCTCTCAATCCCCCCCCACGCACGGGAGCCTGCAGTTAGATCCACCCTGAGACTCATGACCAGCGTTGATGGACCACGACATCCCTTCGGCTCAATTCTTCAAGTAATGGTTTCAACGGAACACAGATTTCCGGTGTTACCGCGCCGCTTACGGGAATCCTGCCCTGAACGAGTAGCTGAATAATCACGGATGTCGGATATCCCGTGGTACGCATCATCGCCGTAATATTGTCATTCTCAGAAGAAAAATCAACAAGATCGAACGTCAAGGTCTGCAAGCATCCCCCCCGTCCGCCCCGTATCCATACTCTAAGTAGCACAACATCTCTGCCAGAGCCCTCCAGCTTCTTTTTTAGCAGTTCTGCGAAAAGCTCCCTGCTGGTTAGCACATTTGCACCTACGGTAATCGGATCACTCGATCCGAATCCAAGATCTAGCAGCATCCTGAACCGCTCACAATGGCCTGGATAGCGGATTGTCTTGTAGTCAAGCTCGCGTGCTCTGCCAGCGAACATCTGCGGTAGCCGCGAGACACCGCCGGCTGTGTGGAACGCTTCGAGTGTGCCAAAAGGAGCCGGGAACTGCATCATCTCAGTCTCAGTCAGTGTCTCAACCTGGGTCAATGTACCGTTCCGCAACACGGTCGATTTGCCGGTGTATTCGTTGAGCAGGCCTTCTACCGAAAAGGCAAGCTCATACGAGAAGGGCGGCTTCGGGTGTTGTGGCAGACCGCCAACGCGCAGGTGGATCGAGTCCACGGAGTCGAACAACTCTGCGCCACGCGCCGCAAGGACATTGGCAAGACCGGGGGCAAGGCCACAATTCGGAATCACAGCTACGTTGGCTTCTCGCGCGGCGTCATTGAGCTCCAGCTGTCTCTCCACGACCTGGTCGTTCCCGCCGAGGTCGCAAAAGTGCACGCCCGACTTAATGGCGGCACGCGCGAGCATGTAGTTATGGTGGTACGAGGTGGCACCCACGACGCCGTCGTGTCCGACCATAGCCTCGACGACACCGGCGTAGTCGTTTGCGTCGAGGGTGATCGGATGCACAACAGGAGAGCCGATCTTCCGCGCGACGTGCTGAGACCGCGCAAGACTGACATCCGCCAGCGTGACGCGTTCGATCCCTTGCGATCGAGCCAGATCGTACGCGATAGCACTCCCCATGAGGCCGGAACCAATGACAAGTAGTTTCATTTCCTAATCTCCCCCGTCTCCATACTCCAAAAGAGCAGGTCGAGCTCGTCCAGGGGGATCCCGATATCTTCTGAGAATTTCGCGAATCGTCGTTCGATAGCAAAGTACCGCTTCCGCGAAAGGGTCGCCGGGAGGGAGCGCAGAACACCGTAGCGCTTCAGATTTCGCAAGATGTGCCGGTCGAGGATCGCGAGCCCACCGTTCTTTCCAATGTTGCGCTGGAAGTGTGTCGCTTCCTTGTACCCTAGGCCCTTGACGTTTCTTACGAGCCAATCGCGGAGTTCACCGGGTGACCAAGACCGCGCAATGGCATCGAGGATCTCCGGAAACTGCTGCTTGATTCTCACGAGATTCCGGGACTTCGTCTTGTGGAAGCGAATGTAGTTCCGCCGGTCGCGAAGGAGTGGCTCAGGATCGATCGCTTCTCGTTCAAATGCGAGCCGGCGGAGTGCTTGCACCACCCGGTCCGCGTGCTCCGCGCTCGTCTGGGGCGTCATCAGACAATAGGCTAATTCGTAGAAGTACTCCGAGGTCGGGAGGTTTGCGAATTCCCCCAATCGTCTTTGAATCGCCTTGCGCCTCTCAGCGTGGAGTTGCCGAAGACTGTTCCACAGGTCCCGTTGTTTTCGCTGCGATTGCCGATTCATCTTCACTAATCCGGCAGAGAGACGCGCAGGCCAGTGGTCGTTCGCGCCAGTCTGACCAGACCATCGCGTTCCAGGTCGACGAGAATCTGACGAAACCATTTCCGGTCACCCCGACGGTAGTTCGGTTTGATCGACACGGCAAGCTGATGCTGGCCTATGGATGATGTGCCGTTCAGGTTGCGCAACGCCTCGACGATTCTCCCTCGATATATGCGGTTCGGGATGCCCTCACGAGCCGGTTCGCGCTTGCGCTGATCCGCTCTTGTACGGTTGATCTGGTGTGCGCTTGGGCAGTGTGCTTGAACGGGGCACGCTCCGCATTTGGGTGCTCGGGCCGTACAGATCGTTGAGCCGAGGTCCATCAACGCCTGGTTCCATTGCTTAGCGCGGCCCTTCGGGAGCAGCGACGCGGCGGCGTCCCAGAGGTCCCCGCGACGGATGGTCTCGTTTCTGCTCACTGTACGTCGTCTCACGGACGCAGGAAACAGGCGATAGAGGACCCGACTGACATTTGTGTCAACGACTGCGACCTGCTTGCCGAAAGTGAAACAGGCGAGAGCGGACGCCGTGTACAGACCGATTCCCGGGAGCTTCTGCAGAGCCCGTGTGTCCCCGGGCAATTTGCCGCCTCCGTCAAGCATCAGCGTTCTTGCCAGTCGCCATAGCCGTACAGCGCGACCATTATAGCCCATCCCCTGCCATGCCTTGATCACGGAGGAACTCTTTGCACGAGCCAGTTTCTGGAAGCTGGGAAAGCGCGACAGGAAAAGCGGATACTTTGCCAGGACGCGGCCGACCTGGGTTTGTTGCAGCATGACCTCCGAGACGAGAATGCGATAAGGGTCGCGCTCGCCGCGCCAAGGGAGGTCTCGACTGTTCCTCCGATACCAGCGAAGGAGGGATGCGGTGATCGTCGACCTCCGGCGGATGGGTCCCAGACTACATCTGCGAGTTCTGGATTTCCGATTTCCCATTTGAATATTGTGAGGGGAGTCCTCAGCGGAGGGATCACCACCGATCCAACGTGGTGATGAAGGGCCTATTCCCTTCCAGAACATCCATCACTTTCAGCTCGGTTAGTGTCACCCAGCGGATCTCTTGGAACGCGTTGTTCCATGGCGCACCTGAGAATTCCGAGACGAAGCAGTACGAAACCTCAAAGGCCGCTCCGTCGTCATACTGTGCCTGGTGCGTTTCGATGCGGTCGATATTCTGGATTTCGATGGAGAGCTCTTCGCGAAGCTCACGCCTGAGGCAGTCAAGCGTGCTCTCTCCCTCTTCCAGCTTGCCGCCAGGGAATTCCCACTTCAGGCCGTAGCGTGAGCCTTTCTTCCGCTGGCAAAGGAGAACTTTGCCATCCTTCTGAAGGAGGGCAACGGCAACACGAGTCATACGGGCCAGAATATACCGAACGATCCATGCAAATCCAACCACGGCGAGACAAGTTCGCGGTTGCTTCGCTGGTGAATAGTTCTAAATTTGGACGCGAGACACAAGGAGTCCTTATGCGTGCAACCATCACTGTGGCTGTCCTCTGCCTACTTGCTCCGTTACCAGGTCTTAGTCAAACGGCAAGTCACGTTGTTATCAGTGAAGTGTACGGCGGGGGTGGAAACACTGGCTCGACGTGGAAGAACGATTTCGTCGAGTTGTACAATCCCACGAACGATCCCGTCGTGATGACCAATTGGTCGCTTCAGTATCAGTCAGCTTCGGGCATTGGTGGATTCACCAACAAGGCGATCTTCTCGGGGACGATCATGCCTCGGGGGTTTTTCCTCGTTCAGCTCTCTCAAGGTGCTGGGGGCACGACCACCCTGCCGATCCCAGATGCGTTCCCGTCGAACGCGCTTATGCTCAGCTCGTCGGCTGGCAAAGTCGCTCTTGTCCGCGATACTCTCTCCGTCACGAATGCGAATGATCCGAACGTCGTTGACTTCATCGGCTATGGAGGTGCCAATAAGTTCGAGGGATCGGGACCGGCGCCGACGTTGAGCAACACAACAAGTGCGGAGCGGAAGGCGTCAGGGAGCTCTACTGCAAGCTCTCTTGCTCAAGGCGGAAGCGAGCAGAATGCAGGAAACGGTTGGGATTCTGACAATAATGCAAGCGACTTCGTTGTTCAGACAGCCATCAGTCCCCAGAACAGCGCCAGCCCGAAGGAGCCGGCAGGATCAATCTTGGCTGGTATTGGTTCGGCCGTCATGAGTCCGTCGGTCATCAAGGCAGACACGGGAATAGCGCTGAGCTTCATCATCCGCGGCACCACGCAGGGGAC
>VGWB01000141.1 GCA_016873755.1 Ignavibacteria bacterium | reverse complement strand
GTGCGATCTCTCCGTCGTATGACGATGATGAGGATCGAATCTCTCTCTTGTCGAAAAAGTATCTGCCTGTTACACCATCCACGTCAGACGATGTAGCAAGCCAGATCACGGTCTCCGCACCCTTCGCAGGAGAGCGCATCAGAGGCCCAAACGCCCGAAAGTAGAAGCCGGAGATGCCGGACAAATTCTTCCCAAAATTCGTCCTCACGGACCCAGGATGAAGCGCATTGGTGGTAACATTCGTGCCGCGCAGCCTTCGGCCAAGCTCGTGGGTGAATAGGATGTTCGCGAGCTTCGACTGACAATATGCCTTCATCGGTGTATAGCTTCTTTCCAACCCCAGATCATCGAAGAATATCGTCGTGTACCGATGGACATCCGAGCTGACATTCACGACCCGTGCTGCCGATGCAGCTCTTAGCTGATCAAGCAGGAGATTGGTGAGGAGAAAGTACGCCAGGTGATTGACGGCAAATGTCATTTCGATTCCGTCGACGGTCAGCGTTCGTTTGGGGTTGATCCCGCCCGCGTTGTTGACGAGGACGTCAATGTGCTGATAACGGGCCTTGATCGCATCGGCCAAAACGTGTATCTCCTTCTGTGAAGAAAGATCAGCGAGGAAGAACTCGACCCTGGCATCCTTGTGCTTTCGTATGATCTCTAACCTGGTAGATTCACTCTTTTCTCTGTTTCGGCAAACGATCAGCACCATGGCGCCGAGTTCCGCAAGTGCTTCAGCAGTGACTCTCCCGATTCCCGAGCTTGCTCCTGTCACAACACAGATCTTGTCGTTCATCATCCTCAATCAGACGGTATTGACTAACTGCTTATTGTTCCCTAACATTGCGGCGTGCAATTCCCTCTGCACAGGCTTGTTCCGTCCAACAGCATCTACACTACTGACACGCACCCATAATCAGCGATTTGCTGGCCAAAGTTCTATTACGGCGGATATTAGGAGATTTTCCCCGGAATTGCCCACGTAGGAGGGCCTGCCAATGAGATTGTTCTTTGTTCTTCTCGTGTGTCTCAGCATTGCCCAGGGTCAGCAGGTGGGTCGGGTAGATTACCTGCATGAACCGGCTGACCAGCGCGATGCTCGAATGCAGTGGTGGAACGAGGCGAAATTTGGGCTCTTTGTTCACTGGGGGCTGTATGCTATCCCTGCCGGGGAATGGAAGGGAAGGACGAATCACGCCGAGTGGATCCGCACGACCGCGCAGATCCCTCTTGAGGAGTATAACAAGTTCCTTGGCGAATTCAATCCCACCAAATTCGATGCCGAAGCGTGGGTACGAATGGCCAAGGAGGCCGGCATGAAGTACATCGTCATCACCTCGAAACACCACGATGGCTTCTGCCTCTTCGATTCCAAGTTCACCGATTTTGATGTGATGTCCACGCCGTTCAAGAGAGATATCTTGAAAGAACTGGCTGAAGCGTCCCACAAAGAAGGCATCAAGATGTGTTGGTATCACTCTATTATGGACTGGCATCATCCAGATTATCTACCGAGACGCGCGTGGGAGAAAGAGCGATCATCCGAAGGAGCGAACTTCGACCGCTACGTGCAGCACATGAAAAATCAGCTCAGGGAGCTAGTCACGAGCTACGGAGAGATCGGGGTGCTCTGGTTTGACGGAGAATGGGAATCCACTTGGAACACGGGGTATGGCAAGGACCTCTACAATTACGTCAGGAACCTTCAACCGAGTATCATCATCAACAATCGGGTCGGGGCAGGAAGGTCCGGGATGGAGGGATTCACGAAAGAAGGGGAATTCGCTGGAGATTTCGGAACCCCCGAGCAGGAGATACCCGCTACGGGTCTTCCAGGAGTACACTGGGAAACCTGCATGACGATGAACGACCACTGGGGCTACAACAAGAACGACGGCAACTGGAAGTCGACTGCAGACTTGATACGGAAGCTGGCCGACATTGCCTCGAAAGGGGGCAACTTTCTGTTGAACGTCGGTCCGACCTCCGAAGGGCTCTTCCCGCAGCCATGCATCGATCGACTGCGTCAGATCGGAGAATGGATGAGAATCAACGGGGAAGCAATCTATGGGACGAAGGCCAGCCCGTTCAGACATCTGGAATGGGGGCGGTGCACACAGAGAGCGATTGATGGGGGCGTGCGGCTCTACCTTCACGTTTTCGATTGGCCGCAGAACCGCGACTTGGTTGTGCCCGGGATTCTCAATCGACCGACGCACGTATGCGTACTCTCCGATCCGCGCAATAATACACTGCCTGTCCGCCGGGAGGAGGATGCACTGATCATCAGTGTCCCGATACAGGCCCCGGATCCCATCAACAGTGTGATTGTGCTTGAGGTCGAAGGAAAGGTCGATGTGACGAGTCCGCCGACGATCGCCGCCGATTTCGACATTTTCGTCGATGCACTTGATGTTTCTGTGACAACCGACCGCGAGAATGTCGAGCTGCGATACACGCTCGATGGGAGCATTCCGTCAATCCGCTCGGCCCTTGTCAAGGGACCGGTCCGGCTGACCGGGAGCACACTCGTTTCCGCGCGGTGCTTCAGGGAGGGGAAGCCTGTGAGCGGTACGGCCACGATGCAGTTTACGGAGGTTGCCCCACGAAAGGCACTCAGCATTGATCACGTGGTGAATGGACTCGCGTACGCGTATTTCGAAGGAGACTGGGATCGACTGCCCGACTTCAAAGGCCTTGCCCCTGTGAAGGAGGGCACGCTCTCCAACTTCAGTTTCTCCCCTCGAAACCAGGTTGAGTATTTTGGATTTGAGTACTCGGGCTTCGTCCGAATCCCTGAAGATGGTGTTTACGCCTTCTACACCGATTCTGACGACGGCAGTCGACTCTTCATCGGTGAGACATTGGTTGTGGACAACGACGGTCTTCATGGTATGAGGGAGAGACGTGGAGTTGTCGCACTATCGGCCGGACTTCATCCCATCAGAGTCGAATTTTTCGAGAAGAGCGGAGGAGACGGTCTGACCGTTTCGATCAAAGGCCCGAAAGCGGAAAAGAAACCGGTACCCGACTTGATGCTGTTTCGAAAGAAATGACTCTACGGTGATTGATATTGTGCTCTTCCACGCAGAGAGGTCGAGTCCGAAGAGCATCGCAGATCAACACGCGTAACAATCTGCGCGTTTCTCCGCAACGTTCGCGCCTGTGCGTTGAACACCAGAACTTCACAAAGCAGGAGATGTCTCTTCAGGAGCAGCACCAGCACTTGCCTTTCTTGCCACAGCCCCTGCAACTGAATTATCATGAACAATGCTCTTCTCATCCCGTTATTCTTCCTTTTGACTCTTGCCGTTCTCTATGCAGGCACAATCAACGGACCCGACGAAGCGGCAGCACAACGCGGGCTCACAATCATCCCCGAACCTGTTCATGTTGTAGTTGGTCAGGGTACTTTCGTCCTCTCGCCCGCGACAAGGATAGTCATCGATCCCAAGGATGAGCACCAGAAGGACGTCGCAACGTATCTCGTCGGGCAGCTCGAGAGAGCGACGGGATATCGAGTCAAGATTGTCGAAGGATCGTTGCCCCCTCAGGTGCTTGTCATTTCATTTGGTTCGACCGACGATGAGGAACTAGGAGAAGAGGGATACAGCATCGACGTCGGGCGCGAGCAAGTCTCGCTCCGTGCCAAAGCCCGAGCGGGGTTCTTCTATGCTGTCCAGACTTTCCTTCAGCTTCTTCCGCCGCAGGCGTTCTCGGCTAGAGCCGTCGAACATGTTAAATGGACTCTGCCATGCGTCTCGATCAAGGATTATCCGCGATTCCGCTGGCGGGGGATGCATCTGGATGTGAGCCGGCATTTCTTTCCGGCGGAGTTCATCAAGACGTACATCGACATGCTCGCGAGGCACAAGATGAACGTTTTCCACTGGCATCTCACCGACGATCAGGGCTGGCGCGTGGAGATCAAGAAATACCCCAAGCTCGCAGAAGTTGCTGCCTGGCGGGTCGATCGCGAACACCAGGAATGGAACACCCGGGATCCGCAGCGCGAAGGCGAGATGCCGACATATGGTGGATTCTACACGCAAGCTGAGATCAAGGATATCGTGAGGTATGCAGCTGAGAGGAACATAACGATTGTGCCGGAGATCGAAATGCCCGCCCACACCACTGCGCTTCTGGCTGCGTATCCCCAGTACTCGTGCACGGGGGGGCCGTTCACTGTGCCGCCGGGCGGAGTGTGGCCGATCACGGATATCTTCTGTGCAGGGAATGACAGCACATTTTCATTCCTCGAGGATGTGCTGACGGAAGTGATGGAGCTCTTTCCCGGCACGTTCATTCACATCGGCGGCGACGAAGCGGACAAGAAAGAGTGGAAGGTGTGTCAGAAGTGTCAGGGCCGGATCAGGAACGAGAACCTCAAGGACGAGGCAGAGTTGCAGAGTTACTTCGTGAAGCGAATTGAGAAGTTTCTGAACTCACACAATCGACGGCTGATCGGCTGGGATGAGATTCTTGAGGGAGGACTCGCACCGAACGCGGCTGTGATGTCGTGGCGCGGAACCGAAGGGGGCATTGATGCTGCCCGGCAGGGGCATGACGTCGTGATGACCCCGGGTTCACACTGTTATTTCAACAGCTATCAGGGACGTGAGGAACTGGAGCCGGTTGCAGGGGGAGGATACCTGCCGCTGAAGAAGGTCTATGAGTATGAGCCGGTGCCCGCGGAGCTTACGCTTCAGGAGGCCACGCACATTCTGGGCGCGCAGGGATGTCTCTGGACGGAATATGTCTTGACGCCCAACCACGCTCAATACATGACGCTTCCTCGGATGGCTGCGCTGGCCGAGGTCGTCTGGTCGCCCAGCGAGGCGCGAGATTGGTCTGACTTCACGAAGCGCATCGAGCACCAAATGAACCGCTACGAGGCGGCGGGATATACCTACGCGAAGAGCGTATACAACGTCTCGATTTCAACGAGCGTCGACTCGGTGAAGAAGCAGCTCAACGTCGCATTGGCGTGCGAAGTCAGCGATCCCGTCATTCACTACAGGCTTGATGGAAAAGACCCGACGACATCCTCTCCCCGGTACACAATGCCTTTTGTCATCAACAAGACGGCGGCAATCCGCGCTGGTGCCTTTCGCAACGGCATGCTTCTCGGCAAGATCAGCGAACAGCGGGTTTATGTTCACAAAGCGTCATTCAAGCACGTGAAGCTGGAGTACCCGTACGAGAAGTATACAGCCGGCGGTGAATACGGATTGACAAACGGACTCCGCGGCTCCACTTCCTTCGCCGACGGGAACTGGCAGGGTTACCATCAGCACGATGTCGTCGCCACTGTTGATCTCGGCAAGGAGACCTCGGTCTCGAAGATTAGTACGTGCTTTCTCGAGAACACAGTCTCCTGGATCTTCCTGCCGGTAGCTGTGGAGTTCTCTGTGTCCCGAGACGGGACGGCGTTCGAGCGGGTGGCGAAGTTTGAGGAACCGGTTCCGTCTTCGAACAGGCCGCCGCAGATCAGGACGGTCTGCCACACACTTGACAACATGAGAGTACGGTACATTCGGGTTTTCGCACAGAACGTCGGGCTTTGTCCCGAATGGCACATCGGTGCAGGAGACAAAGCGTGGGTCTTCGTGGATGAGATCATCGTGGAATGAGAACGATCGATACGACAGTTGAGATAATGAATTCTGCGAAATCCGGACGGTCAAGATGGCATCGGCTCATGGCGCGAAGAATCCTTGCGCCGGTTGTGGCGGTTCTTCCACTCTGGTCAGTATCCGTTTTTCCTCTGATTGGAGAAACAAATTGCAGGGTGCGACAATTGAACACAACGCCTCCGTCCGAACACGACTTCCGCTTCGACTCTCTCGCTAAGCGTTGGGATGAGGGTATCCCGCTCGGTAACGGAATGCTCGGCGCGTTGATATGGCAGAAGGGCACGGCGCTGCGATTTGCACTCGACCGGGCGGATCTGTGGGATCTGCGCAAAGTCAAGGAGTTCGAGCGGCCGGAGTTTCGGTTCTCGTGGGTTATTGAACAGGTCAACAAAGGAGACTATAAGCCCGTTCAGGACCTCTCGGATGAACCATACCGGCGCGATGCTGCGCCGACGAAGCTGCCGGGCGGGGCGCTAGAGTTCGATCTCCCTGGTATCGAGGACGTGACATCTGTTGGCCTGAATCTCGAGAGAGCCGTATGTGTGGTGAAGTGGAAGAATGGAGTTCAGCTTGAAACGTTTGTCCACGCCACTGAACCGAGGGGCTGGTACCGGTTTACGGGTTTAAGCTCGGAGCTCAAACCGCGTCTCGTGGCTCCTTCGTACCAAACGAAGGATTCCTCAATCTTATCAGGTCACAGCGGACCCGAGGGGAATGATCTTCGAAGGCTTGGCTATCCGTCGCCGGAAATTGTCGAAGGCCTGAACGAGACAACGTACCACCAGGAATGTGCAGATGGCTTCTCGTACACGATCTGGATCGGTTGGTCATTCTCCCGAGGCAATACTCTGGTGGGTTGCTGGACAATCACGCCGAACAGGCCGTACCCCTTGGGCAAACGACCGTCGAGACTTACGACAGAAGATGTGACCGAGAAGCGGTTTTTCGATGATCTGAAGACCCATGCCGACTGGTGGAGGAAGTTCTGGTCCCGATCTTCGATCCGGCTGCCAGATTCAATCCTCGAGCGGCAGTGGTATCGCGAGCTCTACAAGTTTGGCAGCGCGTCCCGCCGCGGTGCTCCTCCCATTACCTTGCAGGCAGTCTGGACGGCAGACAACGATCGTCTTCCGCCGTGGAAAGGCGATTTTCACAACGATCTCAATACACAATTGAGCTACTGGCCCTGCTACTCCGGAAACCATTTGGAGGAAGGTCTCGCCTTCCTTGACTGGCTTTGGCAGTGCATGCCGGTGGCCGAACGCTACACCAAGACTTTCTTCGAAGTCGATGGTTTGAATTTCCCGGGCGTGGCCACGCTCACCGGCGATCAGATGGGCGGATGGATTCAATACTCCCTCTCTCCGACCGTCTCCGCGTGGCTGGCGCACCATTTCTATCTGCACTGGCGCTACAGTATGGACCGGGAATTTCTGAAGAAGCGAGCGTATCCCTGGCTTCGCAGTGTCGCAGAGTATATTGAGAAGATCTCGGTTCGCGATGCGGGCGGCAAGCGGAGGCTTCCTCTGAGTTCCTCCCCGGAGATCAATGACAACCGGATCGACGCTTGGTTTCACGCCACCACAAATTACGATCTGGCCCTCGTCCGATGGCTCTACCGGGCGGCGGCGGAGTTGGCCGTCGAGCTCGGGAACAAGAAAGAAGCGGATCGATGGATCAAGATGAAGTCCGAGTGGCCGGATCTCGCCCTCTCCGGCCGTGGTGGCAAGCTGCTGGTTGCACCGGGCTACGAGCTCAGGGAATCTCACCGCCATTTCTCCCACCTGATGGCAATTCACCCGCTTGGAATGATCGACTGGGATGGCGACGAGACGCAGAGGGATATCATCCGATCGTCTCTTGCCGATCTGGAGCGACTTGGCACGGATTGGTGGTGTGGGTATTCGTATGCCTGGCTGGGAAGTCTGTGGGCACGTGCTTGCAACGGCGAAAAGGCTGCCGAGGCCCTGAGGACGTTTGCGACGTGTTTTTGTCTCCCCAACAGCTTCCACGTCAACGGGGATCAATCTGGCACAGGAAAATCGAAGTTCACCTACAGGCCTTTCACGTTGGAAGGCAACTTTGCCTGTGCTGCGGGGATCCAGGAGATGCTGTTGCAGAGCCAGGGAGGAATCTTGCGGGTGTTTCCCGCGGTGCCACGGAGCTGGAAGGATGTATCGTTTACGGGTCTGCGGGCTGAAGGTGCATTTCTGGTCACCGCCGAGAAGAAGAATGGTGCAGTCAGATACCTACGTGTTGAGTCGGAGAAAGGGGGCATCGTGCGTTTGATGAATCCATTCGGGGACGAAAGATTCGAAGTCAGGGCTAGGCCGTCGCTGAGAGTCGAGATGAGGGGGGACACGATCGAATGTCAAGCAAGACCGGGAACGGTTGTCGAGTTCTTCGCAAAGACGGATTGAGCGGCGGGATAAGGAAGCAGGCATCAAGAAACAAAACCTGCGTTTGCACGCCATCACCTATTCGTGAGGAGGACAGCATGAAGAACAAACATCTGAATCGACGGGAGATGCTGAAGCGGAGCAGCCTGCTTGCCGCCGGTGCTCCGTTGCTCGCGTCAGCATTCGAGAGCATTTCACACGCCCGTCCCATTACGTTTCTCCAGGATGAGCAGCTCAAAAAGCCAGACCGGCCCATCACCGCTGTGGTATTGGGAGCCGGGAGTCGCGGAAACGTTTATGCAGGCTACAGCCAGAGGTTCCCTGATGAGCTCAAGATCGTCGGCGTTGCTGAGCCGATTGAACTGCGTCGCAAGAGGTTCTCGGAGAAGTACCAGATTCCCGAGAAATATCAATGGGTGACCTGGGAGCATGCTCTGCAGATTCCAAAGTTCGCGGACGTCCTGATCATCACTACACCAGACCACCTGCACTACGGCCCTGCGATGGACGGGCTTCCGCTGGGGTACGACCTGCTCCTGGAGAAGCCGATTGCGCAAACGTGGAGCCAGTGTAAAGAGATTTTTCAACTTGCTGACAAGAACAAACGTGTGGTTGCGATTTGCCACGTTCTTCGCTATTCCCCGTACTTCCGCAAGATGAAGGAGGTGGCAAGCTCGGGTGTGCTTGGCGATATCGTGAGCATCCAGCACCTTGAGCCGGTCGAGCACATTCACATGTCGCATTCCTTCGTCAGAGGCAACTGGAGGAACACGAAGGAATCAAATCCGATGATCCTTGCGAAGTCGTGTCATGACCTCGACGTTCTCCGGTGGGTTGTAGGCAAGCCATGCGTACGTGTCTCGTCGTTCGGATCACTCAAACACTTCAGGAGGGAAAATGCCCCACCGGGCAGCACTTTACGCTGCACGGGTGGCTGCGCGGTTGAATCCGTCTGTCCTTTTTCCGCTCTGAAGATCTACTACCGCAACCGGACGTGGCTGCACCATTTCGATCTGCCGCTGGAGGGAGATCAGGGGCCGGCAATCATGAAACACCTTCAGGAGGGTCCGTACGGCAGATGCGTGTACCATTGTGACAACGACGTTGTCGATCACCAGGTCACGCTCTTTGAATTCGAGAATGAAGTCACAGCGGCTTTCTCCATGGAAGCACTGACATCGTACGCAGGACGGCGGACGCGCATCATGGGGACCGCGGGGGACGTCGTCGGAGACGAAAAGACACTCACGGTTTTTGAGTTCAAGACACGAGAACAGACGGTCTGGGATGCATCTCAAGCCCGACAGGAGCTACAGTCCGGCCACGGCGGAGGTGACTACGGGCTGGTGCACGATTTCGTGCGGGCAGTGGGCCGGAAGGATTACAAGCTCATGGCCACCGCGATTCAGGAATCGATGGAAAGCCATCTGATGGCGTTCAAGGCCGAGGAGAGCAGGCTGTCTGGCAAGACGGTAGACATGGTGTGACTGTATTTTGAGAAATGGGCTGTCCGGCTGTCGCATCGAATTTGCTTATTGTCCTAATGTTCCCTAAGTCTTGTGGAGCCCATGCCATGAAGAAACATGCCCTGATTCTCCTGATGATGGGATTTCTCTTACCC
>VGWB01000140.1 GCA_016873755.1 Ignavibacteria bacterium | reverse complement strand
AACATCTGGATCGCTGAAACTCCCGACTATCGTGGCCGTCAACTCACGGCATACACCCAAGATGATGGACAGGATCTGGGCAGTCTCTCGTGGACGCCCGACGGCAAAAAGATCGTATTCGTGCGCGGTGGGTCGGAGAATCGCCAGGGTGAGATCCCTAATCCCACAAGTGATCCCGCGGGCACCGAACAGTCGCTATGGTGCCTTTCCGTCGAAGATGGAAATCTCAGACGGATCGGCGCGGGAAGCAGTCCGGCCGTGTCCCCGCGAGGGAACGGTGTGGCTTTCTTGAGGCGCAACCAGATCTACTGGGCCCGACTCGATACGATAGCCGAGGCCACTCAACTCATACGCGCTCGCGGTAACGCGGGCTCATTGCGATGGTCGCCGGATGGCTCCAAACTGGCATTCGTCAGCAATCGGACCGACCACGCGTTCGTCGGTGTCTATGATGTCGAGGCAAAGACTCTCCGCTACCTGGATCCGAGTGTCGATAGGGACAGCAATCCGGTCTGGTCCGTTGATGGTTCGCGGATTGCCTTTGTCCGGACTCCATCTTCCGCCGAGCCCCGCCTGTTCAGACCCGAACGAACAGCGCAGCCCTGGTGCATCATGGTCGGTGACGTCGCGACTCAGAAGGCGGTGAAGATCTGGCAAGCGGTCGAGGGGCGAGGCAGCGCGTTTCGCAGCGTTGTGGCGGAAAACCAGCTCTTCTGGACGGCAGGAAATCAGATCGTGTTTCCATGGGAAAAAGAGGGCTGGACACATCTGTATGCGGTTCCCGCTCAGCGTGGAAAGGCATCACTCCTGACTCCCGGCGAGTTCGAGGTGGAGCACGTGAGCATCTCTGCAGACCGACAGCAGATCTTCTATGATTCTAATCAAGGGGACATTGATCGCCGGCATATCTGGCGAATCGATTTCAAAGGTGGCAGACCCATCCAGGTCACTCGGGGAACGGGAATCGAATGGTCCCCCACTCCGACGAGCGACGGGCAGGCTCTGGCTTATTTCCGTTCCGACGCGCGCACTCCGGCTCACGCTGCGATCATGGTGCGTTCAGGTCAGGCCAGGGAGCTCGTACCCGGAGCCATCCCCGCCGATTTTCCTGTGCGGATGCTCGTGGAGCCTCAAGCCGTGGCGTTCAGCGCGGCGGATGGGATGAGGATTCCCGCACAGCTCTTTCTTCCCGCAAACATCGGAAAAGGCGAGCGGCGTCCAGCGGTCGTGTTCTTCCACGGCGGTTCTCGCCGGCAGATGCTTCTCGGCTGGCACTACAGTAGCTACTACCATAATTCCTACGCGCTCAATCAATATCTGGCGAGCAGGGGGTTCGTTGTTCTCTCTGTGAATTTCAGGAGCGGGATCGGATACGGAATGGAGTTCCGCGAAGCGCTGAACTACGGTGCGGGGGGAGCGAGCGAATTCAACGATGTCCTTGGCGCAGGCCTGTATCTCCGCAGTCGTCCCGATGTCGATCCTGACCGTATCGGTCTCTGGGGCGGATCATACGGTGGCTATTTGACCGCGCTTGGGTTGGCGAAAGCATCGGATCTCTTTGCTGCAGGAGTCGACATCCACGGGGTCCACGAGTGGAATCTCGGCATCCAGATGTTTCTTCCTACCTACGATCCGCGGAAATATCAGGAAGCGGCACGAGTCGCTTATGAGTCCTCGCCCATCGCTCACGTGGATGGGTGGCGATCACCGGTGCTGGTCATTCATGGTGACGACGACCGAAACGTCGCGTTTACCCAGACGATCACGTTGGTTGAGCAGCTCCGGTTAAGGAACGTCGAGGTTGAACAATTGGTATTTCCTGACGAGGTGCACAGTTTCCTGCTGCATTTACACTGGACGCAAGCGCTGAAGGCGACAGCGGAATTCTTTGAACGAAAGCTGGGAAAGAAGTCCCCGAAGTGAGCTGAGAGACCCAGTTTGCTGGTGGGGTCAGAGATTCTTGTCTGACCCGTCTGTGTATTTTGGACAGTCAGGAATGCCTATCCCACCATGTGAAATCCTTCTTCTGCGCCATCCGATAAATCGGACGGCTCGATAACCGACAAAACCGCGAGGGTTTCAGTCTTCAAAGGCGTCCCTGCCAATCCTTCCTCTGTCACGAGGGGATTTTTGATTCGCGGTATTCCAGGAGTCCATGAATTGAGCTCTAAGAGTCCCCCCTGTGCGCAAGCTTGCGTGTTGGAGGGAGGGGATGTAAGGGGGTGTCACGGTCCCCCGCCAAGAGATGCGGGGCAGGCATACCTTGACATCGAAACTGATCCGTTTTGCCCGGTTTTCCGTCACGGAATGGTCCGTGACGGCCACGTTCTTCCCAAAAGCACACACCGCTCGATCCCCTCTCGCGCCCCGCTTGCCTGTCACGACAGGGGACGTGTCAAGCGTGGATCGTGTCAGCCCGCAAAACTTTAGCGTAACAAGTCCCCTCTGTGGAATGGCTTGTGTGCGGGGAGAGGGGATGTAGGGGTGTGTGCATTGCTCTTTTTGTCGGTTCTTACGAAGAAGTCTTTGCCTGAATCCCCCGAAAAACAAACGGGCGGCATCACTGCCGCCCGTAAATGATGGGAGCCGGATCGCCCGCTATTTTCTCTTATCCGGATATGGAGGCGGAGGAGGAAGCTTCGCGGGCTTCGTCTTCATTTCTTCGAGCACGATCTCGATCGCCTTGTTCAGCTGCTCGTCAACCCCCGCAAATTCCTTAGCCGGATCATTGTCCACAAAGACATCCGGATCGACGCCGTAGCCCTCCATGATCCACTCCTTCCCTTCAATGTCGTATCGCGAGAACTCTGGTCTGTTGAGGAACCCGCCGTCGAGCAGCGGGAGTGTCCCGCGGATTCCCACAACGCCTCCCCACGATCTCTTGCCGACCACCTTGCCAAGTTTGTACTGCTTGAACCTATAGGCGACGATGTCGCCGTCGGAGGCGGCAAACTCGTCGAGAAGCATCACCTTTGGACCGAGGATCGTTCCTCCGGGATCGATGCTCGGGACATTGTTCCGCGCGATATCGATCATCGCGATCTCGCGGCGCAATCGCTCGATGATCTGCGGCGAGACGCTGCCGCCGCCGTTTCCTCGAACGTCGACGATCAATCCTTCCTTCCGGAGCTGCGGGTAATAGTACTTCACAAACTCGTTCAATCCCCCCACACCCATATCGGGAATGTGCAGGTAGCCGACTTTGCCGTCCGTGGCTTTCGAGACCTTCTCGATGTTCGTCTGCACCCAGTTGTAGTAGTACAGCCCCTGCTCATCATCAGTCGGTACCACGACGGTCTCGCGACTTCCGGCCTCCTTCGGCTCGGCGTTGAGCTTGAGCGTCACTTGCTTGTCCGCCTTGTTCACCATCGCTTCGTAGAGGGTGGCCATCTGGTTGGTCGGCTTGCCATCGATGGCAAGGATGTAATCCCCTTCTTTGGCGTTGACGCCGATGTCCGTCAGAGGTGAGCGCAGGCTCTGATCCCAGTTCTGCCCCTTCAGGATCTTCGTGATGCGAAAGTAGCCGCTTTGCGGGTCGCGCTCGATCTTCGCGCCGAGGAGCCCGAGCTTGATCCGCTGCACTTCGGGTAAATCGCCGCCCCCGACGTACGTATGCCCGGCGCTCAGCTCGCCGATCAACTCGCCGACGATGTAGGTCAGGTCGGCGCGGTGGTTCACGTATTGCAGCAGCGGCTCGTACTTCCTCTTCATCGCCGGCCAATCGACTCCGTGCATGTTCGGCGCGTAGAAGAAATCGCGCATCTGGCGCCACGACTCGTTAAAGATCTGCGTCCATTCTGCCCGGCGGTTGAGTTGCACCTTCAGGTCGGAGAGGTTCAGCCGCTCCTTGACGTCGATCTTTGCCGACGGCAGGTCGATGATTGCATAGGAGCCCTCCTGGCTGATCAGCATCTTCTTCCCGTCGGCTGAGATCTGGAACCCGTTCACCTCCCCCAGCTCCGTCTCCTTTTGCTTGTCGAGCTCATAAAGAAACAGCTTCGGCTTTTGGTCTTTGCTTCCCTGGCGGATGTAGTACACCTTGTCGCCGACCGACTGGATGTTCCGGTAGCTGGCTGCGGTAATCGGCAGAACAGCGATCCGATCCTGCAGCCCGTCTGCGTCAACCCGGACCGTCACCTTCTTCTCCGCCTCGGCCTTCTTCGCCGCTTCAGGTTTGTCGCTCTTCTGATCCTCTTTCTTCTCTTCTTTGATCTTCACCTCGTCGCTCTTCGGCTCGAAGGGTGACTTGACTTCTTTCGACAGCGTGACCAAATAGATCTTCGCCATGTCCAAGTAGGCGTGGTTCCATTCCGTCTGGCTGTAGGTTGGCCTGAAGGAGCGGTTCGATACAAAGAAGAGGTACTTGCCGTCCGAGCTAAACGTCGGTGAATACGACGAAAACCATCCGTCCGTTACCGGGATCGTCTTCTTGCTGTCGACCGAGTACAGATACAGGCTTGTCATCTGCTCGACCTCGGGTTTTGCGTACGCGATCCACTTGCTGTCGGGCGACCAGTCGAAGCTGGTGATCTCCCACGCCGTTGCCTCCGCCACCACGGTCACCTTCTTGCTGTCGATATCCACAAACTGGAGGCGCTGTTTCTTGTCCCCCCACAGCAGCTTCTTGCTGTCGGGCGACCAGATGGGCTGATATTTATAGGTGTCGCTGTTCGTCGTGAGCTGAATTGCCGTGCCGGAACCGTCCTGTGGCCGGATGTAGATCTCATCCTCCCCTGTGGCGTCGGAGATGTAGGAGATCCACTTGCCGTCGGGTGACCACTTCGAGTTCCGGTCATGGATGCCCGGCGTCTGAGTCAGGTTCCGCGTGGTGCCGTTCTTGGCCGGCACGGTGAAGAGGTCCCCCCGGGCGCCGAAAAGAGCCCGGTTCCCATCGGGTGCGATCTCATAGTTCGTCACCTGCTTGCTCACATCGATGAGTCCGCCGCGTCCTGTGTTGAAATCGTCGTTGATCTGTATCGTCACCTTCGTTGTGGTCCCGGAGGCGAGATCGTGCCGGTAGATATAGCCGCCGTTCTCGAAGACGATGGCCCTGTCCCCCAGCGAGGGGAACTTGATGTCGTAGTCGGCGAAGGTGGTGAGCACTTTCGTCTCTCCGGTGTTGAGGTGGTGCGCGTAGAGATTCATCCGCTTATTCTCATCCCGGTCGGAGATGAAGTAGATGGTGTTCCCGCTCCACATCGGGATGATATCCTGTGCGGGATTGTTGGTGATGTTTGTGGTGGTCCTGGCTCCGAAATCGTAGATCCAGACGTCGTCCGCCTGCCCACCACGATACCGCTTCCAGGTGCGGAATTCCCGGAAGACGCGGTTGTATGCCAGCTTCTTGCCGTCCGGAGAATACGAGGCAAAACCGCCGCGCGGCAGCGGGAGCTGCTCTGGAAGTCCCCCATCGATCGAGATGAGAAAGAGTTGGCCCTTAAAGCTGTTCGGTTCGATCATGCGTGAGCGGAAGAGGATCGTTTTGTTGTCCTTCCATCCCATCACGATGTTGTTCGGTCCCATCCGGTCGGAGACGTCGTCCCGACCGAGCGTTGCCGCGTACGTGACGCGTCGCGGCACACCACCCGCAGCGGGGATAACGTAAACCTCCGTGTTGCCGTCATATTGTCCTGTGAACGCTATCCACCTGCCGTCCGGCGAAAAGCGGGCGAACATCTCGAAGCCCACGTCGCTGGTCAGCTTGCGGGCTACGCCGCCGCCTGTGGAGACGGTGTAGAGATCTCCCGCGTAGGTGAAGACGAGTTGGTCACCGTGGACGGCGGGAAACCGCATCAGTCGTGCCTCCTGCTGTGCGAATGAAAAGCCAACCATCACAAGCAGGGATGACAAAATAAGTCCGAGTCGTTTCATTGAACCTCCTCTTTGGATACCCCGTCAATCTAAAGAAATCTGTGAGCAGTGTCTACCTTGTTGCAGCGTGGGACATCTTACTGCGGTGGTGGCTTGCCGGCACCGACCCCGACCTCTGAACCCAGAACTAAGAACTGAGAACCGAAAACTGGAAACTCTAAACTCCTCTCACCATGCTACTGTACCGGGATTGTCACGAGAACCTTATTGCCTGATCCGAGAAACTGGATGTTCAGTGACGCCATCGCGATGGCGATCCCTCGCCCGTGGTTGTCGAACACGCGTGACTCGTCGAACTTCACCCAGCGCTCAAAATCGAATCCCGGTCCCTGGTCCTCGATGACGATCTCAATATTCTTGTCACCCCTCTTCATCCTGACCTGAACAGACTTGCCGGCATTCTCGGGCAAAGCGAGCCTCCGGGCGACTTCGGCCTCCCAGATGTTATCGTCCACGAGTTTCGTTTTCTCTTCGTACGTGATGCCGAGGCTTCCGTGCTCCACGGCGTTCGCTAGAAGTTCGCCGATAACGATAGCGTGCTCCGGATCGGGCGTTGCACTAGCTATCCTTACGGCAAGCAGGTCGGCCTCGTCCAGAGTGCGTAGTCGGAACGTTCCCTCTTCAAGAAAAGCGAGCGGTTTCGCGCACTCTTTCAATTTCTTCAACATCTGGCGTCTGCAGTGCATGTCGGCGACGGCAGCACGAACGATCGATCGGAGAAGCGGACGCTGGAACGGCTTGGTCAGGTAATAAAACGCTCCTGCCTCGATGCCCTCCCGGATATGTGAGAGTTGGTCCATCGCCGTGAGCATAACGACCGGTACGTGCTCGATCTGCGGCTGTTCTTTCATCCAGCGAAGGAGCTCGATGCCGGTCATTCGCGGCATCATCCAGTCGAGAACCACCGCGCTCAACGTGTCCGACTTCGATTGAACGATCTCCTGGGCCTCGAGGCCGTCGTTCGCGGTCAGACAGTTGTAGCCCTCGTCCAAAAGCATGCGCTGCAGCACCTTCTGCATCGGCACATCGTCGTCCACGATCAGGACGGTATCGAGTGGAATCTCTGATATCATGGTTTCGCGCCTCCTGAGCTACTTGTCGGTGTGCGTTGACGACATTCTGTGCATGACCGGCTTGCTACAAGGCGATCCGCACTCGCTCGATAATGCTCCCCCACGATGGACCCAATATCAGCAAGGAACAGCAGCGAGTCAAGCCTGGCCTGCCCGGTCCCCGACTATTTCTGAGAATGAGGAATCATCCCCCACTTGATTTCTTCCCAAATCACCCCGTATTTTCAACTGCGACCGCAGAGAGTCATCTGATCAGCAGTCCCTTGACGAATCCCCGACGATGAAACACCGTCATCTGGGGTCGAGATCACTCGCCCGCCGCGTGCGAGTGATCGGAGGTCAAATAGGTTCCCGATAACGATGGTCAAGAGTTCCCACATTCACAAGGATCTTCCGCGGCTCTTGGTCGGCGCTTCGCTGACCTCAGCGATTGGCGGATTCCTGTTCGGCTTCGACACCGCCGTCATCTCGGGAACGATTTCGTTTGTCAAGCAGCAGTTTGAATTGAGCACCATCGAAGAAGGATGGTACGTGAGCTCGGCCCTGGTTGGGTGCATTGTTGGGGTGTCGTTTGCGGGTTCCCTCAGTGACCGATTCGGCCGGAAGAACGTATTACTGCTCTCGTCACTTCTCTTTCTCTTCTCCACGATCGGATGCACCGCCGCACCTACACAACTGGTCCTCACCGTGGCGCGGCTTGTCGCCGGCATGGGGATCGGTGTCGCCTCAATGCTTTCACCGCTATATATCTCGGAGATTGCCCCAGCAACCCACCGCGGCAGGCTGGTTGCGATCTATCAGCTCGCGATCACGATCGGCATCCTGTGTGCCTATTTTTCGAATGCTTGGGTCCACGGCATCTCTCAGTCTGCCTGGTTCTCGACCGATATCCTCCGATGGGTCTACAAGGAGGAATTGTGGAGGGGCATGTTTGCCAATATGCTGGTGCCCAATCTCCTCTTTCTGCTCCTCCTGTTGCTGATTCCGGAAAGCCCCCGATGGCTTATCGCCAAAGGTCACACCGAGAAAGCGAGATCGCTTCTCGTCAGGATCCATCCAGGAAGTGCCAGCGAGCGCGAATTTGGGGAATTGGTCGAAACGATCCGGGGGGAGGAGGCCTCTATTTCCCAACTTTTCCATTCAGGTCTTCGGACGGCGTTGCTCATCGGGATCCTCCTGCCGATCTTCTCGCAGATAAGTGGCATCAATGTCATCATCTACTACGGCCCAAAGATCCTCAACGAAGCAGGATTCTCCATCAGCGACGCTCTCGGCGGACAGGTCACCATTGGGACCGTCAACGTTCTCTTCACCCTTCTCGCGATCTGGCAGGTGGACAAGCTGGGGCGAAAGCCGTTGCTGCTGGCCGGTATCGCCGGGGTTGTCGCCGCTCTTGTGGCTGTCGGGATGTTTTTCTACACTCACGTCCAGCAAGGCGGCGTGTTGATCGGTTTCATCTTGTTCTTCATCGCCTGTTTTGCATTCTCCTTCGGGCCCGTCACATGGATCATCATTTCGGAGATCTTTCCGACTCATGTCCGCGGCAGGGCGATGTCCATCGGCACGTTCGCGCTGTGGTCGGCCAACGCCATCGTCGGACAGTTCTTCCCGTCGATGCTGGAAAACATCGGGCCGGCCGGGACATTCTGGACGTTCGCCGCGATATGCCTGCCGGCATTCTTCTTTGTCTGGAAGGTGATACCGGAAACAAAGGGGAGGACGCTGGAAGAAATCGAACGGACCTTACAGAGGAAAGGTGCGCTACCATGACAAGCAAGGAACGTGTCCTCACGACCCTCAGTCATCGTGAGCCGGATGCCATTCCGATCGACTTTGGCGGAACAGCGGTGACCGGCATGCACGTGTTCATCGTCGCCGCACTGCGGGATCACTACGGGTTGGAGAAGAAGCCGGTCAAAGTGCACGAGCCGTACCAGATGCTCGGTTACATCGAGGAAGATCTGAAACAAGCGCTCGGCATTGACGTCGAAGGTGTCTACGCGGCGGAAACGATGTTTGGCTTTCGCAACGAGAATTGGAAGCCGTGGAGAATGGACAATGGTCTTGAGGTCCTCGTGTCCGAGCATTTCAAGACCACGAAGGACCCGAACGGCGACACGCTGATTTATCCAGAAGGGGATCTCTCTGCCCCTCCGTCCGGTCGCATGCCGAAGAACGGTTTTTTCTTCGATACCATCGTACGGCAGGAGCCGCTCGCTGAGGAGAAGCTAGATCCGGAGGACAACCTTGAGGAGTTTGGGCTCATCTCTGATCGCGATCTCGACTACTTCGAGCAGACATCCGAGGAGATGGCACAAACGGGCAGGGGGGTGATTGCGACGTTCGGAGGGATGGCGTTTGGTGACATCGCGCTCGTTCCGGCCCCATTCCTGAAAGACCCGAAGGGGATTCGCGACATTGAAGAATGGTACATCTCCACCCTGACGCGGCAGGGCTATGTCCACAAGATTTTCGAGAGGCAGTGTGAGGTCGCGATCGAGAATCTCATCAAGATCCGCAGGCGCATCGGCGATCTGGTCGATGCGGTGTTTATCTGCGGGACGGACTTCGGGACGCAGTGGTCCACATTCTGCTCAGTGGACACATTCAGATCGCTCTACATGCCGTACTACAAGCGGATCAACGACTGGATTCACGTTCATACATCGTGGAAGACGTTCAAACACTCGTGCGGGTCGGTCGTAACGCTCATTCCAGAGTTCATCAACAGTG
>VGWB01000139.1 GCA_016873755.1 Ignavibacteria bacterium | reverse complement strand
GGATTGCAGCGATCCTGAACATCACACAGAACCACATGGATCGTTACGGGAACTCGATGGAGCACTATGCTGCAGCGAAGGCGCGCATCTTCATGAACCAGAGAGACGATGACGTTCTGATCTATGATGCCGATAATGAGTGGTCAACGCGTGTTGTTCGCAATGCGCGGTGCAGAACGCTCCCGTTCAGCATCATGCGGGCAGCGGACGAAGGTGCCTTTGTCGACCGCGGAAAACTGGTAGCGGTCCTCGGCGGGAAGCAGGATGAGATTATCGATACTGACGAGATCAGCATCAAGGGTCCTCACAACCTGTACAATGCCATGGCATCGACGATCGCCGGGCAGCTCCTGGGTGTCAGCACGGCTTCCATTCGTGCAACGCTGAGGAACTTCAAGGGCGTTGAACACCGTCAGGAGTTCGTACGGGAGGTCAATGGCGTTCGATACTACAACGACTCGAAAGCCACAAGCGTGGACGCCGTATGGTATGCGCTGCAGGCGTTCGACCAGCCGATCGTCCTGATGCTCGGCGGAAGAGACAAAGGGAACGATTATTCAAGAGTCTTTGATCTTGTACGGCGGAAAGTGAGGGCTATCGTCGCCCTCGGCGAATCGGCGGAGAAGGTTGAGAAAGCGTTCTCCAGCTTTATGGCTGTCAAGCGCGCAGGGTCAATTGACGAAGCCATTATGGCGGCACAGAGCCTCGCGCAGCCGGGGGATGTTGTGCTGCTCTCCCCTGCATGCGCTTCGTTTGATTGGTTCGAGAACTTCGAGCAGCGAGGAAAGGTGTTCAAGGAGCTTGTGAGGAATTTGTGATCCTATCCAGTTGGGAGGGAGCCGCGCTCCCGACCAACGAGATCGTCGGGAGTGGAACTCCCTCCGAACAAAGATTGGCTCAAGGTAGAAATCGGACATCTACACAGAAATGACCAGAACCCAACGCAACCATATCGACCTTCCGACGCTCATCGTGGTGCTTACGCTGATGGTGCTCAGCCTTGGCGTGGTGTACAGTGCTTCAGCAACGTGGGCGATGGAGAAGTTCGGCGAGAGCAACCGGCTGCTGAACTTGCACGCGCTGAGGGTGCTGCTGGGTCTTGTTGTGCTGTTTGTTGGAATGACGATCGACTACAAGAGGTTCAAGAAACTCACCAAGCCGGTCGTGATTGCCGCCGTTGTGCTGCTCGGGGTGACGTTGGTGCTGGGTGGCGAGGTGAAGGGCGCGGCTCGCTGGCTGCGTTTCGGTGGCTTGAGTCTGCAGCCGTCGGAGTTCGCAAAATTCGCGCTTCTGTTCCACCTCTGTACGTTGATCTCTACAAAGGGAGAAGCGATCAGGGATCTCAAGAAGGGCTTCCTCCCGATGATGATCTGGATCGGCAGCGTTGCCGGACTTGTCCTTGTACAGCCGAATTTCAGCACCGGAGGAATGATCATTCTCATCAGCATGGTCATGCTGTTCTTGAGTCGCGCGCGATTTCTCCACCTTGCAGCAACAGTCGCGGCGGCGCTTCCGCTGCTCGTTGGAATCGCGCTGACACATCCCCACGTCATGCAGCGGATCAGTTCCTTCATCAACGGAACATCGAGCACTGGGAGGCCGAGCTACCAGTTGCTGCAGGGGATCATCGGCTTTGGCAACGGTGGGCTCTTCGGGGTCGGTCTGGGAGAAAGCAAGCAACGGGACTTCTTCCTGCCCGAATCATATGGCGACTTCGTCTTCTCGATCGTTGGAGAAGAATACGGGTTCATCGGTACGATGTTCTTTCTGGCGTTGTTCCTTGTTCTCATGCTGCGCGGCTTCAAGATTGCTAAGTTTGCTCGTGACAATTTTGGCCGCCTGCTCGCTCTTGGCATTTCGAGCGCGATCACGCTGTATGCTCTTGTGAACGCAGGGGTGACGCTCGGTGTTCTGCCCACAACCGGTCTACCGATGCCCTTTGTGAGTTACGGCGGATCGTCGCTCTTGTTTACGTCATTTGCGGTCGGTGTGCTCCTCAACATCTCGGCGCAGACGGACATGCACCCTCGCGCGGCTAAGATACCTGAGCAGACATCCGCTGCACCCCCGCATGAACAGAAGACGGTACGAGTGTACTAAGGACCGATGTGGACAGGGGACATCCACGAATCCTCGTGGCAGGTGGCGGAACCGGCGGACACCTGTTCCCGGCTCTTGCGATTGCGGATGAAATCAGGAGGCTCAGACCCGGTGCAGAGTTCTTGTTCGTCGGGACACGGGGGAAGATCGAAGCCCGTGTCGTTCCGGAGCGCGGCTATGCGTTTCGGACAATCTGGATCAGCGGCTTTCAAAGGAGATTGACACTCGATAATCTCCTGTTTCCGCTCAAGGTGATTGTATCACTTATTCAGTCGCTCTTTGTCATACGCCAGTTCAAGCCGGATGTGGTCATCGGGACTGGTGGGTATGTCTGCGGTCCAGTCCTTCTCGTAGCTTCCTGGAGTGGAATTCCGACTGTCGTCCACGAGTCTAACAGCTATCCCGGCATAACAACTCGATTGTTGGCCAAGCGTGCAGACAGGCTTTACATCGCGTTCGAAGCGACGAAACGATGGCTTCCACGAGGAAGCACTGGTGAGCTTGTCGGAACGCCGACGCGGGCGGCGCTTGGCACAATTTCGAGAGATGAGGGCAGACGCTTCTTCCACCTCGCGGCCGATAAGAAAACGGTTCTCGTCGTGGGCGGGAGCCTCGGCGCAGCGTCCATCAACAGAGCGGTGCTGGCATCGCTTGACGATTTGCTGAGGGCGGGAATTCAGTTCGTCTGGCAGACTGGCCAGTCCGACTATCATAGAGTACGCCAAACGATCGGGAGCAAGCCGGCCGGTTGGATCGGGCCGTTCGTTGACAGCATGGAGCATGCATTTGCAGCGGCTGATGTCGTGGTGTGCAGGGCCGGTGCCACGACGCTTGCGGAAGTAACCAGGGTCGGGCGGCCTGCGATCGTGGTTCCCTATCCTCATGCTGCAGCGAACCACCAGACGCATAATGCGCGGGCACTGGTCGAGGCAGGTGCAGTCCTGATGATCGCAGATGACAGCGTCTCTGGGAATTTGAAACCAGCGTTGCTTGAGCTGATAAATGATCCGCACCGCCTCACTCGCATGAGTCAGGCAAGCATGAGCCTCGGGAAGCCGGAAGCCGGAAGTGTGCTGGCGGAGAAGATCCTTGCTCTGCTTCACTAATGGTCGAGACGATGGAGAAGGTCTTCAAATACAAACTGGATTTCTACTACCAGCAGGCGCTGCTGTATCTGCTCGTGTTCCTTCTGTACGCGGGGATCAAAGGGAGCTTTTTCGAAGACCAGTTCAGCTTTGTCTTCAAGGATCCGATCGTGTATATCATGATCCTGTTTGTCGCCATGTCGCTGGTAACACTTGTCTTGAATCTCCTGCGGAAGAGAAGGCTCATCGTGACAGAGGATCGGTTCATCTTCCAGAGTCATGGTCGTGAACGCGCCGTCCCCTTTTCTGAGATCGAATGGATGCATATCGGTCGGGAGATGCTGGTGCAGACAGCGGGACGATTCCAGTTGATCATGTTCAAGCTCAAAGGGCGAAAGCGTCTTTTCCGTATACGGGTCGGCCGCTATGAGCGTGACCACGAACTCGTGACGGAAATGGAGCGCATCGCGCAGCAGGTGCCGAGGGGCAAACGGAAGAGATTTGGGATGAGGAGAAGGAAGGCGGTGTGAAACAAGAGAATTCTGACTTCTGATTACTCACGAAGGCTCTACACAGGTAAATGTTCTCCTCCATCAAAAAGATTCACTTCGTTGGCATCGGCGGCATCGGGATGAGCGGAATCGCGGAAATTCTGCTTGACCAAGGTTTTTCGGTCAGCGGATCGGACAAAAGCCTGTCTGAGATCACCGAGCACCTGCGAAAACTCGGCGCGGTGGTAGGCGAAGGTCATAAGGCAGGCAATGTGGCGAGTGATGTTGACGTGCTGGTGTACTCGTCTGCCGTGCCGCCTGACAATCCCGAGATCCTGGAGGCTCAGCGGCGCAAGATTCCGGTCATCCGTCGTGCGGAGATGTTGGCCGAGGTGATGCGGCTGAAATATGGCATCGGCATCGCCGGGACGCACGGAAAGACGACGACGACATCGATGATCAGCCTGGTACTTTTGGAGGGCGGACTCGATCCGACGGTTATCGTGGGTGGCAAGCTGAGCGGCCTGGGCGGAACCAACGCGCGGTTGGGCCATGGTGACTTCATCGTCGTAGAGGCAGATGAGTTCGATCGTTCGTTCCTCTCTATTACGCCAACGATTGCAGTTCTCACAACCCTGGAAACGGATCATCTCGATTGCTACCGAGACCTCGAAGATATCAAGGGCGCGTTCATCCAATTTGCATCCAAGGTGCCTTTCTACGGCTTTGTTGTGCTCTGCCTCGACGAGCCCGCGCTGCTTGATATCATGTCGCAGTTGAGCAGGAAGAAAATCATCACCTATGGATTGAATCCGCAAGCTGACGTCCAGGCGGTCGATGTTCATCACAAGGATAATACATCGACGTTCATGGTTGTGCGGGGCGGGTCCGACCTGGGACAGGTTACCCTCCAGGTGCCGGGCAAGCACAACGTGCAGAACTCCCTCGCCGCTATTACGGCAGGACTCGAGCTCGGTGTTCCCTTCGACGACGTTAAGAGAGGCATCGAGAAGTTCGCCGGTGTCTATCGACGCTGGGAAAAGAAGGGGGAGGTTGACGGCATGACGCTGTATGATGATTACGCCCATCACCCGACAGAGTGCCGAGCAACGCTGGCAGGCGCGAAGGCCGGGTGGCGTCGCCGGGTTGTGTGCGTCTTTCAACCTCATCTCTACACTCGAACGCGTGATTTCTACGAAGAATTTGGAAAATCCTTCCTGTTGTCGGATGTACTTGTCGTCACAGACGTCTATCCGGCTCGCGAGGAGCCCATCCAGGGCGTGACAGGTGAGCTCATTGTCGATGCCGCGAAGCGGTTCGGGCATAAGGACGCACATTATGTCCCGGACAAAAAGCAGGTGCCGGGCTACCTGAAATCGATCGTGAAGAGCGGGGATATCGTCATCACGATGGGAGCAGGAGACATATGGAAGTACGGGGAAGAGTTTCTAAAGCAATTGAAAATGAAAAATTGAAGAGCGGAAACCCCGTTGCTGTATCTTTTTTACTTTTTCCCTTTTCATTTTGACTTGGTACGATGGTTTCTCTTGCTGACATCAAGAAGTTCTTCCGGGGTCACATTGCGATCAATGAGCCGATGGCAAAGTACACCTCGATGCGCGTCGGAGGGCCGTCGGACTACTATCTTGAGCCGACGGACAAGCGTGATCTCGTCGAGATTGTGACGTACTTCCAGAAGAACAATTTCCCATACTTGATACTCGGCAGAGGGAGCAATCTGCTGGTGAGTGATGACGGCGTGCGTGGTGCCGCTATTAACCTTGAAGCGAGTCTCTCAGCCATTCGGATGGAGGGCGATCTTGTGATCGCCGAGGCTGGCGTTCACATGGCGACGTTTGTGGATTTCTGCATTCAGCAGGGTCTGTCAGGTGTTGAAATGCTTGCGGGGATTCCCGGCAGTCTCGGGGGAGCGGTGGTGATGAACGCTGGTGCGTATGGCGGCACAATTTCAGACCATCTCGTTGAAGTTGAAGTGTATCGCGACAGACAGGTTCAGGTGGTGAAGAAAGAGGACGCCCAATTTGCCTATCGGCAATCCAGTTTTACACACGATATCGTGCTGACTGCTAGCTTCCGGCTGCCGCAGGGGAACAAGGAAGAGCTCATGCTACGAAGGCGTGAATTCATCCTAAAGCGGAACATCACGCAGCCGCTCACTTTGCCGAACTCCGGCAGCATGTTCAGGAATCCCGCAGGGAACCATGCGGCCAGATTGATTGAACAGGCGGGATTGAAGGGCAAGCGCGTGGGTAATGCACAGATTTCCGAGAAGCACGCGAACTTCATTGTGAACCTCGGCGGCGCAAAGGCTTCCGATGTGCTGACGCTCGTCGATCTTACGAGGCGTACGGTCTATCAAAACACGGGTATCCTTCTGGAACTTGAAGTGAAACTCATTGGATTTCCCAACGAGGTGAAGCGGGAAGTTGCATGAGCACAAGGCGGACACTCAAATTTGGTTTTGTGGCGCTTCTGATTCTTCTGGTGGGGCTTGTTGTCTCCTCCAACCTCTGGAAATCAAGCCTGCAAGTGAGGCATATCGTCATCCAGGGGAACCGTATCGTTGAGACCGCCGAGGTTCTGCGCCTCGTCAGAATGCAAAAGAACGCCCAGCTGCACGACGTCGATCTGATGGGAGTCCGAAAGGCCGTTTTGAGTCATCATTTCATAAAAGACGCTGTTGTTGAGCGTGATCTTCCAGCCACGCTGAAGATCACCGTTACAGAGCGAGCGCCGCTCGCAATCGTCAACGGCGCGGAGATCTTGTACCTCGATGAAGAGGGCATTGTGCTTCCGCACTCAATATCCAAACAACTGTTCGATCTGCCCGTGCTCACGGGTGTTTCGCCTGATGTTGCTCTTGCCGCCGGGACGATGATTCACAACGCCGACGTACAGGAAGCGCTCGCCATTCTGGCTACCTCGAAGCTTGTGGGCAAGGAGTTGTATCATATGATCTCGGAGGCGCGACTGCGGAACGGCGGTGACATCGTGCTCTACGGCGCAGAGCGCGGTGTTCCCATCATCTTCGGTCGGGGCAACATTGCCGACAAACTCGTGCGCCTTGAAGCGTTCTGGAATGACGTCGTACGGGAGCAGGGCTCGGACAAACTGCAGTATGTCGACTTACGATTTGACGATCAGGTTGTTGTTCGCTGGAATCAGAAACGGGGCTAGGATGTCGACGGGCGTTCTTGGTTGACATGCTGGCAAGAGATTTCTCAAACACCGAAAGGGAGAACAGGCTGTATGACAAGTGATATTGCTGTTAGCTTGGATATCGGGACGACGAAGGTGTGTGCCATCGTTGCCGCACCAGACGAGATGCATCCCGGCAAGCTGAATATTCTCGGTATCGGACGCGCTACATCGGACGGGCTGACGCGCGGCGTGGTAACGAACATTGAAAAGACCGTGCGGTCCATTCAGGCTGCAGTTGCCGACGCACAGGCGCAATCAGGCGTGAAGATCACGTCTGTTACGGTTGGAATTGCAGGGGATCATATACAGAGCTTTCAGAGCCGCGGTGTCGTGGCCATCAGCCGTACGGAAAACGAAATTACGCAGGAGGATGTGGATCGTCTCATTGAAGACACCAAGCGCGTCGCTTTGCCTTCGGATCGGAAGATCATCCACGTTATTCCCCAACAGTTCATTGTAGATGGGCAAGACGGGATCTATGATCCGGTTGGCATGTCCGGCGTCCGCATGGAGGCGGTGGTCCACATCATTACGGGACTTGTGACTGCCGCGCAGAATATCTACAAATGCGTGCAACGGGCCGGACTGCGGATCAACGACATGGTACTTGAGCCGCTGGCTTCAAGCTATGCAGTTCTGGACGACGAAGAAAAGGAGGTTGGGGTTGCACTTCTTGACATCGGTGGTGGAACGACGGACCTTGCGGTCTTTGAGGAACGCACGATCCGCCACACGGCGGTCATCGGCATCGCCGGCAAGAAAGTCACCGACGATATCCGCAAAGGTCTTGGCATTTTGACCGAGCAAGCGGAGAGGCTCAAAGTGGAGCACGGGTACGCTTATATGCCAGCGATCGTCAACAACGAGCCGATCGTTCTGCCGGGCATCGGTGGACGCCCCCCCATCGATATCGACAAGAAGCTACTCTGCCAGGTCATCCAACCCCGTATGGAGGAGATTTTGGAAATTGCTTCGATGGAAATCAAGCGGTCGGGGTACTCCAAGCATCTCTCGGCCGGCGTGGTGTTGACGGGCGGGGGCTCACTGGTGAAAGCAACCGCAGACCTTGCACGAGAAGTTCTCGGCATGCCGGTCAAGATCGGTATCCCCTCGGGCTTCGGAGCGGGACTCATTCGTGAGATCGAGAACCCGATCTACGCAACGGGTGTCGGGCTGGTGGTGCACGAGTTGAAACATCGGGATCGATCTGCCATCACTGCAGCGATGAGCGACGGGAAGGGAAAGGGATCTGTGAAGAATATCTTCAACAGAATGAAAACGTGGTTTGATGAGTTGTAGCCGGAGATGACAGATGGCAGCCTGCAGTGTGCAGACAGGGCGGAAAACCTGGCACTCTCAGCTGTCCGGGACACATGGTAGGAGTTGAGAATGCACAATTACCACCCAGTTTCGTCGCGCGGCTGACTCCATCGTTTTGAATATTTCGGAGGGGGCGGGCAATCGATCGAACAAAGAGTTTGCCAAGTTCCTTGATTATGCCATTCGTTCGGCTCACGAGTGCATTGGCTGTATCGATATAGCGTTTTCGAATCAGTACATCTCTGAGAAGATACAACGGGAAACATTTTCTGCGGTGGACGAGATTGTTGCCATGCTCATTGGCTTACAGCGTTCGATCCTGAAATGACGATCTCCAATCTGCCGTCTGCAATCTGCATGCTGCTATCTCTGAAGACGAAAAGGATTTACTACGAACGTTACTTCTTACCAAAAAACACAAGGAGAATGCGCCGTGATTGAACTCGACACCTTAGCTGACCGCGGGGCGAAAATTCGAGTCGTTGGTGTTGGTGGCGGCGGTGGCAACGCCATCAACAGCATGATAGACAAAGGATTGGTCGGCGTGGATTTCATCGCCGTCAATTGTGATCTTCAAGCCCTGGATCGGAACAAATCGTCGCACAAGATCCAGGTTGGAAAAAACCTGACCCGGGGTCTCGGTGCCGGAGCGGACCCCTCCATTGGTCATCGCGCGGTGGAGGAGGATCGTGAAGAAATTGCACGTTCTCTTGCCGGCAGCGACATGATCTTTGTAACTGCAGGAATGGGAGGCGGCACGGGGACGGGAGGGGGGCCAATCGTTGCCAACATTGCCAAGAGCATGGGGGCGCTCGTTGTCGGCATCGTGACGAAGCCGTTCCACAGCGAGGGAAAGAAACGGATGGCTCAGTCGGAAGAGGGGATCGAAGAGCTGAAGAAGCAGGTGGACACGCTGATCGTCATTCCGAATCAGAAGCTGCTTGACATTATCGACCGGCGAACACCGTTGCTTGAAGCGTTCGAACTGGCCAACCAGGTTCTCTACAACGCCACCCGCGGCATATCGGAGCTCATTACCGTTCCCGGCCTGATCAACGTCGATTTTGCCGACGTTCGCACAGTGATGCGCGAGATGGGGGATGCGTTGATGGGATCGGGTGTCGCAACCGGGGAGAATCGGTCCGTGGAGGCCGCGCACGCCGCGATCTCTAGCCCTCTGCTTGACGGCGTGTCGATTGCAGGCGCCCAGGGCATCCTCATCAACATCACCGGCGGCAAAGGGATGTCGCTCGTCGAGGTCGATGAAGCCACAAGCGTCATTCACGACGCCGCGGGTGATGAGGCGAACGTGATTCTCGGAACGGTGATCGATGAAAACATGACCGACGAGATCATGGTCACAGTGATAGCAACCGGCTTCAGCAAGAAAGCCGCCGCGGCAAAGCAGCCGCCGCGACCCGCAGCAAAGCTCGTTGACCGTATCCCGACCGGTCCGGCGGATCTGCAGAAGTTCGAAGAACCGACGTTCCTGCGTCGCGGCATTGATATTTCGATCCGCGCGCGAGAGGCAGACAAGGGCGACGAAAAGATTGATAAAGCCGATCCGGACAAGCCCGCCTTTCTCAGGAAGATTATGGATTAGGACTTGGGTTGTCGGGCAGCCACCCCCGACCCGCGTCAGTACAAGCA
>VGWB01000138.1 GCA_016873755.1 Ignavibacteria bacterium | reverse complement strand
TCCGGCTTCTTCGCTCTCCCGTATGGTGAAAGAGGAGAATGCGAGCGGATCGAGGAAAGAAAACTCCAGACTCTGAATGAACGCACGCGGCGGCTTTTCTCTCTGCAGCCGCAGCACAAATTCGTCAAGCGCGGCCTTCGTCCCCTGCGCCTCGATGAACACTCCCTGGGTTGTGTTGGAGACCCATCCTGTCAGGTTCATTTCCGTGGCGAGACGGTAAACAAAAGGTCGGAATCCCACGCCCTGTACCGCCCCTCGAATGAACACCTTGACGCGCAGGATCGGCGAGATAGGACTAGGATCGTGTCTTGCAGGGGAGGCCAATGAACATTCAACCGATGATTGACAATGAATTGTCAGATTCCCAGCACGCGGATCATGACTCCTGTAAGTGCGATGACCCCGCCGGCGATCACGTCCGACGCATGCTCAAACCGGTGGGAACGGATAAGCGATACTCCGAACGATGCGAGATGGACCTGTACAAGCATCATCCCGATCGTAGAGATCCCGAAGAGTGCAAACACCAAAAACACCGAGGACCACCCAAAGGCGGAGCTTGCGAATATGAGGGGAATCAAAGGTTCGCACGGACCGAAAACAATCAGAGCGAACAGAGTCCAGTAGGACACCACCTTGGCTTTCTCGAGCTCATGGGAGTGCCTGCGGCCCCAATTCTTGATCCCCCACACCATGTAGGCGAGGCCAAAGCCGATGAGCAGAAGCGACGCGACGTTTCCACGGCTGGATTCCCAGAGGTTGACACGCTCTGCGGCGATACCCAGCAGCACCCCAATTGCTCCGATCAGGAGACTTGAGGAGACGTGGCCCAGGCCGGCGAGGATTGTAACGGAAGTGAGCTTCCACTTCGTCCAACGTTGAGCTTTCCCCATCATAACAAATGGAAGCCAGTGGTCTGGAGCCAGGGCGTGAAGCATACCGATTGTCAGCGTCGAGATAAGGAGGATATTCATGACGTTCTTTCGTGCTTTTCTTCAGGATTTGTCAGTTTGCCGCTCGGGCTCGCCTTTCAAAACCACGATGCAGGCCAACCGCCTGGGCATATTCAATTGCTTCAAAATATTCCTTGGACTTGATCGTACGGCTCAATTCGGGGTAGTGGATGGCTCGGTATGCAGGCCTGTACTGATCCATGATATTCACGTACGAATCGGTCGAAACGTGGCGAGCCACGAATTCGAGCACAGTCTTCGACCCGGCAAGCCGATTAGGCAAGACCAGGTGCCGTATGAGAAGTCCGCGGTGCGCCACACCGCCATCATCGACAACAAGGTCGCCCACCTGCCGATGCATCTCCGCCACGGCTGGACGCACAACGTCCCAATACCGCGGCGCCCCGGAATATCGCCGGGCAATTTCGTTGTCAGAGTATTTGATATCCGGCATGTAAATATCGACAATATCTTCGAGCAGTTTCAATGTCCGGACTGACTCGTAGCCGCCGCAATTGTATACAAGCGGAATCGACAACCCACGGTCCACAGCGATCACTATCGCGTCGAGAATCTGGGCCGTCATATGCGTCGGCGTCACGAAGTTGATATTGTGGCAGCCGCCTCGCTGGAGACCGAGCATGATCTCCGCAAGCTGCGGTGGGGAAATCTGCCGGCCGTAGCGCAGATGGCTAATGTCGTAATTCTGGCAGAACAGACACTTGAGATTGCAGGATGTCAGGAACACCGTTCCTGATCCCCGCCTCCCGACGAGCGGAGGCTCCTCACCATAGTGCGGACCTGCACTGGAGATCACAAGCTCGTCCGTTGAACGACATACCCCGTATCTCCCTTCCAGCCGTTTAGCTCGGCACTCACGCGGGCAGAGGACGCACTCCCTCAACATTTCTCGAAGCTGGGCCGCACGTTCTTTGAGGTCACGAACCGAAAGCCGTTCGACGTACGCTGGCTGCATGAGTGTCGGCTGGTGCCTCCTCCCTATCTCCGAATACTACGGCTTCGACAGATTTTGCTCAAGCCACCCACACCATTCATCGATCCCTTCTTTCGTCGTACAGGATGTCCTGAAGACTTTGAGGGAAGGATTGATCTTCAGAGCGTTGTCCTTGAGCATATTGATATCACAACTGACGTACGGCAACAGATCAATCTTGTTGATGATCAGGACCGACGCGTGGCGGAACATACCAGGGTATTTCAACGGCTTGTCATCGCCTTCCGTGGTGCTCGCGACGACAATCTTCATCGCCTCGCCGAGGTCATAGTTCGAAGGACACACGAGGTTGCCGACGTTTTCGATGACGAGAAGCTTGACGCCGTGCAGGTCGAGATTTGCCATCGCATCTTCAACAAGTTTCGCCTCCAGATGACAGCCACCGTTCGTGACGATTTGAACGACAGGTACTCTGTACCGAGCGATGCGCTGCGCGTCGAGGTCCGTCTGGACATCTCCCTCGATGACCGCTACGTTGATCCTTCCGCTGAAATACTCCAGCGTGCGCTCGAGGATACTTGTCTTGCCTGATCCCGGTGAGCTCACGAGGTTGATGACAAACGTCCCGCGTTCAGCGAAGAACGCGCGATTGCAGCGCGCGATCTCGTCATTCTTCTCCAGAACTCTTCGTTGGACAGTTACGATGCTCACAACGCCTCCGTATGTAAGTCATCCAGTTCGATCTCGAAAACCTGCAGTTCTGTCCCCGTGAGCACTGTCGTGTCAGATCCTCCACACGTGGGACAGACAGCAAATCCCTGATCGTTTGAGGACGACTGACGACAGGTATTGCATTGGATCACGAACGGAATGTGCTCAATCTGGATGTACGCATCCTTGAGCGGGGAGTCAGCCACAAGGACGGAAAAAGAGAATCGAAGTGACTCTGCAACAACTCCCGCAAGGGTTCCGACCTTCATCCTGACAGCACGTACATCCCCAAGCTCGTTTTCGGGAACATTTTGTCGCACAATCTCAATTATGTTCTGTGCAATCGAAAGCTCATGCATGTCCTATTCTCGCCGATTTCTTCACGAGCCAACACTGGGGAAAGGCAAGAAACATGCCAACCGGCAAAGCGCAAAACAGAGAGAATCAGCCATCCGAATTCTCATATCCAAGAATTTCTCCGATCACTTCTATCAGTTTTGTCAGCGAATGTTGAACCACCGGACTGGGGCCGTTTTTCGAAGTGATGGAGTGGCTGGTGGAGGAGAATCACTCCTACTTGAACCTGTCACCGTAGAGCTTCTGGAAGCATTCAGGGCAGAGGCTGTGAGTGAATCTGGCTTCCGTTCGCTCGGAGATGTATTTCTCTATGATATGCCACTGATCGTCGGATGTCCGAATCCTGTTGCATGAAGAGCAGATCGGCAAGAGGCCCTTGAGCGTGTTAATGTCTCGAAGCGCGCGCTCGACGGTAGCGACATAGAGCCCAAGAATAATGAAGAACACCAAAGTCACAAGCGCCGTTATTCCGCCAACGATCAGGTGCTCGCTATGGAAGTACGGAACCTCCGGATGGCTCACGAGGTCAACGAGAGCGTCGAGATTTGCCATGAAGAGAATCGCCAAGCCCGCAATGGTGAGCCTCAGCTTTTTTCTCTTGTGCAAGCTCAGCAGGAAAGACGTGAATGAGATCTTCATACATGAACACAAGGCAGCGTGACCTGAACAACCGTCAAGCGTCTGTCTCCCGTCATCCAGAACGCCCACAAATATACCCTATACGCGTCCGAGTTTCAAGAAGAACCGGAGATTCAAAAAGAAACAGGCAGTCCTGAAATGCGAGGATTGCCTGTTCGCCTCCATTGCCATTTCATCTAGCTGGCTGAAAAGAAAGTCGCTCTATCAGCAGCTGGATTGATCGCTGCGAAATACAGTTCGAATCAGATTGCGGTTCGAAAGATGAAGGTGAGGAAGAAAAGCAGGTACAGGAAGCCGCGAGGTGCGGGTCGCGGATCTACACGTCCCGAAGATGCCAATCCCGGTTCAACTGGCAAATCTCGCGCAGCCGTCCGGCCTCCGGGCTGCCACGAACGTCCCCGGCTGCGAGCCAGGACTTGTGCACGACCGCGGGACAGCCCGCCTGATCGACAAACTCGGGCACACCCGCCCTGCGTCTGCAGTCACGCAGCTTCCCGTATTCCGGATCTGATCAGCGCGGGATTGGCGGGGACGGTGGCGTGAGCAGAGACCCGGATTACCTTTTGCCACAGGCACTAGTACTCGCCGATCTCCTTTCTAAAAACTCGGGCGAGCTTTGTGCCCCAGTTACTAATCGCCTCCAGCTTCCCAAAGAAGAACCTCAAAACCGGCGGCTCTTCGACAAACCTGAGACCTTTCACCAGGTCCTTGTGCTCGTGCAGCCACGTCACGCGGTCGACGACATATTCGATCTGCGACATGGTGTAGACCCTTCGCGGAACCGCGAGCCTTGTCAGTTCCAGATCTGAATAGACTTCCTTGCCTTCTTTGTCACGGTCACAGGAAATCGTCCCACGCTCCATGCTCCGGACACCCGAGGCGAGATACACGGCGGCAGCGAGGGCCCCAGAAGTATACTCGGATTGAGGCACATGAGGAAGAAACAATTTCGCATCAACATGGCAAGCAAGACCGCCCGGAGGCGTCACAACGGGAACTTTGTTCTCGATGAGCCGTTGAGCGAAATACCGCACAAACTCAACAGCGCTTCCCGCGACGTTGATGTCGGTCATCTCACGAAGTCCCACCGCCATCGCTTCAATCTCCTTGGTGGACATTCCACCGTAGGTCAGGAATCCCTCGTAAACGGGAAGCCACGGCTTCAAGGCTTCGAAGTGCTTCTTGTTGTTCGTGGCTATAAATCCACCCCGCACGCAGCTGCTCTTTCGGCCTGAGAGATAGAAAATATCGACGAGCTCCATCATCTCCCAGATAATCTCCTGGATTGACCTCTTTGCATATTTCTTCTCTCGCTGCTTGATGAAATAGGCGTTTTCCGAGATCAGGCTGCCGTCAAACACCAGCGGGATGTTGTGATCCGCTGCGATTTCCTTCACTGCCTTCAAGTTCTCGAGCGAAAACGGCTGTCCACCAAGGAGATTCGTGGTGGCCTCCATTCGGATGAACGGGATCTTCTCGGCCCCGAACTTCTTGATCGCGTCCTTGAACTTCTGAATATCGAGGTTTCCCTTGAAGAGGTTCGTGCTCTGGGTATTGAGTGCTTCGTCCGTGAAGATCTCCAGGACAGTCCCGCCAGCCAGCTCGAAGTGTGCCCTCGTGGTGGTGAAGTGGTAGTTCATCGGAACGACGTCGCCGGGCTTCACGTACACCTTCGCGAGAAGATGTTCTGCTGCCCTTCCCTGATGTACGGGCAGAACGTACTCAAACCTCAGGACATCTTTGACCGCAGCTTTCAGTTTATAGTAGCTTTCACATCCCGCGTAGGCATCATCCGATACCATCATCGCTGCCAACTGGTTATCACTCATCGCGTTTGTGCCACTATCCGTCAGCATGTCGATGAAAATGTCGCGGGTACGAAGAGAAAATGTATTGTATCCGCCCTCTTCGAGAGCACGAAGCCTTTCCGCAATCGGCACAAGGCTCGTCTTCTGTACAATCCTGACCTTGTGCGTTTCAATTGGTATTTCTTTCCCGTTGGAGAGCCTTAGGTACATGGAAACCTCCTCAAGCTGGAAGGATTATGAGTGAAGTAGAGAAGAATCACTGAGATGATCGATAACCTCGGGTGGGGCTTCTTCCTCAGCTCTTCTGCTCTTTGGAGTCAACTCCGCGACCGGTCAGCCACGCGAAGATGATGCCGAGGGTTATCGATAGCCGGAGTGACGTCTCCCAGTCCGCCGCACCGGAACCGTGAACCAGGAGAGCGTAGAGATACGATACAACAACGCTCACAACAAACGACACAGCAAACACGACGACGAAACTCGTGATGTACGCTTTCGTTTTCATGATCAACCTCCTTACTTGTGTCGGATGAGGATCAATCATCTCATGGGGGAGCCGGCGTTACCGGCTCCACGGCGGATCGACGCAGGCGTCGCATGCCCCACCAGCATAACAAGAACAAGATACCGGGCAGTGCCGGGACAACAACCCAGATGCCAAGAAACATCGTGCCGCGAAACAGAAACTCAAAGAGACAATGCCACAACAATCCGCCGATGATGAGGATTCCCCCAACTCCCTCCAGCTTCCAGCCTACAATGAATCCGAGCCACGAGGCCAGGAACCCAAGCATCATAACGGCTTCTTCAAGCGTCAACGTGGCTGGATTGAGCCCCTCTCCGACGGCAAGGAGAAAGAGGAATGCTGCAATAAGTGCAGAAAGGCCCCGCGCGATCCAGCGAAGGACCTTGACAACCCGACTCAAGAACATGCCTGGATTTGCCATCGAGGAATCCGCTCAGCCGAGAGCAAGAATGAGCTGGCATCGAGCTACCTGCAGCACCGAAGTCCCCCCTGTCCACCGAACGCTGTACGCATGGACAGACGAGCAGATGTGGAAGCTGCGCCTTGCCCTCGGTTAGCAACTGAGGCGTGCTTATCGCCGACTTCCTCCGAAAAAGCACAGATGACCGCGCTCCCGCATCTTCCCCTCAGACGAGAGGCGTGGGATGCGGTCATCTGTTCAACCTCCTTGGGCCAAGAGGGCATCACGTCGTTGACCCGCTTCGGCGATACGCTACACCTTGATCGCGTTGAAGATATCGGTATTGCTGAGGATGCCAACTACCTCCTTGCCATCGAAAACCACTGCTCTTCGGATTCCGACGCTGTGCATGAGGCGCGCACAGTACTTCAGCGCCAGCCCGGGAGAGAGGACCACCATCGGTTTCGTCATGATTTCGTAAACCTGTACCTCGTGGGGGTTCCTCCCGGGGTCAACAATCTTGTTGACCACGTCTTTGCGGGTCACAATCCCCCAGGCGTCATCCGGTGTCCGCCTGTTTACAACAAGAGACGAGACCTTACGTTCCCTCATGACCTTGATGGCGTCCGCCACCGTCGTGGCTCCGTCGATAAACGCCACATCGCGGGTCATCACATCGGCGGCTTTCGCGAAGCGCACATCCTTAAGGGTTTTTTCTACCATCGTAATCCTCCTTTCATACGCCAAGGAAGTGACCGACCTCGATTATCGATCGCTGGATGGCCTCTTCGTCGCGTTCGTTACTTACGCTTCTCCATCGCCACGAAATCCCGTTTGTCATAGCCAAGGAATACCTGCCGCGGCCGCGCGATCTTCTGGTCGGGATCAAGGAGCATTTCCTGCCACTGCGCAAGCCAACCCGAGGTACGCGGTATGGCGAACAGCACGGTGAAGGCCGCGGTTGGGAATCCCATCGCTTCGTAGATAATGCCTGAGTAGAAATCAACGTTGGGATAGAGCTTCCTCTTGACGAAGTATTCGTCTTCGAGTGCGATCCGTTCCAGCTCAACGGCAATGTCAAGCAACGGATTCCGGCCAGTCACCTCAAACACCTTTTCCGCCGTATCCTTGATGATTTTGGCTCGTGGATCGTAGTTCTTGTAGATCCGATGGCCGAAGCCCATCAACCTGCCGCCTTCTCCGGACTTCACCTTCTTGATGAATTCAGGCACTTTGTCCTTCGATCCGATCTCCCTGAGCATCCGCAGAACCTGCTCGTTAGCTCCACCGTGCAAGGGTCCATACAACGCCGCTGCGGCGCCAGCCATTGACACAAAGGGATCAGCCTGCGAGCTGCCGATGCTCCGCATCGTGTTCGCGCTGCAGTTCTGTTCGTGGTCAGCATGCAAGATGAAGAGAACGTCGAGGGCCCTTTCGAGTACCGGGTTCACCTTGTACTTGGGTTCCGCCATCTTGTACAACATGGAAAGGAAGTTGCCCGTGTAGCTCAGCTCGTTGTCCGGGTACACATATGGAAGCCCAAGCGTATGACGATACGCATAAGCAGCTATCGTCGGTATCTTGCCGATCAGTCTATAGATCTGCAGTTTGCGCGATTCGGCGTCCTGAATATTCTTCGAATCCGGATAATACGTCGAGAGAGCCGCAAGCGTGCTCACAAGCATACCCATGGGGTGGGCATCATGGTTGAAGCCGTCCATGAACTTCTTGATGTTTTCATGGATCATCGTGTGGTACGTAATGTTGTGTACCCACTCGTCCAGTTGCGTCTTCGTCGGCAGCTCACCATGGAGAACGAGATAGGCAACCTCGAGATAGGTGCACTTCTCTGCGACTTGCTCGATCGGATAGCCACGATAGCGCAAGATCCCCTTGTCGCCATCAATGAATGTGATCTTGCTCTGGCACGACGCAGTATTCATAAAGGCTGGGTCGTACGACATCATCCCGAAATCATCATCCGAGACCTTTATCTGCCTCAGGTCCATGGCTCTGATCGTGTCATTCGTGATCGGGATCGCGTATTCCTTTCCCGTGCGGTTATCCTTGATGGTCAGGTTATCTGGCATAGCAACCTCCTTTGCGGATATTGTAGAGGTAAGTGATGGTTGGTGAAATGATTATTTCGTTACGTCTGCTGCTGATATGTCACCAGATTTGCAGGTCCAGATGTGCGTTTTTCCTCGGCGGGTTCCGTACACATTGGCATCAGGAGAGCTCAGACCTTCGCGTGCGCCGGAGTGTACCTCCGCGCGTCGGTTCAACTCCCGTGCCATCTGGCCCAGTTTTCCCTGCGTGCGAATATAGCAACCGCTTCCCGCGCGGTCAAGAACTACTTCCCACCCGTGATATGCGTGAGCATCAATATTCCCAACTCTCGGAATTGACACGCCCAACCATCTCGAGCTTGATTGTCGGTCCCTTCAGAGCGCAAGGACCGACATGCATGATGTGCACTCAGGGGCGCTCAGTGAAGCTCTAGCTCGGGTACTTCCCGATGAGCTTCCAGACCCATCGATGCACGCGATGAACGGACTTCACCGGCTCAGCGAACATCAGAACGCAGTGCCCATGCACAACGCTCATCTCGTTCTTTTCGCAGAACCGGAGAGCCGCATACGAATCCGCCCCCTGCTGCATCCACACCCGACCGATGCCGGACTCGAACGCATCATGCACCACCTTTTCCGTCTGGGCAGGAGGTACGCAGATCACGACTCCTCCGACTTTTTCCGGAAGTTCGCCTAGGCTGTGGTAACACCGTTCTCCCTCGACGTTGTCAGCGTTTGGATTAACCGGGAAGACCTTGTATCCTCTCTCCTTCAACGTGGTGAAAATCGAGTTGCCAAATTTTTTGCCCGCGCGAGAAACACCCACAACAGCAAGTGAGCGTTGAGACAAGAAGTCATTGACAGCAGCCATAGAGGTCATCATCTCTCACCCCTTTCGAAACTTACTCCGGGCCTGCCAGGTCTTAAGAAAGAGCGCTCTTCGCCGGTTACATTTTGAGTTCAAGGTCTTGCAGCACCCGCTCAGCCTTCAACACTTCTTGACACGGGACCATCACTTTGATTTCATTGATGATGTGCCCATCATACTCGCCTGAGGCGCGAAAGAGCGTATAATCGGGACCGCCGCCGGATATGGGGTTTGCCTTCCGAGCGAAAATCATCGGATGCAGGCCTGATTGATTGAGACATCTCCGGACGAACTGTGCATTTACCTCATCGCTGACTCCATACACGCGCACCATGCCCTCGTAGATTTCGTAACCGGCGTGATTCGCGCAGAGGAACAACTTGTTCACCCATCCCCCGCACTGAGAACAGTATGGAACGCAACAGATGATGCAGGCGCCTTCGGCCACCCGGTCTGCGTGATCGCTGCACCGGTGGTTTGCTTCGAACAGGCTTCCGCAGTTCGGACAGAACTGGTCTTCCTCTCTGACTTCGCGGTGGCATTCGCTACAGGTCAGCTTGTCGGCAGCGGAGATTGCCATACTCAACTTTCTGGTTCGGGGACTGCGGGGCGGTGCG
>VGWB01000137.1 GCA_016873755.1 Ignavibacteria bacterium | reverse complement strand
CTCCGTCTCCACAACAAGGTCTATCTCTACGAGGATGACACGCGCACGCACACCATGCGGTCGAGTCCATTTCACGGCAGGGCTATGAGCTTGTCCGAGTCAGTAGCATTTCTTCGGCGGAACCTCGCGTACAATGTAATTCGTGGGCAAGGGTTGTGGTGGCTTGTCAATCAGGGACACATCGACGTCGCATCGGAGCCAGCGTTCCGGCTGATGCTCAAGGAGTTCCAGGAACTCGGTACCTTTGCGCTGAACGTCGATCACTCGCCGGGAGCTGAGATCGCAGTCATCGTAGACGACGAAAGCTTTTTCTATGAGACTCTGAAGAACGACCTCGACATGCCGCTCATCTTCAAGCAGCGGCATATCGGTTTGGCTCGGATGGGCGCACCGTACGATCTTTATGTGCTGGACGACTTGCTCAAGGGCAAGCTACCAGATTACAAGCTGTACATCTTTCTGAATGTGATCCAACTTAGCGGAGACCGGCGGACCGCGCTCAAGGGGGAGATCCAAAAGGATGGCCGCACGGCGCTCTGGATCTACGCACCAGGATACATTGCTGATCTCCCTTCCGTCGAGAATATGGCCGATCTCACAGGGTTCCGCTTCGCAAAGGAAGAGCATCCGTGGGCTTCGTTTCTGCACATCACGAACTTCAGCCATCCGATCACGAAGGGATTACCTCAAGATCTCTTCTGGGGCACAGACAGCCGCTTAGGGCCGATGTTCTATCTTGATGATGAGGAAGCTGTCATCCTTGGTGAGGCTGTGTTTGCCCAAGGCACCTGTAAACCGGGATTTGGGTTGAAGAAGTTTTCCAGGTGGAATTCAGTGTACATTTCGGTGCCGAACATACCGGCAGCTGTACTTCGCGGCATCGCGCGCGCTGCCGGTGTCCACATTTACAGCGACCAAGGGGATGTCGTCGCCGGAGGGCGGGAGCTGCTGAGTGTCCATACGATCGCAGGCGGCTACCGCCAGTTCAAGCTGCCGAAGCGTGTGGAAGTCGTTTTCGACCTCTTCGAGCGAAAGATCATAACCCGAGATACAGACACATTCAGCGTTACGCTCGCTCCGGTGTCGACGGCCTTTTACTACATAGGTGACGCCAAGCGTTTGGCTGACCTTGGCAAAGAGTGAAGAAAGAGCAGACCAGACCACAATCCACCCTCATGAGATCGTACACAAAGAGGAGAACCAACAATGAAGAAGACCATTCTCGTGTTCTTGTCGATTTTCGTGCTGGCGGCGCTCGTCGTATCACCGGCTCTTTCACAGCAGAAGGTGAAGGATCTCAAGTTTCACAACATGCAAGATTATTGCTGGATGAGACTCGCCCAGATCGTCCCCAAGGTCACCGACAGGGTGATCCTCCCCATAGGCACCGTCGAATCACATGGGGCCTGTGCAATCGGTGCCGACAACTACATACCGCAGAATCTCGCGGAGCTGATGTGGGACAAATGCAACGCACTTGTTGCCCCGCCTATCAATCACGGCACAACAGGAGCGAGCATTTCTCAATTCCCGGGCTCCATCACGGTGCGGCCAGAGATCATGGAGGAATACCTCTATGATGTCATGAAGGATCTGATCCGAACCGGATTCAAGTACGTTTTCATCGTCAACGGCCACGGCGGGAATACCGATCCGCTAAAGAAAGCGATGACGCGACTCCACCTCGAGACCGGCGCGCATCTGTTCACTGTCGAGTGGTGGAAGGTGGCGTTTGATGCAGTGAAGGAGGTGTATGGAGGGAAGCCGCAGCAGTCCGGACATGGCGACCTCGAGGAGGCAGCGCTCGTGCTCTCGATGAGGCCGGACCTGGTTGACAAGGAAATGTATGAGAAGCTCGGGAAGGACAACGTCGGAAGAGCGGGTGTGGAGGATGGTTTCTTCATGCTTCCCGGTTGGGCGACATCGAGATTGCCTGAAAAAGGGTTTGGGTATATGGATTTCGACGTGAAGAAGGCCAAGGAGTACACGCAGAAGAAAGCCGACTATATGGCCAACATCTTCCTGGAAGCAGTCCAGCGCTGGGAGATGATGGAAGGATGGAAGAAGTAAGAGGGATGAAGTGATCGGGCCATATGGCGATCGGGTCATTGAGAAATTGCATCGAGTTGTTAACTGATTGAAGACAGAAACACGCACTCGTTCCTAGGCATTTCGGGTACGAGAAGTAATGCCGGTTGCGTTGAGAAGCAAAGAGAAGAGAGGTGCACCGAGGGTTGGCCTGATCGGGCTGATTGGTGGTTCTTGGCTTGACAATGGCGTCGTCATTTATTATGATATATGACGACAAAGGCGACGGTGACTTCGATGGACGAACCAATACCATATATCCCAAGGCTGCTTTCCCCGAGCGCTCTTCTCAGTCAGAAATCCCACTTCCTTCTCGGACCCCGCCAAACTGGGAAAACATCTCTGGTTGTGAACAATCTCAGCGGCGTCCGAGTGTACGATCTGCACGACACAAGCGTCTATCTGAGCCTCAGCCGGAACCCCGGCAGATTGAGTGAGGAACTGCAACCGCACGACCGTTTCGTGGTAATCGATGAGATTCAGCGGCTGCCCGATCTCCTGCACGAAGTGCATCGTCTGATCGAGAAGACTCGCGTTCGCTTCTTGCTCACAGGCTCCAGTGCACGTAAGCTGCGGCGCGGTGGGGTGAATCTGCTCGGCGGCCGGGCGCGGGTGAAGTATCTCTTCCCTTTTGTCCGGGCTGAATTGGGAACACGGTTCGACCTCGATCGTGCTCTTAACTCAGGTCTGCTTCCGTCGATCTACCTCTCCGCGAACCCTGCAGCGGACCTTGAGGCCTACGCAGGTACATACCTTCAGCAGGAAGTTGTGGCTGAAGGTTCCGCGCGGAACATTCCGGCGTTCAGCCGCTTTCTTCGTATCGCAGCATTGTGTAACGGGACGGTCGTGAATTTCACAAATGTCGCAAATGATGCACAGGTCCCTCGCACTACCGTGTACGAGTATTTCGAAGTACTGAAAGACACGTTGATCCTTCACGAGATGCCTGCGTGGCAGCGTTCGACGAAGCGGAAGCCGCTGGTCTCTTCGAAGTTCTACTTCTTCGACACCGGAGTCACAGGCTTTCTTCAAGGTAGACGTTTCGCTTCGGGCACTGGTGAATACGGCGCGGCCTTTGAGACATACATTGCACATGAGCTCCGCGCCTACCGTGAGTACCACTCCGGTGACGCGCTCGGCTTCTGGCGTTCTGCGTCCGGGTTTGAAGTGGACTTTGTCCTTGGTGACCACACTGCCATCGAGGTCAAAGCCAAACAGACCATCGGTCCCCAGGATTTGAAAGCCCTCGTCGCGTTGTCTGAAGAAAAGAAACTGAAGCGTTACATCTGTGTGAGTCTGGAGCCACGAAGACGCACAACCGGCGCGATTCACATATTGCCGTATGAAGAGTTCCTTGATGCATTGTGGGAGGGGGAATTCACATGATCGGGCAAACAGTATCCCACTATAAGATTGTCGAGAAGCTTGGTGAGGGAGGTATGGGTGTCGTCTACCGCGCCGAGGATATCAAGCTCAAACGCACCGTGGCTCTGAAATTCTTGCCGCCAGAACTGACTCGCGATCTCGAAGCTAAAGACCGCTTCATCCAAGAAGCCCAAGCTGCCTCTGCCCTTCAACACAATAACATATGCACAATCCATGATATCGATGAGACTGACGACGGCCCCGAAGGGGCAGGAAGGCTGTTCATCGTGATGGATTGCTATGAGGGCGAGCCATTGAAATCTCGAATTGCGAGAGGCCCGTTGCGAATTGAAGACGCGGTCGATATTGCCGTTCAAGTTGGGAGCGGCTTGTCGAAGGCGTATGAGAAGGGAATTGTACACAGGGACATCAAGCCGGCCAATATTTTCATCACAACCGATGGGACCGTGAAAATACTGGATTTCGGACTTGCCAAGCTCGCTGGAGGCCAAACGAGGCTGACAAAGGCAGGCTCGACGGTGGGGACGGCGGCCTATATGTCACCGGAGCAAGCCGGGGGAGAAGAGGTTGACGCGAGGACGGATATCTGGTCGCTGGGAGTGGTGATGTACGAGATGCTTACCGGCCGGTTGCCTTTCGAGAGTGGGTATGAGCAGGCGTTGATCTATTCGATCCTCAACGAACAACCCCGTCCAATGACGAGTCAAAGGAGAAATGTGCCATTTGACCTGGAACGAATCGTCATGAGAGCTATGGCGAAACGGCCGGAGGACCGCCACCGCCGCGTGGACGAGGTGTTGGCAGACTTGCTGGCTGTACGTGAGAACCTGAAGACAGCGAGTTTTGAGCGGGGGATGAAGAGGTCAATAGCACCAAGGAAGAGACGCAAACTGTGGTTTAGCATCGTCGCTGTAGTCATCATAGTTGTGGTGGCAGTTCTCTTTTTCCCCAGGAGTGAAACAGAGGTGATAGATTCAATTGCAGTTCTGCCGCTGCAAAATCTCTCAGGCGATCCTGGTCAGGAATATTTCTCCGACGGGATGACTGAAACTCTGATCACGGAATTGCAGAAGATCAAATCGCTGCGTGTTATTTCACGGACATCTGTGATGAGGTACAAGAAAGCAGAAAAGTTGTTACCCGAGATTGCCAAAGAATTGAACGTCAAGGGGGTAATAGAGGGTGCTGTCTTGCGCTCAGGTGATAGAGTGCGGGTCAATGTCCAGTTGATACAGGCGTCCCCGGAGAAACACCTGTGGGCAAACATGTTCGACAGGGACATGCAGGACATTTTGGTGCTCCAGAGTGAGGTTGCCCGGGCGATTGTACAGGAGATCAAAGTTGCTGTGACCCCTGCGGAGCAAATCCGGATGGTAAGCACTTACAGAGTCAATCCGGAGGCACATGAGGCGTATCTCAAGGGCCTATACTTCAGAGCTCTTCAATCACGCGGGGACGTTGAGAAAGCCCTCTCCTATTTTCGGCAGGCAGTTGAGAAAGATCCGCAATATGCCAATGCATGGGCGGGGTTGTCTGATGCTTACTTGATGATGGATCTCCGTCAATCACCGCCAAGATATCGCACGCAGTCGCTCTCGGCTGCACACAAATCGCTGGAACTCGAATCAACGCTTGCAGAGGGGCATGTGGCTCTAGGGCTTGTCCGCGAGTGCTACGATTGGAATTGGATGGCTGCCGAACAATCAATCAGGCGCGCGGTTGAGTTGAATCCCAACAGCTGGTATGCTCATTCCGAGTATGGAATCCTCTTACAAAGAACGGGAAGGGCGAAAGAAGCCCTATCCGCACTGAGAAAGGGTGTTGATTTGAACCCGGCCTATTGGGGTGCGTATTTGCGGCTTGCTCTCGCATACATCGCGACGGGAGATCACAGGCTTGCCATTGAAAGCCTCCAAAAGGCGTCAGAGTTGACTACTGAGTCGAACGCCTGGATAGCCTATGCACTTGGATGGGAGTCCTTACGCGAGGGTTCGTACGACAAGGCAAGGCAGTTATTCAAGAAAGCGGACCCCTATTTTGAGATCTTCGTTGACGCTGCACAAGGAAACAGGCAAAAGGCTCTGCGAAACATACTGCGACTCGAAAAGGCGGCCCTTGATCCCGCGTGGAAGAGTTATCTGCTCGCGACGGCCTATGCATCTCTTGGGTCAAACGAAAAGGCAATTTCACAGCTCGAAAATCTGTATGCTGCCAATCCAATGTGGCTCATCGATATCAAAGTTGATCCCTTTCTCAAGGTTCTTCATTCCCACGCACGCTTTGTCGTGCTGCTCAAAAAGATTGGACTTGATCAATGATCGGTCAAACCATATCCCACTACGAGATCATCGAAAAGCTCCGCGGAGGCGGGATGGGTGTTGTCTGCAAGGTTCGAAATTTCCCCACGAGCGATTTTCCGCGAGTGGCTGGAAATTTCAGAATCCCGACTTCTTTTGTCGGGACCTGTACGAGGGGCGAACCATGATAGGCCAGGTAGTCTCTCACTATAGGATCTTGGAAAAGCTCGGTGGCGGGGGCATGGGCGTTGTGTACAAGGCCCAGGACACCCGCCTCAAGCGCACGGTTGCACGATACTTCCCCGAAGGGGAAGAAGATAACAACCGAGGGCAACGCCCTCGGCTTCCGACCAACACTAACAATGACTTACCCTGTAGGGGTAAAATACGCGAGGACATATGCCACAGTCACTGGCCAAGGTCCTGGTCCATATAGTCTTCTCCACTAAACAGAGATATCCCTTTCTTTCGGATAAGCATATTCGAGCCGAGATGCACGCGTATCTTGGAGGAACGTGTAATGAACTGGAGTGCCCGGTCCTGAGTGTTGGAGGGGTAGCTGACCACGTACACATCCTTTGCGTCTTATCGCGCAATATCACCATCGCCAAGCTTGTCGGGGATGTCAAGCGAGCGTCATCGAAATGGATCAAGACGAAAGGCAGAATGTTGACGAAGTTCGCGTGGCAAAACGGCTACGGAGTGTTTTCGGTGGGCCAATCGGAGGTTGAACGTGTGAGAGAATACATTGCCGGACAGGAAGAACACCATAGAAAGAAGACCTTTCAGGACGAATATCGGTCGTTCCTGAAGGAGTACGGGGTTGACTATGACGAACGATATGTTTGGGACTGACGATATCTCACCCCTACAGGGTTCAATGAAAGACATGTTGAATGGAGGTCGGGACGCTGTCCCGACCTTAGGTATGCGACTCCTTCGGAGTCGAGCGCCGTAGTAACTGGGGACCGCTATGATCGGCCAGACGATATCGCATTACCGGATTACGGAGAAACTCGGCGGCGGAGGCATGGGCGTAGTGTACAAAGCCGATGACACCAAGCTCAAGTACACCGTTGCCGCAGACTTCCCCATAGGGGAAGGATATACCAACCGAGGGCATGGCCCTCGGTTCAGAACTAACAGCAGGAACCACCTACCCTGAAGGGGTAATATACATGGGGAATATATCGCTGGACAGGAAGAACATCATAGAAACAAGACCTTTCAGGATGAGTACCGGTCGTTCCTGAAAGAGTACGGCATCGAGTATGACGAACGGTATGTTTGGGACTAATACTATCTCACCCCTTCAGGGTTCGACGAAAAATACGTTGAATGGAGGTCGGGACGCAGTCCCGACCTTGAGTATGCGACTCCTTCGGAGTCGAGCGTCGTAGTAACTGGGGACATCTATGATCGGTCAGACAGTATCACATTACAGGATTCTGGAGAAATTAGGCGGAGGAGGGATGGGCATCGTCTACAAGGCCCGGGACCTCAAGCTCGACCGTACCGTTGCCTTGAAGTTCCTGCCGCATCACCTCACAAGTGATCCAGTAGAGAAAGAGCGCTTCTACCACGAAGCTAAAGCCGCGGCGGCACTTACTCACGCCAACATCGCTGTCGTCTACGAGATCGGCGAGCACGAGGGTCAAGTCTTCATTGCAATGGAATACGTCGAAGGCAAGACCCTCAGCGAAGAAATTGCCACCCGGCAAAAGGCAATTGACAGGTGCATCGATCTTGCGATCCAGATCGCGCAGGGTTTACAGAAGGCGCACGAGAAAGGGATTGTGCACCGCGACATTAAGCCGGGGAACATCATCATCACGAATGACGGTGCGGCGAAGATACTGGACTTCGGTCTGGCAAAATTGGCTGGACAGGCAAAGCTGACGAAAACAGGCTCGACTGTCGGCACTGCAGCGTATATGTCGCCGGAGCAGGCACAGGGAATGGAAGTCGATCATCGAACAGATATTTGGTCTGTTGGAATCGTGTTGTATGAGATGTTGACCGGGAAGTTGCCGTTCCGGGGTGAGCACGAGGCGGCACTGATATACTCTCTCATCAACGAACAACCGCAACCTCTCGCGCGTTTCAACGAGAAGGTGACACCGGAAATCGAGCACATCGTTGCCAAAGCGCTTGCAAAGGACAAGGGAGAACGGTACCAGCACGTGGATGATATGTTGGCTGATCTCAAGTCGGTCCGAAGACGATTGGAATCAGGGGCAATTACTACAGAGGCACGACTACCTTACAGAATACTGAAAATCCCTTGGTACGTGTATGTAAGCGTGGCAATCATTATCCTTGTGTTTATCCTCAACAAGGTTTCCTTTTTCGGTCCGCCAGAGAAACCTATCACTTCGGTCGCTGTTCTCCCGTTCCAAAATCTCTCGAAAGATCCAGAGCAGAAATATTTCTCCGATGGGATGACCGAGGCGCTCATTTCAGAACTGTCCAAGATCAAGGCCCTTCGGGTCATATCCCGCACTTCGATCATGCGTTTCAAGAAGACAGAGAAATCGCTTCCTGAGATTGCTCGCGAGCTTGGTGTGGATGCAATCGTTGAAGGATCCGTTCAAAGGGTACAGAACGATGTTCGAATCACTGCGCAGCTCGTGAAGGCGCAGCCAGAGCAGCACCTCTGGGCAAACGATTTCACAAGGAATATCCAGAATGTCCTCACGCTGCAAAGTGAGGTTGCTCAGGCCATCGCCAACGAGATTAAGATTGCCGTAACGCCAGAAGAAAAGAAACAACTGGCAAGCTCACGTCCTGTCAATCCTGAGGCGTACGAGGCTTATCTCAAGGGACGGTTCTTCATCAACAAGGTAAACGAGGCTGACGTGAGGAAAGGGATTTCTTATTTTGAACAGGCGATCGCCAAAGATTCGAGCTATGCGTTGGCTTATGAGGGATTGGCAGAGGGATACGATTATTTATGGAGTATAGTTGGGGTGATGTCAGCAAAAGAAGCTTTTCCCAGGATAAAAACATGGGCGATGAAGGCGCTGAGTATTGATGAAACTCTGGCAGAAGCTTATGCCATACTCGGCGACATAGAATCTTGTGAATGGAACTGGCAGGGGGCTGAAGAGAACTTCAAACGGGCCATCGGACTCAATCAAAACAGTGCAAAAGGACATGCTATTTATGCCTGGTATCTTTGCAACACAAAAAGGTATGGTGAAGCGTTGATTGAAGCAAAACGGGCGGTGGAGCTTGATCCCCTATGGCCACTGGTGAAACTGATATTCTCATGGGCTTTATTCTATAATCATCAGTATGATGACGCTATAGCACAAGTCAACGAGGTGCTGAGTATTGACAGCACCTATAGCTTTGCATACGTGTATCTCGGCGATATCTATTTGTTTAGAAAAGCATACGAGAAGGCGAAAGTGCAGTATCAGAAAGCGATTGCGCTTGGTTATTCCCCTGCACAAATCATGGTCGCCCTGGTCTATGCTAAGACTGGGCATCAGATGAAAGCACGAGAAATCCTTGCCAATCTGAAAACGGAATACATATTTCCAGGATTTCTTGCTCTGGTGTATTCGGCTCTCGATGAAAAGGGCCGTGCCTTTGAATATCTGGAGACGGCTTATGAGGAACACGATCAAGCTTTGCTGATTGCGACCTCTTTGCCAAGCGGTTTTGATCCAGCCCTTGATAGTCTTCGTGCCGACCCGCGGTTCCAGGCGCTGGTCAAAAAGATGGGGTTGGAGGAGATTGAGCGCAGAGAGTGAGTGTATGACTGATTACCGTCTCACGTACGCCCAGATTTCCGGATAAAGAGGGTGACAAAACGGTTGGCCAAACAATTTCCCATGATGAACTCACGCTGTAGTCCCTCTCTTCAGCGAAGAGAGGGATGGGGCACCCCTTCTTTTCTCGAAGAGAAGGGGACGGGGGATGAGTTCTCTCAGAAGGAATCAACCATGATTCGTCAGACCATTTCCCATTATACGATAATAGAAAGGCTCGGCGAGGGGGGTATGGGAGTGGAGTACAAAGCCCACTACACCTGCCTCGACCGCACCGTTGCATTGAAGTTACTGCCGCAACCAATCATGCTCAACGTAGAGGGCAATAACCGTATCCTGCTGGATGCAGGAGTCGCCTGGAATAGCTTTAATTCGTGCAGGA
>VGWB01000136.1 GCA_016873755.1 Ignavibacteria bacterium | reverse complement strand
TGAAGAGTACACCAAAGGGTTCGTCCAGGCCGCCAAGGCACTGAAAACCGGCGACCCGAAAGACCCGGAGACGGTGATCGGTCCTGTGATCAACGATGAGGCAATGGAGCGCATCTTGAGTTGGATCAGAGAGGCAACTGTGCAGGGAGCGAAGGTCCTTACGGGCGGTGGTCACGACGGACGAATAATTGACCCAACCGTTCTGGTTGACGTTCCACGCCATGCCAAGGTATTCTGTAGTGAGATTTTTGGCCCGGTCGTTACCCTCCATGAGTTTAAGACGATCGAAGAAGCCGTTGCGGGAGTAAACGACTCACCCTTTGGGTTGCAGGCCGGGATCTTCACGAACGACTACCGCAACGTGCTGTATGCATACAACCACCTCGATGTGGGTGCAGTGATCGTCAACGACAGCCCGACCTTCAGGGTTGACAACATGCCGTACGGGGGGATCAAAGAATCAGGATTCGGGCGGGAAGGTCTTCGCTACGCGATCGAAGAAATGACCGAGACGAAGTTGCTCGCAATGGGTATCTAGCATCTCAAAAAGGGAAAGTCATTCCGTCGGATTTTAAGACGGAATCCAGAACAAGTTCCTGTCTGGATGCCCGCTTATCCGCCACGAAACGGCGGGATGCAAGAAGCGTAGAATCCGCGGGCATGACAGGGTGTTTCTTGAGATAGGTTCTAGTGAACTACGAGAGTGTACCAATTTCTGAAAACGCGCTGTGGTGTCAGGAGTTACCTCTCCGAAGGAGTCGTTCGGACCCGACACGACCACTTTCTCTGAGACTGATCAAAAGGTCATTCTGAGTCCCACTGCTTCCCAAGTGGGACGAAGAATCTGATTCAAAAAAGGAGATTCTTCTGAGCCGGGGGCTCATGAGCCTATGGCTCAACTTCGCTTCGTTCCGTTCAGAATGACATTCGGTCCTTTTTCGTAATATCAACCTCAGGACAAATTGCGGTAAGCTTCGGACACCGTCGGAGTTGATTTCTTCATCCGTATTTCGTACTCTCTTGAGCCTTTGAATCTGTAGCTGCCAGCGGTCAGCTATCGCTGCTTTATCTGCACTATTGTGCTTTCCGCACTTCGCAATCCGCAACCTGAATTTCGCAATGCGGGACTTTGTTCATCTTCACAACCATTCACACTACAGCCTTCTCGACGCTGCCGCCAGCGTCGAGGGCCTCATCCAGTCGGCCGTCGAGAACAAGATGTCCGCTGTGGCCCTCACGGACCACGGGGTCATGTTTGGTTCACTCGAGTTCTATAAAAAGGCAAAGAGAGCCGGCGTCAAGCCAATAATTGGTGTTGAGGCGTACGTACTCACCCGCGGGAATCGCTTCGACAAAACCCTCCAGTCTGAGAAATCCAGTCAAGGCCATGGGCGGGGCATCTATCACCACATCCTGTTGCTGGTCAAGGACACGGTGGGATATAGGAACCTCATCAAGCTGGTCACATTGGCACACACCGAAGGGTACTATTACAAACCCCGGATTGATGCGGAGCTCCTTGCCCGGCACAAAGATGGCCTGGTAGCGACATCGGCTTGCCCCGGAGGCGTGGTCTCGACTCATCTGGTGAACGGCAACTACGAAGCCGCCCGTGAGGCCGCCAGCATCTACAAAGACATCTTTGGTGACGACTTCTACCTCGAGATTCAGAACCACGGCGCTGAGATCGAGCAACCTATTCTGGCTAATGCTCCCCGACTCGCCAAGGAACTCGGCCTCAAGATTGTCGGAACGAACGATTGCCACTACCTCAGCCCCAAGCATGCCGTCCCACATAATATCATGCTCTGTATACCTGACGCGACCAGCACATTCGTTCCAGATTACCGAACGCTCCGTTACGGAACGGACCAGCTCTACTTCAAGTCGACGGCAGAGATGCTCGATGTCTTCAAGGAATTCCCCGAAGCGATTGCATCAACACTTGAGATCACAGAGAGGTGTAACCTTGAGTTGGACCTCAAAACCAATTACATGCCGAAGTTTCCAATTCCCCCGGAGGCAGGCGTTGCCTCACTTGAGGATTACCTTGACAAGCTGGCACGCGAGGGGATGAGGCGCCGCTACCCGGACGTTCCAGAAAGCCTGCAGCAGCGTCTGGAACACGAGCTAGGCGTCATCAAGCACATGGGGTATGCCGGGTACTTCCTTATCGTCCAGGACTTCATCAATGCGGCACGCGAGATGGGGATCAGGGTGGGCCCGGGCAGAGGAAGTGCCGCTGGGAGTATCGTGTCCTACGCGCTCGGTATTACTGATGTGGATCCAATGGAGTACGGGCTCCTTTTCGAGCGATTTTTGAACCCTGATCGAGTCACTATGCCGGATATCGACGTCGATTTCGCTGACGACAAGAGGGATCAAGTCATCGATTACGTGAAACAGAAATATGGTGAGAATTCAGTCGCCCAGATCGTCACATTTGGCACCCTATCGACTCGGGCCGTGCTGAGAGATGTGGGGAGGGTGCTTGGCATCCCCTTGGGCACGATAGAGCCTATTACGAAGCAAATTCCGGTTGTTCTGGGCAAAGTTACCCCGTTATCCGAGGCTCTGGAGACAATACCCGAGCTTAAGGCCATTCGGGAGACGGGGGATGAGAAGGTCAAGCTGATGATCGACACGTGCCTTGTTCTCGAGGGCATGAACCGGAATGTATCCACGCACGCCGCAGGTATCGTGATCGCGCCCGGCGAAATCAGCGACTATGTGCCGATGTACAAGACGCCGCAGACGGAGCTGGTGACGCAGTACAATATGAAGGACCTTGAGGTCGCCGGGCTCCTCAAGATGGACTTCCTTGGTTTGCGGACGCTCACCGTGATCGATAATACGCTGGCACTCATCCGAAGGAATCACGGCGCAAAGATCGATCTCGATTCAGTTCCCACCAACGACCAAAAAACGCTTGATCTCTTCTGCAACGGCCAAACGGTCGCCGTGTTCCAGTTTGAGAGCTCGGGCATGACCGACTACCTGCGCAAGTTGAAGCCTACGTCCATACACGATCTCGTTGCGATGAATGCGCTCTACCGGCCCGGACCGATGGAGAACATTCCGGAATTCATCGACCGAAAGCACGGGCGGAAGAAGTTTCAATACATACATGCGAAGCTCGAACCGATCCTGAGCGAAACCTATGGCGTTATCGTCTACCAGGAGCAGGTGATCAAGATCGCGAGTGAGATCGGCGGGATGAGCCTTGCACAGGCAGATCTGCTCCGCCGCGCGATGGGGAAGAAGGATAAAGAGCTGATGGCCCGGCAGAAGAAGGAATTCATGGAAGGAGCGGCCAAGAAGGGTATCGACAAGAGAACAGCCGGTGAGATCTTCGATTTGATCGAAAAGTTCGCGTCGTACGGCTTCAACAAGTCGCATAGCGTCGCCTACTCGGTCCTTGCTTACCAGACCGCCTACCTGAAGGCGCATTACCCCGCCGAGTACATGGCTGCGACGCTCTCGAGCGAAATCGCCGACACCGGCAAGATTGTTGTCCTCATCGATGATTGTCGCAAGCTTGGTTTGGAGGTCCTTCCGCCGGACGTAAATGAAAGTGACGTCACCTTCACCGTTACGCCGAAGGGGATTCGCTTTGGTCTGAGCGCCATCAAGAACGTGGGTGTAAGTGCTGTCGAGACGATCGTCAAAACCAGAGATGATCAGGGCCGGTTCGTCGATATCTTCGACTTTTGCGCTCGAGTCGACCTGCGGCTTGTCAACAAGAAGACGCTCGAAGGCCTCATTCAAGCCGGTGCGTTTGATTCGCTTCACGGCAACCGTGCGCAGCTCTTCGAATCGGTCGAGAAAGCGATCGCCCACGGCCAACACGTCCAGGAACATTTCGGTCGTGGCCAGTCGAGCCTTTTCGAAGCAAGCGTCGCGAAAATCCAGGTGCGTCCGAACCTCCCCGTTGTCGAGCCGTGGAAGGAAAGCGAGGTCCTCGCTCGCGAGAAATCCGTCCTTGGGTTTTATTTGTCCGGGCATCCCCTCGAGAAATTCCGTGATGAGATCGATGCGTTCGGCAATGTCGAGTTCAGCAATCCGTCGGTCGTCAAGCCGAACTCGACGGTCCGCGCCTGCGGCATCGTAGCATCGGTGAAGCGCAAGCTCGACAAAAGGGGGAACATGATGGCGTTCGTGACCCTGGAGGACTTCACCGGCAAAGGGGAGTGCATTATCTTTTCTGACGCCTTCCAGAAATTCGGACGGTTTCTCGTGCCCGAGGCAATGGTGATGGTCGTGGGGAAGGGGGAGGCGAGCGGGAATCTCCTGAAGATCCTGGTGAACGACGTCATCCCGCTCGAAAACGTGCGTGAGCGCTTGACGAAAAGTATCGCGATCAGCGTAAACCTTGATGCGGTGAGCGAAGACACCATCCTCGAACTGCGGAAGATCTTGGAGCGGCACCGTGGCAAATGCGCCTGTTACTTCAACGTGGGAGGTGGCGGAAAAGGCAAGAATTCGCTATATTTGAGCCGCACTATGACCGTGGAGCCAAGCGCTCAGTTCATCGTTTCTGTGAAGCAGCTGCTTGGACCCTCAGCTATCCGGCTCCAGGGACAACCATGAAAGAAAGGATTGCAGATGAAACCTGTTGAAGTGACCGACAGCAACTTCAAAAATGAAGTCTTGGACGCGAAAACGCCGGTGCTCGTCGATTTCTGGGCGGAGTGGTGCGGCCCGTGCAAAATGATCGCCCCGATCGTCGAAGAGCTTGCCAAGGAATACGAAGGGAAGCTCAAGGTCGGAAAAGTGGACGTTGACAACAACCAACAAGTCTCGATGCAGTTTGGCATTCGAAGTATTCCCACGCTGCTCATTTTCAAGAACGGCAGAGTTGTGGACCAAATCGTTGGCGCTGTTCCCAAGCGCACACTTGCTGACAAGATTCTGAAGCATCTAAACTGACGATTCACCATTGAACATGCGAGGGGCTCTGCTGTGACGCGGCTTCTCGCATTTTTGTTTTCACAAAGAATGAGTGGCACCGGCACTGCAACCACCTCACAGAACGAAGGGCAACGTCGTTGAGTACGTACAAGAAACGCACACACACGTGTGGGGAGCTGCGAAAACAGGATATCGGAAAAACGGTTACGTTGACGGGTTGGATCGACGTGCGGCGTGACCTCGGAGGCGTCGTCTTCATCGACCTGAGAGACCGATACGGCAAGACACAGGTCGTATTTGCGCCACAGCATAATCAGCAGGCGTACGATGTGGCACAAGGCCTCCGCTCGGAGTACGTCATCTCCGTAACCGGCAACGTCGAAGGTCGACCCGCCGACACGGAGAATCCGGATCTGCCGACCGGAGAAATCGACGTCGTCGGCAAGGAGCTGGCCATCCTGAACAAGTCTGAGACGCCGCCGTTTCCGATCGAGGACGAGATCGACGTCAGCGAAGACCTCCGCCTGAAATACCGATACCTCGATCTGCGGCGCTCGGCTGTCCAGAAGAACCTGTTAATCCGTCATTGTGCATATCAAGTGACGCGCTCATACTTTGATCGAAACGGTTTCATCGAGATCGAGACTCCAATCCTGATGAAAAGCACTCCCGAGGGTGCGAGGGACTATCTGGTTCCCAGCCGTATTCACCGCGGCAAGTTCTACGCGTTGCCTCAATCTCCCCAAACCTACAAGCAAATTCTGATGGTTTCCGGGTTCGACCGCTACTTCCAGATCGTGAAGTGTTTCCGAGATGAGGACCTCCGTGCGGATCGGCAACCCGAGTTCACGCAGATCGATGTCGAGATGTCCTTCGCCGATGAGGACGACGTATTCAGAACAACGGAGGGGCTGATCGCCGAGTTGTGGAAAGAGATCCTGGGAATTGAGATTGCAAGGCCGTTTCGGCGCCTGACCTACAAGGATGCGATGGAGCTGTACGGAACCGACAAGCCGGACACACGTTTCGCTCTGCACATTGCAGACTGCTCCAGCGTCGTCGCGAACAGCGGGTTCCGAGTCTTCAGCGATACGGTAAGGAAGGGAGGCGTTGTGGCCGGTTTCGCCGTCCCGGCTCTTTCGAATTACACGCGCAATCAACTCGACGGACTGACGGATCTGGCCAAATCTCTCGGCGCCGGAGGATTGGTGTACTTCAAACATCACAGTGACAGGATCGAGTCGTCGGTGGACAAGTTCGTATCACCGGACGAGGTGAAGGCAATTGCGCAGAAGATCGGGTCGAAGAACGGCGACCTCGGACTGATCATCTCCGGGACGTGGCAGAAAGCTCTTACGATTCTCGGCACGCTGCGGCTGGAGATGGCGAGTCGTCTCGATTTGATTCCGGAAGGCCATTGGAATTTCCTCTGGATAACGGACTTCCCGCTGCTCGAGTTCAGCGAAGACGACAAACGGTTCGTGGCCGTGCACCATCCGTTTACTTCGCCGAAACCGGAGGATGTCCCACTGCTCGATGCCGACGCGGCCACAGCCCGAGCGAGAGCCTATGATCTCGTTCTGAATGGCAACGAGATCGCCGGCGGGAGCATTCGAATTCACAGCTCGGAGCTCCAGAGCAAGATGTTCGGCCTGCTCGGGATCGGTCCCGAAGAAGCCAAACAGAAATTTGGATTCCTGCTCGATGCGTTCAAGTACGGCGCGCCGCCACATGGTGGCATCGCTTACGGCTTCGACCGTATTGTCATGCTCCTGACCGGGCAGAAATCGATTCGGGACGTCATCGCTTTCCCCAAAACAAGCAGCGCGATGTCGCTTATGGATGATTCACCTTCCACCGTCGATAAGAAACAGCTGGATGAGCTTCATATCAGGATCCTTTGATCAAATGAGGCAACATACGCGGGTTCCGCACATTGACACCTGCAACTCGAGGAGACTTCGAAAATCTCAAGCAATGAACTGACGCCCGGCTCTCCATCCCCCGATTGATCACAATATTCACGGATCTCTCGCTCGGAAACCGGGCTTGACCCACTTCTCAAAATCAGGAGGGCCTATGGTTGGAATTGTCGGCTATGGAGCATACGTACCACGCTACCGGATCAAGGCCGAAGTTATCGCGAAGCAGTGGGGTGCAGATCCGGAGGCCGTAACGCGTGGGCTGTCGCTGGTGGAAAAGACTGTGCCGGGCCAGGACGAGGACACAATTACGATATCCGTCGCGGCGGCACAGTACGCACTCCGGCGAGCAGGAATCGACCCCAAGGAAATCGGCGCGGTCTATGTCGGGTCCGAGTCCCACCCGTACGCCGTCAAGCCAAGTGCGACCATTTTGATCGACGCGCTGGGGATCGGTCCGCATGTTCATGTTGCCAGCTATGAGTTCGCCTGTAAGGCCGGCACGGAGGCGATGTACGTTGCATATAGTCACGTCAAAGCAGGCGAAATGAAGTATGCGATGGGGATCGGGGCCGATACGTCGCAGGGTGCGCCGGGCGATGCGCTCGAGTACACTGCCTCAGCCGGCGGCGCGGCATTCATTATGGGCCGTGAGCGTCTCGTTGCGGAAATCCTATTCACTCACTCGTACACTTCCGACACGCCGGATTTCTGGCGTCGCGAGGGAGAAAACTACCCGCGGCACGGGGGCAGGTTCACAGGTGACCCCGCGTATTTCCGGCACATCGTTGGCGCTGGAAAGGCATTGCTGGAGAAATCAAAAATGGCACCCGCCGATTTCAAGTTCGCGGTATTCCATATGCCAAACGGCAAGTTCCCTCAAGAAGTGGGGAAGCGGCTCGGCTTCACGAAGGATCAGATGGAAGCCGGCTGGATTGTCCCGTGGATGGGCAATACCTATTCGGGATCGTCACCCTGCGGACTCGCGGCGATCCTAGATGTGGCAAAGCCTGGAGATTTGATCTTCATGGTCTCCTTCGGCTCGGGAGCGGGAAGCGACGGATTCATCTATCGGGTGACTGACGAGATCGTGAAGGTTCAAGACCGCGCTCCGAAACTCCGGCAGATGCTTGACAGCGACAAAGTGTATTTGGATTACGGCCAGTACGCAAAGTACCGCCGAAAGATCAAACTGAACGAATAAAGGAGGCCCCACCAATGAGAGACGCGTATGTGATCGGGGCTGGCATGACGAAGTTCGGCGAGCTCTGGTCCAATTCGATCCGCGATATGTTCGTTGAGGCCGCGCTGAAGGCCATCGACGACGCAGGCGTTGACCATATCGATTCGATGTATGTCGGCGCCATGTCGTCCGGGTTGTTTGTTCAGCAGGAACATCTCGGTGCTTTGATGGCCGACTATCTCGGCGTTGTCCCGATGCCGGCAACGCATGTGGAATCTGCCTGTGCCTCGGGAGGTGTATCATTCCGGCAGGCGTTTCTTGAGGTGGCATCCGGCGCCAGCGACATCGTGTTGGCGGGCGGCGTCGAGAAGATGACGGACGGTGCCGATGTGACAGATGCGCTGGCCACCGCAGCCGATCAAGAATACGAGGTCTACCACGGGATCACCTTCCCCGGTTTGTATGCCATTATGGCTCGGGCACACATGCAGGAATTCGGTACGACACGCGAGCAGCTCGCAGCAGTCGCGGTCAAGAACCACCGCAACGGTTCTAAGAATCCCAACGCGCAGTTTCGTTCCGAGGTCACCCTCGAACAGGTCATCCGCTCGACCATGGTCGCCGACCCGCTCCGATTGCTCGATTGCTCCCCCGTGAGCGACGGAGCCGCTGCTGTCATCGTTGCTTCGGAAGCCGTAGCGAAGAAACTCGGCAAGCAGCGGATTCGCGTCGCCGCTTCTGCCCAGGCGTCAGACACGCTGGCTCTCCACAGCCGAAAGAGTCTTACAACGCTGAACGCGGTCGTCGCGGCCGCTCAGAAAGCTTACAAGATGGCGGGCAAGAAACCGAGTGATATACAGATCGCTGAAGTCCACGATTGCTTCACGATCGCGGAGGTCATTGTCTCAGAGGATCTTGGGTTCTTCGAGAAGGGGAAAGGCGGGGAGGCTGCTGCCAACGGCCTCACTTCCTTGGAGACCGGGAAAATCCGCGTCAACACGAGCGGCGGCCTGAAATCGAAAGGACATCCCGTTGGAGCGACGGGGATTGCTCAAATCATCGAACTGTACGAACAGCTGAATGGCAAGGCGGGCGCCCGCCAGGTTGAAAATGCCCGCATCGGGCTTGCGGAGAACATGGGAGGAACCGGCGCAAGCTGCGTCATTCACATCCTGGAGGCCTTATGATCACAGCACGGTATGCGCGGGAAATCCCACAACGCTATCGACTGGAAGCCAGCAGGTGCGCGCAGTGCGCGACCGTTTCCTTTCCACCTCGGCTAGTCTGTCCGACGTGTAAGGGGAGAACGTTCAGCACGATCACTCTTCAAAATGAAGGGAAGCTGCTGTCGTATACGGTCGTCCGGGTCGGCTCGGACAAGTTCTCGAAGGAAACGCCGTTTGCTGTCGGCATCATCGAATTGAAGGACGGAATCCGTATCACGACACAAATCGCCGACGCGAATCTTGAGAAGCTCGCTCACGGGCAAACTGTAAGGCTGGTGTTCCGCAAAATTCAGGAGGACGGAAAGGCCGGCATCTTGTGCTACGGATACAAGGCAATCGTCGTGTAAGGGGAAAGGAACCGCCGTTTGGGATCATGCGTCAAAATAGGATCAGGCCGGATCTGATTCCCAAAAACGTTGTGAAGCCCCAGATCACGACCGATCGGGTGTAGGCGAATGAGAGTTCAGCTTCGTCAGATATGCCACGCACGCTCGGGAGACAAGGGCGATACCGCCAACCTCGGCCTCATCGCAAACAAGGAGGAGCATTACCCCGTTCTCCGCAAGTACGGTACGCCGGAGCGGGTCAAGCAACATTTTGACGGCATGGTGATTAGCCCGGTTGAACGATTTGAGCTGCCAAACATCGGGGCGTTGAAGAACGACGCATAGGGGAAGACCCTAGGCGCGGGGTTGTTGCGAATGGAAATTGGCATTGAGGAGGAGACAAAGATCTAGCTATGTTTGAAGACCTTAAGGAAAAACTCGAAGAACAGAAGAAGAGACTCACCTCTCTGAGGGGGTATCTTTGACCTGGACAAGAAGGAGAGGGAGCTATCTGAGCTG
>VGWB01000135.1 GCA_016873755.1 Ignavibacteria bacterium | reverse complement strand
TTGGCCTATTCGAAGGAAACAATCGTCGCTGAGAAGTTCGAGGCAATCGTGAAGCTGACGACCTTCAACACTCGGATGAAGGACTTCTACGACATTTCCTTTCTGGCGAGTGAGTTTAATTTCGAAGCCGATGCTCTACAATCGGCCTTGAAAAATACTTTTGGACGAAGACAAACGAGCTTGAATTCTGCTGCGGAGTTGCTCCTTTCCGAGTTTGGGGATCAGGCTAGTTTTCAGCGGTACTGGGAAGCTTTCAAAAAGCGAACAAGGCTCACGACGAAGCAAGACTTCAGAAGTGTCTTTGAGGAAATTCGATCATTCTTGTCACCCGTAGTACGAGCAGCGCGGGAAGGAAGGACAATGAACCTCGTTTGGAGGAGCGAGATCAGAAAGCGGGAGTAACTGATTCCGGTGAGGTAGTTGGATGTAACAAGGAGCCTGGACCTACCGGGTGCAGCTAGTATCCCTGTCCAAGAGACCAGGCTATTTTCTCCCCGCAAAGAGTGGAGATTTTTTCAGGGTGCAGCTTGTAGCCCTAACGGGATCCTTCTGCACCCTGAAAACTCGTGCTTGATTATCAGCCTCGATATGGACTGAGGGGCCGAGCATGAAGAGGATACACTTCACATCTTGGCACTTTCTGCTCATCTTAGCTGCTGTCGTCCTCATCCAGTTCTGTTGGAATGGATCGTTGTGCGCGGTGAGCACTTGTGTCACTCGAAAAAGGGCAGTTTCAAGATGATGTGGACTCCGGTTCCTGTCTCGATCTGAAAACGATCGATGTGCCTATTGGTTGGCCTTGACACCAGTCTGGGCGATGCGCATCTTGCATTCGAAATGAAGGAACAGAAGAAATCCACTCCACCGATCCGCATCATTGTTGACGACCGCGAGTCCGGTTCCGGAGTGGCGCACGCACTCATGGAAATGAACGGTCTGGAGGTCGAGGTCCGGCGTCTTGGACTCGGTGATTATTGCATAGATGGGAATCTGCTGATCGAAAGGAAGACCTTTGGCGATCTCGCCAGGTCAATTAGAGATGGTCGATTGTTTCAGCAGGGCTGCCGGCTTGCGTCAAGCCCGATCCGAGCTGCAGTGATTCTTGAGGGAACGGCCGACGATCTGATCCGCAGCCACATGCGACGAGAGGCAATTCAAGGCGCACTCATCACGTTGACGATAGTTCTTGGGATTCCGGTCTTGAGGTCGAGAAATCCGTCTGAGAGTGCTCATCTTATGCTCTATGCTGCGCGGCAGATGGGTAGGATTTCGTTCCGAAGTCTTCCTCGGAGAGGGAAACGGCCGCGAGGGAAGAGGAAACTCCAACTTCATATACTTCAAGGTTTGCCGGGCGTTGGCCCCGGGCGCGCTGAACGGCTCATCGAGACTTTCAAGAGTGTTGAAGCAGTCGTGACGGCCACGCCCGATCTGCTGGCAGAAGTTCAAGGCATTGGAATCAAGACGGCCCAGGCAATCCGCAACTCAGTGACTCCATAATTGAAGGGCCGAGCATGAAAAGAGCACGCCTCACATGTTGGCGCTTTATGCTTGTTAACGTGGCCGTAGTCCTGTTCCTGACCGACCTGACTGTGCGCTCCTTTTCTCAGACAGGAATATCTGCGTGAATCATGGAAGTCTGGTTTTCGCCCCACGGTGGAGTCTCGCTCGGGGCCGACATAGTTGTTGCATCCATCCGCATCGTTCAGCAAATTCAGGTATGGACCTGACCGGACTCAGAGTGCTTGTAGTCGAAGATGAGCGTAAGGTAGCGCGTGCCCTCCAGGAGGGGCTTCTAAGGGAGGGGTGCGTCGTGAAGCTTGCGTCTTCGGGCGAAGAGGGATTCTTCGAAGCGATGTCGGGAGAGTTCGATCTCATCTTGCTCGATCTGAATTTGCCGGCTCGTGACGGACTCGAGGTGCTGCAAACTCTGCGGAAGAGGCGCGTGTCGAGCCCGGTACTTGTCTTGACGGCACGCGATTCCGTTGAGGATCGCGTGTTGGGCCTTGAAACCGGTGCCGATGACTATCTGACAAAACCGTTTGCCTTCGCCGAACTTGTCGCCAGGATGAAGGTGCTCCTTCGTCGCGGGCATGACGACGTTTCAGACACACTGGCTGTCTCTGATCTCGAACTGCAGTCCGCAACGAGGTCCGTCACCCGTAATGGAGTTCCTGTTCACCTCACTGCCAAAGAGACCGATCTTCTCCTCTATCTGATGCTCCACAAAGACCAGATCGTCACACGTGCCATGATTGCGCGAGATGTCTGGCATGACACCCAACGGGCGACCCCGCTCGACAACGTCATCGATGTCCATATCGCACATCTCCGCAAGAAGGTGGACGATGGACGGCCCGTCAAACTCCTTCACACGGTTCGAGGTATCGGATTCGTTCTGACTCAGAAGAAACCATGACCGCCTGGAAGAATCTTCCGATCAGGATCCGTCTGACCCTGCTTCACACGATGCTCTTTGGGGGCATCATGTTGCTCTTCGTGATCGGGAGCCTCGGGTTCTTTTTTCTCTATCTCAAGCAACACCAGGATGCTGTTCTGAAAGAGGATCTCGAGGTCATTCAGCAGTTTGTGCGGCTCCCGTTCGATGCTGAATTCAAGGATCTCGTTCAGTCACACGACCCGCAGAAGTACGAGCGCTTCTGTGAAGTGTGGTCGGGCGATGGTTCCCTGCTCTTCCGCAGTCAGGACTTGGGTGACCAGGCACTCGGTCCTGCGCCTGCAGCGGCGGACTCTACCAAGTCATTCAACTATCAATCCCTACTTTTTGCAGACGGCACTCGGTGGCGCGTCGTCGGATCATATCACCGATCCAGGGGGGAGGCAGTATTCCTGCGGATTGCGGTCAGCGAAGAGCCGCTGTATGACGAAATCTCGGATGCCGCGGTTGTGTTGTTGACCTTGTCTCCACTCGTGCTGGTGCTGGTTGCGGCGAGCGCCTACTATGTGTCAGGCCGGATGCTTAGTCCGGTGGAGCTGATGGCCGCAACTGCGCGAAAGATTTCTGCAGAGAATCTTGACGACCGTCTTCCTGTCCTAAACCCAAAGGACGAGCTTGGTTTGCTTGCCGCGACGTTCAACGATCTCCTTGAGCGTGTCCACCGTTCTTTCGATCAGTTGAAGCGGTTTACGGCTGATGCGTCGCACGAACTGCGTACTCCGCTGACTGCCATGAGAAGCGTCGGCGAGATTGGACTTCAGGGTACCTCTACTGAGTCCGAATACCGCGAAGTTATCGGCAGCATGCTCGAAGAGAACGAGCGGCTGACCGATCTGGTCGAAAAGCTCCTCTTTCTTTCACGGGCAGATGGCGGACGGCTACCCCTTGACCGGTCTCTCTTCAACTTGCCGGACCTCATCAGAGAAACGGCCGACCTGATGGGTGTTCTTGCCGAAGAGAAAAAACAGTCCATTTCGGTGAATGTTCCAGGGGTTCTGCCGCTGAGCGCCGACCGCGGCCTCCTCCGCCAGGCAATCCTTGGCCTTATTGACAACGCCATCAAGTACAGCCCCGACCACTCCTCGATTCGTGTCACTGCATCAGTTTCCGGCAATGGGCTAATCTACATCGACGTGATAAACGAGGGGCCAGGAATTCCGCCGGAGTTTCGAGAGGAGATTTTTGAGCGGTTCGCGCGCGTCAAGGCGCATGAGGTGGAAGGGGCGCGCGGTACCGGTCTCGGGCTATCCATCGTACGATGGATAGTGCACGCTCACGCCGGAACGGTTCAGGTGTCTGACGGCGAAGGGCACGGTTCCGTCTTCAGGGTGGCACTCCCGGGACCGGGCAATTCTCCTGCCTAGCAATTCCGCTTAAGGAACTCTTAAGTATAACTTCAGTTGTCTCTCCCTCCTTTTCTGACGAATGTCGCGTTGGTCACATTGGCATGAGAATGCCGCTGGACCGTTCTGCTGATAACCTGTGAACACGCGTGCATCGATCTAATTTCAAAGTTAACCTCATCGCTCCGCAGTCCGTCAAGCGGATTGTTCAAAACGTTCTGTTCCCGTACGCTCTTCAGTTTTCCGCGCTGGCAGTATTCGCGCTGCTGATCATCGTGGGACTCAAGACAGGAGGGCCTGAATCGTACGGAGCGAACCTCACTCCATTCCTCCGAAAGACGAACCTCACAACGCTCGTTGTGTGGGGACTCTGGTGGCCCGCCCTGATCGTCGTCACGATCGTATTTGGCAGGATCTGGTGTCTCGTATGCCCGATGGAACTGGTATCCAACATCGCCAACCGGGCTTCGCGCCTCCTCGGCTTTCAGGGAGTCGTGCTTCCGGCATGGTTGCGGAAAGGGTTTCTGGTCCTCGTCGCATATCTAGCTCTCCAGCTTCTCGTGGCGGGCTTTCAGGTTCACAGGACGCCTCTTTACACAGCGTACGTACTCGTTGGGCTTCTGGTCCTGGCGTTGCTCGCAGGCTTCCTCTTCAGAGAACCACGCGCATTCTGCAACTCGTTCTGCCCTGCAGCTCTTCTCCTCGACACCTATGGGAGTTTGAGCCCCTTCTCCCTTGAGAAGGCGAGGGATGATGTGTGTCATGGATGCATCACCAAAGATTGCATCAAGTCATCGAACCGACACAAGATCGATGCACGAAGCTGCCCAAGCTATCTCCGACCGTTTGATCTGAGGTTTCATGACCCGTGCGTCCTGTGCCTGCAATGTGTCAAAGTTTGTCCCCATGCCAACATTGGATTTGGGTATCTGCGATCCCAAGCGCGACGGCAGATTCCTGAACGCGCTCCCCTCGCCACCGTTGCGTTCATCTTCGTGGCATGCGGTTTCGTATCGCACGAGTTGTTTGCCGAAACCCCCGCCATGGACAAGATCTTCCATTTCGTCCCGGCCTGGCTTTCAACGCAGCTGGATCGGCCGGAGCTGTTCCCTTGGCTCGAGGCGGTCTGGTTTCTCGCGGTTCTTCCGGCTGCGGTGATGAGTATCGTCTGGCTTGCCGCGGTGTGCTCAAAATCGACCTACGCGATGTCCGAATTGCTCTCGCGCATCGGATTTTCGTTGGTTCCTGTTCTCGCAGCAGGACACGCGATCAAGGCAATGCTGAAACTGAATGCATGGTCTGCCTTTCTTCCCGGTGCCATGCTGGAACCGGATGGGATGTCCGCTGCGCGAAATATTGTGGCGGGTGCTACACAATCAGCTCCATCAATCATGCCCGCATACCTCATAAGCGTTCTGGCGACGATCATACTGGCGCTCTCTGCGTTGTTTGCGATGCGGGTCGCCGGTGGACGATTCCACGGACCCCTGCGTGCTCCGGCGTTCATGGGTATCACAGCGCTGGCGATGCTCGATTCGATCGTCATTCTGGATCTGCTCTCACGTTGAACCTGTCGGCATCCGTCCCAAGCCGAAATCAACCGGAAACGATGGACGCACCGGGGCGTTGGATAGTTGCTACTATTCAGCTTAAGAGAATCTTAAGAAAAGGTTCAGTTGTCTCTTCTCCGCTTTTTCCTGAAAATAGCTACGAGTTGACAGGTGAAACGAGGTTGCTGTTCGTTCACAGATGGCTGCGTTGAGCACAACACATTCACATTCATGAGGGAGGCAACATGAAGGAGATGTTACTTCGTTCTATCGTCGTTCTCCTCTTCGCCGCGTCTTCCACGGCGATTGCGCAGGAGTTTGCAGGGAGTGAGTCGTGTAAGAACTGCCATTCAGCGGCATACAACAACTGGAAAGCTTCGGGACATCCGTATAAGATTCAGAAACTGCAGGCAAGCACCGGGCCCATCTATCCAGTGCTGAAGGCACAGAAGACCGTCGGATCGCAGGTCAACTATGAACTGAAATCGGGGATCCCGACGCCGCCAAGCGGATTGACGTGGGATAGTCTTGGATTTGTGCTGGGGGGGTATCATTCCAACGCGCGCTTCCTCGACAAGGAAGGCTACATTATCTACGGCAACAACCGCCAGTACAACCTGCCGACGAGCAAATGGGTTGCGTACACGTCGGGGACCCTCACGAAGGCCTCCTATGCCTATTCGTGTTACAAGTGCCACACTACCGGACCGAGCAAGACAAAGACGACCGAGTTCCAAATGTATCCGGGAATTGAGGGAAGCTGGGCGGAGGCGGGCGTCGGGTGTGAAGGATGTCACGGCCCCTCCAAAGCGCATACGACGAATCCGAGTACCAAGCCCCCTAAGGAAGGTCTCACAACGTGCAACAACTGTCACGCGAGGGATCGCAATGAGGGAACTACGACATATCCCTGGAATCAACGAGTCGAGTGGCAGGCGAGGACTGTGAACAACGTAAGCACCGGGTTCATTCGTCATCGTGAACAGGGAGACATGATGCTCGCGTCGAAACACGGCAAGGCCGGATTCACCTGCGCCACCTGTCATGATCCGCACAAAGGTGTCTACTTCGTTCAAGGCGGACTGAAAGCGTCGGCGAGCTGCCAGACGTGCCACCCGAACAAGCAGATCTCAGGCCATGATGTTCTGAAGACGAAGGCGGAGTGCACCGATTGTCACATGCCGTTTGCCGCAAGGAATGGCGACCAACTTACACCCTACATCTCGGAACAGAGCACTCATTATTGGAAGATCATCACAGATCCCGTCACGATGTTTGACAACCTGCAGGACATCGCCAGCACCGCGACGCCGCCGGTTACGTACAAATTCATCAAGACGGACGCAGCCGGAATGTCAGGCGTGACGCTCGATTACACCTGCATGCAGTGCCACACCGACAAGAACGTCACATGGGCGTCGACGTACGCAAAGCGCATGCACAGCGGCATCACAGCAGTGGATGCCGCGAGCGAGGTACCGAGCGCTTACACGCTTGGCCAAAACTATCCCAATCCGTTCAACCCCGCCACGACAATCAGCTTCGCGATTCCGAAGTCTTCCTTTGTAACGCTGAAAGTCTATTCAGTCACTGGTGAACTTGTCAGCACGGTTCTTGAGCAGGGGATGCGCGCGGGGTGGCACAACGTCACGTTCAATGCGGGAAATCTCGCGAGCGGTGTCTATCTCTACAGGATACAGGCTGCCGATTTTTCGTATGCACGAAAAATGGTGTTGACGCGCTGACCACTTCGTGGTTGGCCCTTTCGGGGGGTGGTCCGGTGTAATGGGCTGCCCCCTTTTTGTTGAAACTTCTCTGCAGGGCGATTGTTGAAAGCCGTAGGCGTGGTGGTGTTCGAATCAACAGAACAAAAACCGGAAGAGATTTCGAGTAATGGACTATTTCATCCTTGGTTTCGCGGCTTTGCTGGCTTCCGGTCTGACTCTATTCTCGGGTTTTGGGCTTGGGACGCTCTTGATGCCGGTGTTCGCGGTTTTCTTTCCGATCGACGTCGCAATCGCCCTGACTGCGACGGTCCATCTGCTCAACAACCTCTTCAAGCTTGTCCTCTTCAGCGAATCATGCAGTGAAGGAGGTAGTCCTCCGGTTCGGAATCCCTGCCGTCGTGGCAGCGCTCCTCGGCGCATGGCTTCTCGTCTGGCTCTCAGATCTTCAACCTCTCTTCAGCTACAGCCTGTTCTCGAACTCGTACGAGGTGATGCCGGTCAAGCTCGTCGTTGCCATTCTCATGCTCGGCTTCGCCGGCCTGGAGGTGATTCCCGAATCCCGGGGACCCTCGTTTGAAGCAAGGTCCCTGCCTCTCGGCGGTCTGCTGAGCGGTTTTTTCGGCGGACTTTCCGGCCATCAGGGTGCATTCCGAAGTGCATTTCTGTTGCGATGCGGATTGTCAAAAGAGCAGTTCATCGCGACCGGAGTCGTGATCGCCTGCATGGTCGATTTTTCGCGGCTTGCAGTCTACCTTCCGCATGTTGCCTCGGCGACAAGCCAGAGGTCGCTGATCCTGGTCACAGCTATAGCATCGGCCTTCATCGGAACCTACCTCGGAACTCGATTCCTCAAGAAAGTAACGATGCGTGCTCTGCAAATGATTGTCTCGATCATGCTGGGCCTCATTGCTCTTTTCTTGGGGGCCGGAATTCTCTGAATCCGAAGAATTCTTGGCAACGACTCCGACATACAGCATCATCTTTGTTCGATGGAGGTGCGGAGGCTCCGTGGCCTCAGCAAGGGATTTGCTGAAGAATAGCACGTCACCTTAGTTGCTCCCGACATTCCTGTTTCAATATCTGCATCGCTTCACCCGTAGTACAAGAAGCGCAGGAGGGTAGAACAACGAACGTGATGTGAGGAGCAAGATCCGAAAGTGGGAGCTACTGATTCCGGTGGCGTAGTTCGCTGTAACAAAGGGCCTTGGACCTACCGGGTGCAGCAAGTAGTCCTGTCCAAAAGACGAGGAGATTTTCTTGCAGCAAAGAGAGGAAGGGGGTCAGAAACGGATAGCTCGAAGGCGGATGATGCTTTTAAAGTGAGAGGGGTGGCGCCATTCATCGACACTTCAGGAAGAGGTTCGACCACACACAAAGAGGCAATCCCGGATGCCCGGAATTGCCTCTTCTGTTGTTTCTAAGGAAGCTTTTGCTCCCGCCAGAAAACGGCGGGATGCTCAAAGTTTCAACCACTCGCAAAAAACGCTCGTGGGAAACTTTGGCACTAGCCCTAGAGGGAACCTTCTGCACCTAGCAAAACTGCTGGTCTGGTGGTTACGGAACTGCAGCTACATTGGCAAGGCACGGGAAAGGCCGCGGCTTTTCAATCATTTCCAAGATAGCATCTTGGCCCGGAGCGCGATAGATCTCGTTACGCTCTTCGATGTCGGAACCACTCCCCAGAAATCAGCGGGCTAGACTCTGGTTGCAAGATCAAATCGGGGGCCGGCTATTTTCTTCAATCACAACTTCCTACAGCGGTTTTGGGACGGCGTTAGAGTAGCGCCCTAATCGACGCTTTCCAAATCCCTCTTGGAATTTTTGCAAAAGATGGCTCCGAACCGGTGAATCCGCGGTCCTCCTTGAGATAGTCCGTCCTTATGTTTTGGCTTGGCACGAGACCTCTTTGTAGTTGTTTTCGGCGTGATATCACGAAACATTATGAACCGGTTGAGCCTCCAACGCTCTAAATTTCATTCTCGCTTTGCTGCTGAATCGCATGCTGTGCTAGAGGCTGAAGCGATACCCAACCGTCAAGAAGTAAACATTTGTCGTCATCTCCGGCTTTAGTTTCAGGTAGCCATACCCATCTCCGTTGTAGAGATTAGTGAGGCCGAAGCTTGCGCGGGCATCGGCGATCAAGTTCTCCATGATATCGTATGATATTCCCGCATTGATGCAAAACTCGCCGGAAGCAAATCCTTCGTCCTCCGTAGAGATCAATCCGTAGCTTGGTCCTGCATAGAGCATGAGCGGTAAGAAGATCCTATACCCGAAAAGTACAGGGAACTCAATCTTCATCATCTTGTATTTTTTGTCGGAATAGGACGGCCTGTAGTTTCTTTTCAGATAATACTCATACACTAGCGTTTTGTTCGATAGGAGAATCTCGGCGGAAAGATTGAATCGCGTGCCGAGTGGGAGATTGATGAAACCACCGACAGCATAGCTGAATGATGATCCATTCGCATAGATTTCCTCATCCTGAATGCTCCAGCCCAAGTGATAATCGTGGTACGAACCCGCTGAGACCGCGAGGTTTCCACCTCCCTTGACTCCGAGTTGGATATTCTGGGCCCAAGCCAGCCTGATCCCGCAGAGAAGCAGCAACAACAGCAATGTGATGTTCTTCATTGGCTTATTCCTCCTCAATCATTAGTCAAAAACCCCTCCTCTAGGAAGCCTTCAACACGCATTTGTTTGAATTCCTATTGTCTAGCGCCGCTTTGGTCGGTAGACTTCTTCTGAGCCTTTGGCTTAAAGGAAATTTTCGGTGCAGACAGCAGGATGCACGTTGCTAACCGATTTCACCGACTTCCAGGTTACACGGCTCCTGCATCCTTGCTTTCGTGTGATTGAATAGCCTGTTCTTGGCCAACTGCGAATACGGTCTGAGGGCTGAGATTGGATCCAGAAACAGGTAACAACTCGGGACGCACGTCGCTTTACAACACCTAGTCAAAGTGACCAGACCCCTGTTTGTGAGCCAATGTTGATCTAGTTTTTTCCTGGCGTTAGGCATTGGCAACCTGTCGCAGGAAGTATGTTTCTGGTGCTGGTGACCTGTAGTTCAACGAGCTGTGAGGCCTGATCGTGTTGTAGTGCTTTCTCCACCTCTCTGTGACAACCTTTGCTTCAAGGATTGTATCGAAGATCTCTCC